>NZ_CAJYVU010000056.1 GCF_913778135.1 uncultured Sphingomonas sp. | reverse complement strand
CCCCCTGGTACACGGCGTTCAACGTCAAGCCCGGTGACGCATTGTATCTGGCACCGGCCGAGCGCGTCAGCGTGTGGCAATAGGATCGCGTAGCGTCGAGGTCGCTTCCATTTGACGGTGACGAGTTCGCACGCGTTGCTGGCACAGGAAAGCGCCTTGCGAAGCGTTCCGTATTTGTTCTAGCTAGTCGGACGCCGCCGATGCGGTGACTCGATTGCTGGAGCGACCCGATGCAGCACGATCTGCAACTGCGTGCGGCTGCGCGCGCGATCTACGACGCCTGCTATCCGACCGAGGATTGGGCGCCGGTCGGCTTCGACGAGGCCGAGCGATACGCGACCGTGCACTACAGGCAGGCGGTCGGCGCAGCCCGGCAAGCCCGCGCGGTTCTGACGAAACGCGGTGAACAGCTGGCCGAGCAAACATTTCTGAGATGAACGACCGTCCGGAATCAGGAAGCGGTGATTCCGTCCTGAAAGGCAGATTGTGGGTCAGTACATCATCGAGCGGCTGATCAGCATGTGTCACAATCGTCGGGCTGTGACCGAAAAACAGCATTCATTTCTGACCGGGATCACCCCGACCACCAGGCCGCTTTCTTTGACATAGCGCCATGCCGCGTGTCGCGCGTCAGACGGACACGCCCGATGCATCACGATCGTGTTCGGTCAGCACGGTCGTGACGGCCACGTCAGCTGTAACGTTCGCTGCTGTCGCGAACATGTCGGGGATGGTGTCCACTGCCAGGAACAACGGCAACAGTTCGATCGGCACGCCCACCGCGAGCGCAACCGGGGCGTAGGCGGCGAAGAAGCTGATCTGGTTCGGTAGCCCAGCGATGACCAAGTTGTTGAGCACCGCCAGCATCGCCACCACGACCAATTGGCCTAGCTCGAGATCGATGCCGTTCAACCGCGCGAGCGCCAGCGTGACGAGCGTGATCGCGCACGGCGCGCTGATGCGGAACAATGCCACCGCGAGCGGCAGGATCATGCCCGCCGTGCGCTCGGGCAGCCCGAGCGTGCGCACCGCCTGAAGCATCGCGGGCAGTGACGCGAGCGAAGATTGCGTGCTGAACGCGACCGTTTGCGCCGGCAATATCACGCGCAGGAACACGCGCACCGGCGTGCGCGAGGCGATTGCGACCAGCAGCACGAAGACCGCCAGCAGTGTCACGCCCGCGACCACGCGTGCGACGACGTACCAGGCGAGCAGCGCGCCGACTGCGAACCCGCTGCGCGCGGCGACGTCGAACGACAGCGCGAAGACGCCGACCGGCGCGGCGAGCAGGACCCAGCCGATGATCACCAGCAGCGGGTCGAGCAGGTTTCTGAATGCTTTCGTCACAGCTGCGGCCCGGTCGGGCTCGATCCGGCGCAGCGCGAGCGCGAAGATCAGCGCGAAGATGACGACCGGCACGATCGCACCCGCGGCGGCCGAGGCGATCGGGTTGACCGGCACCAGCGCGCGCAGCGTGTCGGCGAGCGGGGGCAGATCAGGCAGCTTCGCAGCCCCAGTCGTGACTCCCGACAAATTGGACACGTGCCAGCCGCTAAACATCGCCGAGCCGAGCGCGACGCCGAACAAAGCCGAGCCGAACAGGAACACGACGAACGCGCCGATCGCGCGTCGCGCCAGTCCGCCGGCAGGTGCTGCGTCACCGGCCATGCCGCCTTCACTGCCCAGCCCGGTGACCACCAGCGCGAAGACCAGCGGGATGATCGGCATCCTGAGCGCGTCGAGCCACAGCCCGCCGGCCGCCTGCACCGCCGGCAGAACGGCGGCGCGCGGCCCCGCGAGGTAGCCTGTACCGAGTCCCGCGATCAGCGCGGCCAGAATACGCGCCGCCGGCGGAACCCTCTGCAAAACCCTCACGCGGGTTCCGGCACCGCGGTCGGCACGGCCATGACCTGGGCGGCGAACCGTTCCATTTCCTCCTCCTGCGGGCTCATCTGTAGCAGCAGCAGGTCGAGCCCTGCGGCCTCATATTCTGCGATCCGCTCCTTCAACTGTTCGGGCGTGCCGACGAGGTTGGGGCGCAGCCCGCGGTTCGAAACCGAATATTCCTGCAGCTTCAGTTCGCGTTCCAGCTGCGTCCCCGACAGCCATTGATCGAAATTGGCGTAGCCTGCGGGCAGTTCGGTGACGGTGGTGATCCGCTCCAACTCTCGCTTCGCCTCGGCCTCGCTGTCGCGGACGATCGCGTAGGCGGCCATGCCGAAGGTCATCGGCGTGCCGCCCGCCGCGGCGCGGCGCGCGCGCATGTCGTCGATCTTGGGTGCGATTGCCGCCACCGGATCGCCGTGCATGACATAGGCGTCGCACTGCGCCGCGATCATCGTCTTCGCGGCGTCACTCTCCCCGCCGGCGTAGATGATCGGTCGGCTCTTCGGCTTGGGCGCGCAGATCGCATCCTGCGTCGTGTAGAAGCGGCCCTGGTAGCTGAAGCGATCCTCGCGCCACAGGCCATCGACCACGTCCAGCCACTCGGCGGTGCGCGCATAGCGATCGTCGTGCTTGTCGAACTGCAATCCGTATTGCTTCGCCTCGTCCGCCCACCAGCTCGACACGACATTGAGTGACAGGCGTCCGTCCGCGATCCGGTCGATGTTCGCCGCGGCCTTCGCGAACAACGCGGGGTGGTGGAAGTTCGGGCGTACCGCGACCATCAGCTCCAGCCGCTCGGTCACTGCCGCAAGCGCAGCGGCGGTCGACCACGCGTCGAGCGCGGGCTGCTCCACGCCCTTGATGTCGTTCAGGTTCAGCTCGGCGATCAGGGTCAGGTCATAGCCCCACCGCTCGGACGATTGCGCCAGTCGCCTGGCGTAATCCCACGTCGCCTCCATGCCTTCGTCGGAAACGTTGCGCAGCCAGCCGCCGAAGACAGGCATCCAATAACCGTATCTCACGCGCGTGCCTCCGCAATGCGTTGTTCGAGCCAGTCGACCAGCCGATCGTGCGGATCCCAGCCCAGCACGGTGAGCGGATCGGCGACAAAGTTGGAGAGCGCGTTGACGTCGTAGAAACGCGGCGTCCCGTCGCGGTCGTCGATCAGCACCTCGACCCCGCCGACGTCGATCCCCGCGGCGGCGACGATCGCCTCCGCGCCCGCGATCAACGCCGGGGCAGGCTCGACCGCCTTCATCGTGATGGTCGGGCGGCCGGGGAGTGCACACGCGTCCGCCGGGCACAGGTCGAAGCTGCCACCGCCGTCGACCTCCAGCGCGTAGAGGAAACGCCCCGCCAGCGTCTCGATCCGAGTGATGGTGCCGCCGCGCGCCGGCGCATATTCCTGCACCAGCAGCACACGGTCGATGCTGTCGGGCACCTGCCCGGCTGCGACCGCGGCGGCGAGCGCGGCGGGATCGTCGTAGCGCACGATGCCCGCGCCCGATCCGCCGATGTTCGCCTTGACCACGATCGGGAAGCGCAGGTCACGCGCCGCGGCGACCAGATCGGCGGCGCGGTGAACGACGCGCGTCGCCGGGATCGCCAGGCCGAGCCGTGCGATTAGCGACAACTGCCGTGCCTTTGAGGCATCGAGCGTCAGGGCGGGCGTGCCGTTCAGCACGGTTGCCCCTTGTGCCTCCCACTGCGCGAGCGCGGCCGCGGCGAAGAAGATTGGATGCTCGGGCGCGCGCAGGAAGCTCGACATGGCGATACGGTTGAAGATGACGCGGGCGGGCGGCGCGGTTGCGGCGGGATCGAAGGCGAGGCCGTCGGCGTGGATCGCGCGGTAATCGACGCCGCGACGGTCGAGCGCGGCGAACAGCGGCGCGAACCACTGCGGATGTTCGAACAGGATGGCGAGATCGGTCATGGCAACCACCGATTAAAGCACCTTGCAGCTGGTGGAGCGAAGTTTCGCTTTGCCGTCTGGCACGTCAGCTTGTCGCGCACGAAGCTCGCCGATCACAGTCCTTCGCCTGCGACCCAGTGTGCGTTCGACAGGTAGCGCGCGAGGTCCCACACCTGACGCCGGATGTCGGGCACCGCGGTGATCTCCCAGAACGCGCCTCGTGTCATCGGCCCGACGGCGAAGATGCTCTCGTTCGCTTGCCCGTCGAACGAGCGGACACGTGCCGTCGCGTCGACATCGATCCCAAGCCGCTCCGCGTCGGGGCGTATGGTGCCGTGCGCGATCATGTCGCCCAGCAACGGTTCGTCCACCTGCGTCACGTCACCCTGCGGGCCGACGCAATTGATGATGCGCGACACGTCCAGCGTGGTGGTGGTGGCCGTGCCGCGTGCGCGCCACACGACGTTGAGCTTCTTGTCGGCGACCTCCGCATGACAGATCTTGCCGGCGCGTACCTCCAGTCGGCCAGCCTCGATCAGGCACGCGATCCGATCGGCCACCCTGGGCGCAAGCCGGTGGCGGTGCACGTCCCACCACGGACGCAGATGGCGCAGGAAGCGCGCGCGGGTCGCGTCATCGGCACTCTGCCAGATCGCCTGCGTGAAGGGGCGTAGCTCGTCCACTGCGCTGCGCCAGCCGATGTCGGACGCGCGGTCGCGAACCGCGCGAAGCATCCGTGACAATGGCGGCGCCGGCCGCTCGCGTCGCCGCGCCGGGTGGGCGCCGCCCGAGGCATGGCGATGCGGCAGAAGTCCGCGGCGGGAGATCGCGATCATCCGGCCCTTGAACCCGGCGCTGTCGAGCTGCACCGCCACGTCGACCATCGTCAATCCGCTACCGATCAGCAACAGTGTGTCAGCCTCGCTCAGGCCGTGCGACAGATCGCCCAGCGCTGGTTGTATGCTCCAGGGATTGCGGATGAAGGCCGGATGGTCCGCGACCGGCTGCAGCGTGGCGGGTACGTGTGGCGGCAGGTTGCCGAGCGCCAGCACGACCGCATCGGTGTCAACGTGGCGACTATCCGACAAACGAACGCGGTGGCCGTCACCGCGCTCCTCCACGGCGAGAGCGTCCGCCGCGACGAGATCAAGCCGTCCGGGCGATGACGCCGCCGCGGTGTCGAGCAGATCGCGCAGATAGCCGCCGTAAAGACGGCGCGGGATGAAATCCGCGGCATCGAAGCCGTGGTCGTGGCTCGACAACCAGCGCACGAGATGATCGGGTTGATCGGGAAAGGCGCTCATGTTCGCGGTGCGCACGTTCAGCAGGTGTTCCGTCTGGCGCGTTCCGTAGGCGATGCCACGACCCAGCGCCGCTCGTTCGATCAGGGTCACACGCGGCCCGTCGTGTCGCAGCAGGTTGATCGCGAGCAACGTTCCCGAGAAGCCGCCGCCGATGATCGTCACATGCTTGATCAAGTAGTTGTCCTCGAAACGTCGAGCGGGGTTCACCGCCACAGGAATGTCGCCGCCGGTCGATAGGTTGCCTTTCCAGCGGTCTAGCAATCGTTTTAACACCTACTGCAAAGCTGGGATATCCTGCTCGACAGGAGTTTACCGCTGCGCATGTCCTCGATCCTCCAGTCACCTGTCTTTTTACCGGCGCCTGGGCACCGGCCGGGTGGTGCTGGCCGATGAGCCTCGCGGCGCTTCCGCGATCGGACGGGCGATCGGCGATCGACACTGCGGTGACGGCACTCCGTTCCGTACGTGACGAGGCGCGCCGTCGTTCGGCCCATCGGCCGGTCGGCGCATTCCCGTCCCGCCGCGGCGTGGCGGCGTTGATGGACCTGATCGCGTCCGCCCTGTTCCCGCGGCGGCTTGGCGGCTTCATCGGCAATGCGCGCGACGAGGATGGCTTCGTCGCGGCCAAGCTGATCGCGCTCGCCACCGAGCTGGAGCGCGAGGTCGCCGCCGAGCTGTCCTATTGGGAGGATGAGGCGCGCGGAGCCGGGTTCGAGGCCGACCAGCCGGCGACGATCGTGCGGCTGTTCATGGCGGCCCTGGGTGAAGTCCGTGCGCTGATCGACAGCGATGTCGCCGCGGCGTTCCTGGGCGATCCGGCGGCGCGCAGCGAGGATGAGATCCTGCTGTGCTATCCCGGTGCGATCGCGAGCCTGCATCACCGCGTCGCGCATCAGCTGTTTCAGCTCGGCGCGCCGATCGTGGCACGATTGATCTCCGAATTGGCCAATGAGCGGACGGGGATCGACATCCATCCCGGCGCGACGATCGGCCAAAGCTTCTTCATCGATCACGGCACGGGGGTCGTCATCGGCGAAACCGCGATCATCGGTGCGCGCGTGCGGCTCTACCAGCACGTCACGCTCGGCGCGCGCACGCCGCCAGGCGACGCGGCACCGACCCCGCGCAGCCGCCACGCGCGTCATCCGATCGTCGAGGACGATGTGGTGATCTATGCCGGATCGACGATCCTTGGCCGAGTCACCATCGGGCGGGGTGCGACGATCGGAGGCAACGTCTGGCTGCTGAGCGACGTGCCCGCGGGCAGCATCGTCTCGCAACCCGAGGCGCGCGTGCTCAATGCCGTTGGTGCGCAGGCGGTGCGTGAGCGGTTGGCGGAGCAATGAACGTGAGTGGAGCACGCAAGCCGCTGGTGGGGGTGCTGTGCTGCAACGAGGTGGCGCAGCGGCCGATCCAGGCGGTCGCCAGCCGCTTCGTCGCGCCGCTCGCACATTATGCCGGCGCATGCGTGATGCTGGTGCCCGCGATCGCCGATGTGAGCGACGCGGGCGCGCTGAGCGACCACCTCGACGGTCTGCTGCTCACCGGCTCGCGCTCCAACGTCGCCGCGCATCGCTACGGCGGCGAGGTGAATGACGGCGTTCGCGACGACGATCGCGATGAAGTCGCGCTCACGCTCTCTTCACGAATGATCGAGGCGGGCAAGCCGGTGTTCGGTATCTGCCGCGGCTTGCAGGAGCTGAACGTCCTGTTCGGTGGCACATTGTCGCGCGAGCCGTGTCGCGAGCGTCACCTGCGCGGCGGCTGGGACGCGCGGCCCTATGCCGAGCTGTTCAACCATCATCACGACGTCGAACTGACGGCCGGTGGCCGGCTGGCACGCGAGACGGGTCGCCGTTCGGTCTCGGTCAATTCGGTCCACGAACAGGCAATAGACCGGTTGGGCAGCGACCTGTCGATCGAGGCGCGTGCGTCGGGCGACGCGGTGGTCGAGGCGATCGCGGCGCGTCCTTGCGGCGCCGAGGTGCTGGCGGTGCAATGGCATCCCGAATGGGACGTCGAGGCGAACCCCGCCAACCGAGGCTTCTTTTCGCTGTTCGGCCAAGCGCTGCGCGACAGTGCCGCGATCCATCGCGGCGTTGCCGCAACACCTGCGTCATTCCCGCTTTGATCGTCACAAAGGAGGTAACCTTGAAGAAAATCGTCACCACGCTCGCGCTGTCGCTCGCACTCGGCGCCGCCGCCTGCGGCAGGTCGGATGAGGCCAGCAACACCGTTGCGGGCAGCGACATTGTGCTGAACGACGAGGACGCACTGACCGAGAACGACGCCGCGCTGGCGGCCGGTCCGCTCGACAATGCGACCGTGACGAACGCCAACAGCTCCGTGGGCAATGCTTTCTGACGCCTCACGCTCTTTCACCAACCCGCCAGGATGCTCCCTAGCGCAACCTGAGGCTCGCCGGCGTGTCCGGCGAGCCACTCTGTTTTCCGGAAACGTGAGCCGGTCGGGCCAGCGCGGAACAGGCGGGCAGACCGTTTCTTGATGCTGAATAAGAACGCGTGGCCAAGCCACCAATCAAAAGGGGTGCCCTGCATGACATACCGCCCGCTCGCACTTGCCGGAGCATCTGTCCTCGCGCTCGTCGCGCCGCTTGCCGATGCGCAGACGCCGACGCCGGGCACGCCTGCTGTCGCCGAACCCGCGCAGGCGGCACCCGCGGCCGATGCGGCGATCACTGCCGACGAGGGCAACGACATCATCGTGACCGGCACGCGCGCCGCCGGACGCACCCGGCTCGACAGCGTGTCGCCGGTCGATGTGCTGAGCGCAGCCAGCCTGCAACGCCAGGGCACGACCGAGGTCGCCGCCGCACTCGCGACGATCGCGCCGTCGATCGACTTCCCGCGCCCTTCCGCCAACGACGCCACCGACGCGATCCGTCCGGCGACGCTGCGCGGCCTGTCGCCCGATCAGACGCTGGTGCTGATCAACGGCATCCGTGGGCACACCTCGGCCAATCTCAACACCAACGGCACCGTTGGGCGCGGATCGGCGGCGGTCGACCTCAACACCGTGCCGACGTTCGCGCTCGACCGGATTGAGGTGCTGCGCGACGGTGCGTCGGCGCAATACGGCTCGGACGCGATCGCGGGGGTCATCAACCTGCGCCTGCGCGAGGCGCGTTTCGGCGGCGGCGCGCAGGTCAATTACGGCTTCTACGACACGCAGGTCGATACCGCGCGCAACAGCCGCCACGTGACGGGCGAGAACAGCGTCACCGTGTCGGCGTGGCAGGGCATCGGGTTCGGCGACGACGGCTTCGTCACGCTGACCGGCGAGTATCTGAAGCGGCAGCCGACCAACCGCGCCGATCTCGACACCCGCGTTTCCCCCGCGCGCGTGACTGGTCGCTACGGCGACCCGCAGGTCGAGCAATATACCGGCTTCGTCAATGCGGGCACCTCGCTGACCGACAACCTCAGCCTGTACGCGTTCGGCGGATACCAGGAACGCGACACGCGCAGTGCGGCATTCCCGCGCGTCAATCCCGCGGCGCAGACCACCGCGGCAGCGACGACGCGGCGCCAGCTCGCGCTCGCGGGCTACCCGGACGGGTTCCTGCCGCTCATCAACACCAAGACCAAGGACATCAACTCGGCGGCGGGCCTGCGTAGCACGCTGGGCGGTTTCGACCTCGACCTGTCGCTCAGCTACGGGCGCAACACGGTTGATTTCCGTACGCTCAATTCGGCCAATTACGCTTATGGCTCGGCCACCCCACGCAACTTCTACGACGGTGAGGTCGCCTACGACCAATATGTCGCCGGCCTGGATGTCACGCGCAAGTTCGACGTGTTCCAGTCGCTGAACCTCGCATTCGGGATCGAAGGGCGCCGCGAAGGGTACAAGATCAGCGCGGGCGAGCGCGCGTCCTACGGTTATCCCGCGGGTGCGACCGATGCGGTCGCCGGCTCCGCGCCTGGTGCACAAGGATTCGGTGGCTTCGATCCCCGCAACGCGACGAAGCGCAGCCGCCGCAGCGGCAGCGTCTACGTCGACGTCGAGGCGCAGGTGACCGACAGGCTGTTGTTCGGCATTGCCGGCCGCGCCGAGGATTATTCCGATTTCGGCAGCACCGCGAACGGCAAGCTGTCGGCACGCTACGACCTCGCCGACTGGTTCGCGCTGCGCGGCACCGCGTCGACCGGCTTCCGCGCGCCCTCGCTCCAGCAGCAATATTTCACGCAGGTCGCCTCGGTGGTGACCAACGGCACGCCCGTGCTGACGGGCACGGTGCCATCGACCAGCGACGTCGGACGCGCGCTCGGCGGCTTGCCGCTCGAACCCGAGAAGTCGACCAACCTGTCGCTCGGCACGGTGATCCGCGCCGGCGGGTTCGACCTGACGATCGACGCGTATCGCATCCACATCCGCGACCAGATCGGTTTGTCGGAGAATATCGCCGGGGCCGGCAATCCGCAGGTGCAGGCGATCCTGGCCCAAACCAACACCGGCGTGGCCGCCGCGCGCTTCTTCATCAACGGGCTGGCGTCCACCACCAAGGGGATCGACGCGGTGGCGCATTATCGCTGGCGCACGACGGCCGCGGGTGCGTTCGATTTCACGGTCGCGGGCAACATCAACGACGTGAAGGTCACGCGCGTGCCCACCTCCACCGCGACCCTCGACCCCGCGCCGACATTGTTCGCGCGCAGCCGCATCCTGACGCTGGAGGATGGCACCCCGCAGCAGAAGGTGACGGGCACGATCGACTGGTCGCTCGACCAGATCGGCGCGCTGGCACGCGTGACCTATTACGGCGACGTCAACCAGCCGGGAACGACACCCGCTGCCGATGTCCGCACCGGCGACCGCGCGATCACCGATCTGGAGCTGCGCTATTCCGCCACGCGCGGTGCGCAGATCGGCGTGGGGGTGAGCAACCTGTTCGACGTTTATCCGCGGCAAACCTCGATCGCGAACAACTCGACCGGCGTGCTGGGCTTTCCCTATTACTCGCCGTTCGGGTTCAACGGGCGCTTCCTCTACGTTCGCGCCGGGCTGAACTGGTGACGGCGGACCGCATGGGGTCATCGCAGTCCACGGGGCTCGTTGGCCATTCATGGCTTGGGTTGCCGACACTATTGCTTGTTTGGCCCAGCCGGCGCGACCGCCCATCTGTTCGTTCATGAGCACTCAAACGCCCAATCGCCTGCCGTCGTTCGGTGTGCAGGTCCTCGTCGGCATGGTCGCGGGCCTGGCACTCGGCCTGGTCGCGCGACAGACCGGCGGCGTCGACGGCGCGCTCGCGGTGACGCTCCACACGATCGGCACCATCTTCGTTCAGTTGCTGAAGGCGCTGGTGCCGGCGTTGGTCTTCACCGCGATCGTCGGATCGATCGCGGCGCTGCGCGACCTGAACAACGCCGCGCGGCTGGTGACGCAGACGCTGTTGTGGTTCGCCATCACCTCACTAATCGCGGTCACGATCGGCATCACGCTCGGCCTCGTGATCGAGCCCGGCATCCGCGCCGACGTCAGCGCCGCCGCCGCCGAGATGCCGACGACGCGCGGATCGTGGCTCGACTTCCTGACCGGGCTCGTCCCCGCCAACATGCTGGGCCTGTCCGCCGCGTCGCGCATCAAGGATGGCGCGGTGTCGACCACGCTCGGCTTCAACGTGCTGCAGATCATCGTTGCGGCAATCGCGATCGGCGCCGCTGCGGTGCGCGTCGGCGACGCGGGGGCGGCGTTCCTGGCGTTCAACACCTCCGCGCTCGCGGTCTTCCGCCGGTTGCTGCGCTGGATCATCGCGCTGACGCCGATCGGATCGGCCGCGCTGATCGGCGACGCGGTGGTGCGCTACGGATGGGACACGCTTTCGTCGCTCGGCGCGTTCGCGGGTGCGGTCTACCTCGGCCTCTTCCTTGTCCTGTTCGTCGTTTATCCTGCCCTGCTGCTGCTTCACGGGATCAGTCCGGCATGGTTCTTCCGCCGCGCCTGGCCCGCGATCCAGCTCGGCTTCGTGTCGCGCTCTTCGGTCGGCACGCTGCCGCTGACCGAGGAAGTGACCGAGCGCGCGCTCGGCGTGCCGCGCTCCTATTCGGCGTTCGCGGTGCCGCTCGGCTCCACGACCAAGATGGACGGCTGCGCGGCGATCTACCCCGCGGTGTCGGCGATCTTCGTCGCGCAATTCTTCAACGTCCCGCTTCACCTGGGCGACTATTTCCTGATCGCGTTCGTCTCGGTGCTGGGATCGGCCGCTACCGCGGGGCTGACCGGCGCGGCGGTGATGCTGACGCTGACTCTTTCAACGCTGGGACTGCCGCTCGCCGGAGCGGGGCTATTGCTGGCGATCGACCCGATCCTCGACATGGGGCGGACCGCGGTCAATGTCGCGGGTCAGATGCTGGTGCCGCTAATCGTCGCCAAACGCGAGCAACTCCTGCCAGGCCAGACCGAAGCATTGGCCTGACGCCGCACGCTTGCAGCAACGGTACGACGTCGACGGTGAAGCGGCGAAATTGGCTTGGGTGACCGGCGTGGACGTTCAAACCGTCGAACACACGCGCCTTGAACCAGCGTTCGACCCCGTTGACGACCATCCTGGCTGATCCGACGAGCGGGCTGCTGTATCGGTCGCGGCTGAACTCGATCGTCTCGCGAAGCGTCAGCGCGGGTGGTCGCCGAATCGGTAATTCTCTTTGCCTGCGTCGAGAAGGTGTTGCCGGCGTGGTCGATTGCCGGACTTTCGAGAGGCGGACCTTTTCTCCGGAATACGATCCCGATCGGGAAGCGAAGTGTGACAGCCATCCGGTTCTGACACCGCCTTCTTTCGGTGGGTTCGTGGGTGTCAAAACCTCCGGGCCACAATCTTCGAAGTGGCGGATTTTATGGTCATGGAAGCGGCCCACAGGGCTTTCCCGTAACGAACATGAGTTGGGATTGCAGAGGCGAGGGCAGGGTGGATTGCCCAGCTAACGGATCTGCGAACGTCGCTGACGAATAATCTCGAGCCGCGACTTCTTGTGCGCGCGAACCACAGCGGCTAGCTCGTTCCAGCTGATCGCTTGTCGACCAGCTGATGATCGCGCTGGTGCCCTGACAAGGGGCTTAAAAGGGAACACGGTGAGAAGCGTAGCTTCGAGGCCGAGGCTGTCCCTGCAACTGTAAGCGGCGAGCACGACGTGCGTGGTTCCTCGATCGGAACCGGCCACTGGAGGGCGCCCGATGGCGTCACCTGGGAAGGCTGCACGGCGCGGCGATGACCCGTGAGCCAGGAGACCTGCCAGCGTCGGGTCGCTCTTGCCTTGGCCCAGGGGATGGCTGCGGCACGGTTCTCCCGTCTGAGCGACGAACGTGCGGTGGAGGCCGCATCGGGTGTGTCCCGCGACGCTGATCGGCGTCGGCGCGCGGGCATGCCTGACCGTTCGTGACGGCACGCCTCCGCCGGTAGTCGCTTGACGCCCGGAGAAGTTCGATGACGAAGACGATAGCGTGGTACCTGGCGGCGATCGCTGCGGGTACGAGCCTGCCGAGCGCGGCGCAGACCATGCAGCCGAGCGAACCAGCCGATCAGACACGCAGCACCCCTCCCGCCGACATCGTCGTGTTCGGGCGCGGCGAGGCGAAGATCGGCGTCGCGCATGCCGCCAGTGAAGGAACCGTGGCGGGCAGCGACCTGCTGGTCCGTCCGCTGCTGCGCGTGGCCGAGCTGCTGGAGGCGGTGCCCGGCATGATCGCGGCGCAGCATTCGGGAAGCGGCAAGGCGAACCAGTATTTCCTGCGCGGGTTCAACCTCGATCACGGCACCGATTTCACCACCTATATCGACGGCGTGCAGATGAACCTGCGCACGCATGGGCACGGCCAGGGCTACCTCGACCTGAACGGTTTGATCCCCGAGATCGTCGCGCGCGAGGACTTCCGCAAAGGTCCTTACCGCGCCGATGGCGGCGACTTCGCGCTGGCGGGCGCCGCCTATATGACGACGATCGACGGCTATGACCGGCCGTGGCTGTCGGTCGAGGGCGGCTCGTACGACTACGCCCGGATCGCCGCGGGCGGCACGATCGACGGCGTCGGTGCGGGCGAGCTGACGCTGGTCGGTCAGGCGCGCGTCTACGACGGGCCGTGGCAGGAGCCCGAGCATCTGCGGCATCTGTCCGGCTTCGCCAAATACAGCGCGCCGACGGGGTCGGGCACGATCCAGGCGTCGCTCCACGCCTATCACGCAACCTGGCGCCCGACTGAGCAGATCCCCGAGCGGATCATCGGATCGGACCGCTGCGCCGACGTGTTCTGCTCGCCCGATCCGACCGCGCGCGGTCGCACCACACGGCTGATCGGCAACGTTGGTGTTACGCAGAATGACTGGCGCGCGAACGTCTACGGCCACTTCTACGACTGGTCGATGTACTCGAACCCGACCTATACCGATCCCGACGGCACCAGCGCGCAGATTCGCCAGTTCGATCGCCGCTGGATCGTCGGCGCGCGCGGTGAGAAGCGCTGGAC
Source organism: uncultured Sphingomonas sp. (assembly GCF_913778135.1). Taxonomy (GTDB): domain Bacteria; phylum Pseudomonadota; class Alphaproteobacteria; order Sphingomonadales; family Sphingomonadaceae; genus Sphingomonas. The sequence goes on along the minus strand of NZ_CAJYVU010000056.1, from coordinate 30,474 downwards.
GCTCGCGCCACAGCTCGCGCTGATGCTGGGCACGGAGAACCGCTTCGACCATATCGGTAGCGTCGGCGTCGACCGCACCGCCGCGCGCGCGTTCCTGTTCTCGCTCGGCCGCTACCACGTCGAGGAAGCATCGACCTCGCTCTACGGCGAGGCGACGTGGACGCCGCTCGCCGGCGTGCGCGTGATCGGCGGTTTGCGCGGCGATTATTACCATTACGACGTCCGCGCGCGCGACAGCGCGGCAGCTGCGGCCGGGACGGGGAGCGGCGACGACGCGATCCTCTCGCCCAAGGCATCGATCGCCTGGGCGCCGAGCGAGCAGGTCGAACTGTACGCCAACTGGGGCCGCGGCTTTCACTCCAACGACGTGCGCGGCGCGGTCAACGTCGACACGCCGGTCCCGGTGCTGGTGCGGGGCGACGGGCGCGAGGTCGGCGCGCGCTGGCAGGGTTCGGGGCTGACGCTTACGGCAACTTACTGGTGGCTCGACGTCGACAGCGAGCTGCGCTTCGTTGGCGATTCGAACGCGGTCGAGCCGACCGGGGCGAGCGAGCGGCACGGCTACGAGCTCGTTGCCTTCTGGCGTCCGCTACCGTGGCTGGCGCTCGACGGCAATTACACCGCCAGCCACTCGCGCTACGACAACGGCGACCGCATTCCCAACGCGTTCGAGAATGCCGCGTCGGCGGGCGCATCGATCGTGCTTGATCCGTGGGAGGCGAGCATTCGCGTGCGCCACCTCGGACCCTATCCGCTGATCGAGGACAACAGCGTGCGCGATCATGGCAGCACGGTCGTCAACCTGCGTGCGGCGCGAAAGTTCGGACGCTTCCAGGTGTACGGCGAGTTGCTCAACATCCTGAACAACCGCGACAAGGACATCGCCTACTATTACGAGTCCTACATTCCCGCGTTCGACACCGCAGGTCCGACCGATGGGCGTCTGAGCCGCGTGGTCGAGCCGCGCACCCTTCGCCTCGGCGCACGCGTAAACTTCTGACGTGCTCTTGCTGCCAGTCGCAAGGGCACGACTGGCAGTTCGAAGCTTGGTTGATCCCGTAACTGAACCATAGCTGCCGGCTTGTCGCGGAAATGCTGAGTTTTGAACGCGTCGTTTGTCGCGCCTTTTGCGACACCATAATGTCTGCTTCTGGGTGGCGAGCCGACGTTCAGCGGCGCGGGTTGTCCCACAACCGATCGCATTTTCGAGAAGGCGATTGGCTTCCCAAACCCTTTCACGGGACGCCTTCCGAGAAAAGGCCGTGAGACCGTTTGCCTCAGTGACACTTCCCATATGCACGGCTAGTCAGCCTGCGTGCAGGCTGTCCGGCATCTTCTCGCGCAACGCCATTTTGCCGTGCTGCTGTGTGCGGCGACGCTGTTGCTGAAGGTGCTGGTTCCCACCGGCTACATGATCGAGAGTGATCATGGCCGCATGACCGTCACGATCTGCTCGGGCTTTGGTCCGGCGACGATGACGATGGACATGCCGGACATGCACGGCGACATGCCCGATCACGGCAAGTCGAAGGATCACGGCAAGTCGAAGGATCACGGCAAGTCGAAGGATCACGGCAAGTCGAAGGATCACGGTAAGGCGGAGATGCCTTGCGCCTTCTCAGGCGTGTCGGCCGCGATGCTGGGGTCGATCGATCCCGTTCAGCTCGCCGCGCTGATCGTCTTCATCCTGGCGCTCGGCCTCATCACGACCATCCCGCCAGCACCCTCCCAATCGGCCTATCTGCGGCCTCCGCTGCGCGGACCACCTTCCTACCTCTGACCTGTCATTCCGCGCTCGCTCACCCGGCGCGACCACGAATTGCGGCCTGCGCCCAAAGGCGTCGGGCCGGTCAAAGGTATTTTCCATGTCCCGAATACACCTTCTGGCGGGTGCGGCTGCGCCCTGCCTGCTGCTGGCGATACCGGCCGCGGCACAGGTGCGCAGCTCCGACAGCGGGCAGTCGCAACGAGCCGACACTGCGGACCGTGACGCAACGGATATCGTCGTAACCGCCTCTCCAACCGTTGCCGAGGCGACCCGGCAGATCGAACGCACGCCGGGAGCCGTTGAGGTGGTGCCCGACACGGCTTTCAAGAACACGCCGGTCCAGACCATCAAGGATATCCTCCAGTATGTGCCCGGCGTGATCGTCCAGCCTCGGATGGGCGACGATGTCCGCCTATCGATCCGCGGTTCGGGGCTGTCGCGGGCCTACGGTGTGCGCGGCATCACGCTCACGATCGACGGCATCCCGATGAACACGTCGGATGGCCTGATCGACTTCTTCGAGGTCGATCCCAGCGCCTACGCTTACGTCGAAGTATTCAAGGGCGCGAACGCACTCCGTTACGGCTCGAACGCGCTGGGCGGCGCGATCAACCTCGTCACGCCGGTCGGCCGCGACGCGTCGCCGCTGGATGCAAGGCTCGATGTCGGCAGCTTCGGCTATGTGAAGGGGCAGGCGAGCACCGGCGGTATCTCCGGCGATCTCGACTATTTCGCGACTGTCTCCGCCCAGTCGATCGATGGCTACCGTGACCACAGCAACGGACGCCAGTTCCGCGGCAACCTCAATCTTGGCTACCGCATTTCGCCGGATGTCGAGACCCGCTTCTACGTTTATGCCACCGATACCAAGCAGCGCATTCCGGGCGAGGTCAGCAAGGACCAAGCGCTGGGAGACCCGCGCTCGGCCAATCCCGAGTGGGTGCGACAGGACCAGCAGCGCAACGTCCGCTCGATCCGCGTCGCCAACAAGACGACTGCGCGCTTGGGCGACGCCATTGTCGAGGCAGGCATCTTCTACAACAACCGGCACGTCCGGCATCCCATCTACCAGTGGCTCGACTTCACGGTTGACGACTATGGCGCGTTCGTGCGCGCGGTGGACGACCGTTCGCTCGGCTCGGTCCGAAACCGGCTGATCTTCGGCGCCAATCTACAGAACGGCACGATCGACACCGAGCAGTTCGTCAACCTGACCGGTGCGGTGAAGGGCGCACTTGCCGCCTCGATGGTCGACAAGTCCCGTAACCTGTCGGCCTATGCCGAGGACTCCCTGTTCGTGGCACCGAACCTCGCCTTGATTGGTGGACTCCAGTACCTCCACGCGCGCCGGGACCGGCGTGACCGTTTCCTGTCAGACGGCGACCAGTCCGGCGCCAAGAGCTACGACCTGTGGAGCCCTCGCGCCGGCATCCTTTGGGATGTGACCGCCGATGCGCAGGTGTTCGGCAACGTGTCGCGTAGCGCCGAGGTGCCGACCTACGACGCCAATTCGTTCGCGACACCGGCGAGCGGCAACCTGCGGGCGCAGCGCGCGACCACCTACGAGATCGGCACACGCGGCAAGCGCGGCGGGGTCGGGTGGGACGTCTCGCTCTACCGCTCGGAGATCAGAGACGAGCTGCAATGCCTGACGACAGGGCCGTTCAGCGCGTGCAGCGTCATCAACGTCGATCGTACCGTCCATCAGGGCGTCGAAGCCGGCCTGAACGCCGATCTACCGCTGTCGGCGCTTGCCAACCGGGACAGCCTCGCGGTTACGGCAGCTTACACCTACAGCGACTTCTTCTTCGATGATGACCGGCGCTACGGCGACAACCGGCTGCCGGGCATCCCCAAACACTATCTCCGCGCCGAGGTTCTCTACCGGCATCCGAGCGGCATCTACGCTGGACCGAACGTCGAGTGGGCACCCGGTCACTATTTCGCCGACAACGCCAACAGCCTCTCCGTCGACCCATATGCCCTGCTGGGCCTCAAGCTCGGCTATGATCGCGGCGGGCGCTGGTCGGCGTACGTCGAGGGCCGTAATCTGACGGACAAGCACTATATTTCCACGGTGGCTATCGCAGGCGTGGCGAGTGCCACGTCGGAAATCTTCAACCCGGGCATAGGACGGGCCGTGTTCGGCGGCCTGCGCTACCGCTGGTGACGGCCGCGACGCAAACGGCCGCTCGCCGCAGCGCGCCGGGCTCGCTCTATCCGCTGTTCTGGCGCTGGCACTTCTATGCCGGGCTGTTCGTGCTGCCCTTCATCCTGATCCTGTCGGTCACCGGCTCGATCTACCTGTTCAAGCCACAGATCGAGCGCTGGGAGGAGCGGTCCTGGCTGGGGCTGGGCACGGCCGGCGCCGTGTCGCCCGATCGCCAGTTGGCAGCAGCCCTCGCCGTGAACCCCAGCGCCCGCTTCAACCACTACCGCCTGCCCCGCGAAGCTGGAGACGCGGCGATGGTCCAGCTTGGACTGGCCGATGGCAAGCTGCGCGAGGTCTATGTCTCGCCGCAAGGCCGCGTGCTGGGGAGCCTTGATCCCGATGCGCGCATCGCCGCGGTGGTGGCGCGCATCCACGGCTCGCTGCTGATCGGGCGCTGGGGCGACTGGCTCGTCGAACTGGCGGCGAGTTGGACGATCGTGATGATCCTGACGGGACTGTACCTCTGGTGGCCGCGTCCGCTCCGGCTCGCCGGCACGCTGTGGCCGCGGCTCCGCCTACGTGGGCGTCCGCTGCTGAAGGACCTGCACCGCGTCACCGGCTTCTGGATCGCGGGGCTGCTGCTCGTCATGCTCGCCAGTGGCCTGCCGTGGGCCGGTGTCTGGGGCAGCGCATTTGCCTGGACCCGTGCCGAGCTTGGCTGGGTCAAGGGGCCGCAGGACTGGAAGATCGGCGTCGATGGCGGTCACGCCGGCCACGATCACGGCACGGCGATGCCGACGGCGCAGCCTGGTGTTGCGGGCGCGGGTCTTCCGCTGTCCGCCTTTGTGGCGAAAGCCCGAACCGAGCGCATGGCCTATCCGGTGCTGGTCCTGCCACCGCACGCGTCGCAGGCTTTCGGTCCACCGACGGGTGACGTGTGGACGGTCAAGTCGGCTGCACAGAACCGCACTCTGACTCGCCAGGTGACCTACAATCCCGCGACCGGCACGGAGACGGGACGGAGCGGCTTCGCCGATCAGCACCTGATCGACCGGGTCGTGAACACCGGCGTCGCCTGGCACGAGGGGCAGCTGTTCGGCGTCGCCAACCAGATCATTGGTGTCATCACAGCGTTCGCCCTGATCGGCCTCAGCGTCGTCGGCGTGCTGATGTGGCTGCGACGTCGCCCCGCGAACGGGTTCGGAGCACCCCCGGCAGCAAAGGTGAAGCTTGGTTGGGCGGCATTCGCGCTGGTCGCGCTCTGCGTCCTGCTGCCGCTTTTCGGGGTGTCCGTTCTGGTGATCCTGATCGTGGATCGGATCCGAAGGAGACTAGCCCCTTCGACATAGACGTTCACACAATCGAACGGCTCATGAGACTGCGCGGGTGTTCCCGGCGTTCATCCAGTTTCGGGAGGCTCAGCGCTTCCCAGAACATCAACAACAGCATGAAATGGGAATACGATTGCAGCCTGATTGTATCCGTTCACCAGCAATGTCGGTGTCACAACCGTTCGGTTGTGACACCTGCCGGACCACTACCGTCGGTTTCACGCGGGGTCATCAAGGCTGAATCTGTCCTCAATGTCGTTATAGGCAAACAGTTCGGCGTAACGCCCCCATTCCGTCACTGCCTTTAGCGTCACGTCGGCGAAGTCGGGCGACATGTGGTCTTCCAGCTCGTCGCGGAAGCGACGTGCTGGCGCCTGATGTGTCGGGCGTTCATCAAGCACCGTGCGGATATGACGGGCAAGTCGCACATGCGTCTCCAGCGTTCGACGAAAATTGGCTTTCCGCTGGTCCACGTCCTCTTGCGCAAAGGCATGCCCCCGCTTGGTCAGCACTGCATCGCCGTCTACCACATCGATGAATTGGAGCAGCTGAAGGCTTTCCACGATCGGGAACAGATCGTCGATTTCGAGCTGAAGCGTGTCAGCAAGCGTTGAGAGCGGCGCCCGTCCGAGGAACGGGGCGCCCTCGACTTCCTCGATCAGACCGGCGAGCGTATTCACCGACACGTCCGGCAGGGGACGGTCGATCCCGTGTTCGATGATGGGGCTGGCGGATGTGGCGGATGGCGCTGGCCGCTGCGTCATCCGCGCGTAGATCTGCTCGACCAAGTCCCGAAATGTCGGGTCGAGCCGGTCGCGCGGTTGCGGAAGATCGACACGGAACTCCGCGGCGATGCGCCCCGGATTGGATGACAATACCAAGATACGGTCGCACATGAGCACCGCCTCCTCGATATTGTGGGTGACGATCAGGATCGATGAGATACCGAGCTTGTCCTCGTCCCATAGGTCGAGAAGATCGGTGCGCAACGTCTCGGCGGTCAGCACATCGAGCGCCGAGAACGGCTCGTCCATCAGCAGTAGAGACGGTTCGACCACCAGCGCGCGCGCCAAGCCGACGCGCTGGCGCATTCCGCCCGACAGCTCCTTGGGAAAGGCATTCTCGAACCCGTCGAGGCCGATCAGGTCAATCGCGGCCAGCGCCCGCCGACGTCGTTCGTCCGCCGGCACCCGCTGCGCCTCGAGGCCCAGCTCGACGTTCTGCTGCACGGTCAGCCACGGCATGAGCGCAAACGACTGGAAGACCATCGCAACCGAACGGGGGGCGCCGGCGCCGTCGGGCTCGAACGTCAGCTCGCCCTCGGTCGGGCTGACCAGGCCGGCGATCGAGCGGAGCAGGGTCGATTTGCCGGAGCCGGACCGGCCGAGCAGGCCGACGACCTCGCCCTCGTTCACGGTCAGCGCAACATTGTCGAGAATGGGCGTTCCGCCCTCCACACCGCCGTAGCTGTGGCTTAGGTGCTCGATGGTGACGACGGGCTTGGGGCGGGCGATGGTCATGGCCTCGGGGTTCCTCAGGACAGGCGCAGGCGGCGTTCGGAGATGCGGTAGAGTGGGCGGAAGAGCAGGCGGTTGATCGCGATCACGAACACCGACATGACCATGATGCCGAGCAGCACGCGTGCGCTGTCGCCGGCCGCGGTCGCATCGGCGATGTAGCTGCCAAGCCCCGCGGCGCGCAGGTGGGTTGATCCCCAAGACACCGCCTCGGCGACGATGCTGGCGTTCCACGAGCCGCCCGATGCGGTCAGCGCGCCGGTGACGTAATAGGGAAAGATGCCGGGCAGGATCAGGCGTCGCCACCATTGCCAGCCCCGCACGCCGAACATCCGGCTGGCTTCGATCAGGTCATTGGGGATCGCGCTCGCGCCGGCGATGACGTTGAACAGGATATACCACTGGGTACCCAGCACCATCAGCGGCGACAGCCACACGTCCGCGTCGAGATGGAAGCGGACGATCGCGACGACCGCGATCGGGAACAGGACGTTGGCCGGAAATGCCGCCAGGAACTGCGCGACCGGCTGAACCCGCGCCGCCCAGCGCGGCCTAAGGCCAATCCAAACGCCGATCGGCACCCAGATCAGGCTGGCGATCACGATCAGCACGACGACGCGCAACAAGGTCAGCAGACCAAAACCGAGCGCCCGCACGGCATCACTCGGCGTCAGCGTATGCCCCAGGAAGCGGACGGCATAAACGCTCGCCGCGAGCGCCGCGGCGATGACCAGCACCGTCCACAGTCGCAACCCGGGCGACCTGTCGTCCTGGCGGGGCGAGAAGTGGCGGCGCTGAACCATCGGACGGGGCGCGGCCTCCGCGGTGAAGATGAGCGCCGCGCCGGCTCGCAGCGGCGCGGTCAGCGACGGCAGCAACCGCGCGCGACGAAAGAGATCGTACACCCACGAGCGGGGCGGGTCGGCGCTGGCGGTCTGTTCGACGCGAAAGCGATCCGCCCAGGCAATGATCGGCCGGAACACGAGCTGATCGTAGAGCAGGATGACCACCGCCATCGCGGCGACGGCCTGCACGACCGCGGCAAGGTCCTTTCGATCGATCGCCAGCGCCAGCCACGATCCGAAGCCCGGAAGCATGATCTGGGTGCGGCCGACGCTGATCGCCTCCGATGCGACGACGAAGAACCATCCGCCCGACATCGACATCATCGCGTTCCACACCAGACCGGGTGTGGAAAAGGGAAGCTCGACGCGCAGCAACCGGCGCAACGGCGACAGGCCGAAACCGCTGGCGACCTCGTTCAGGTCTGCGGGCACCTGTCGCAGCGACTGGTACAGGCTGAACGCCATGTTCCACGCCTGGCTGGTGAAGATCGCGAAGATCGCGGCGCATTCGACACCGATCCGGCTGCCAGGGAACAGCCCCATGAACGCGGTCACGGTGAAGGTCATGAAACCGAGAACCGGCACGGACTGGAGGATGTCGAGCGCCGGGATGATGACGAGTTCGGCACGCCTGCTCTTGGCCGCCGCGGTTGCGGCAAACACCGTGAAGACGAACGAGGCCACGAGCGCGGCGAACAGGCGGAGCGTGGTCAGCAGCGCATAGCGGGGCAGCTCACGCCAATCGAGCATGACCGCCTCCACCCGTAGCCGCGCCAGCGGCTCGACCGCGTCATGCACGCCGCTGGCAACCCCGACACCGGCGGCAAGCAGGATCGCGAACACCGCCAGATCAGGCCAACCAAGGCCGCCGCTGAGGCGGCGGGGCGAGAAGCCGAGGAAACCGGCGCGCTGCACATCGGGCGCTCTAGCCGTCACGTCGTCATCCTTTCCTCGAAATCCGGTGTCGCCGCGCGGCGATACCGCTGCGCGAGAAGTGCGCCGTCAACATCGTGCCGATGCACAGCAGCCGTGGAGTGCGAACGCGCGCACGGATGAGCAGGCGTGTGCCATGACAGGATATGGCGGAACCGGAACATCGGCCGGGCACCGTCAAAATGCGCCGTGGGCGCGAAATGCGAACACGTTGGCAGGACCGCGGTCACGATTGTAGCCGGGGTTGGCGACGAATTGATAATCGAGCGAGAACTCGGCGCCCTTCACCGCGACCAGCTTGTAATAGGCCTCCCCGATATACTCAGAACCGGGATGCGGCAGCCGACCATCGCCGACGAGAACGCCGAGACCGCCTGCGTCGAGATAACGCTGATGCTCGCGGCTGATGCCGTTGACGATGAAGACGGCGCCGACCGTATCGCCTTCGCGACCCCACCCGGCACCTTTGAGCGCAAGACCGAGCTGCGCGGTGTGATCGATGTCGGTGAAATCATAAGGCTCGACCTGCCCGTCAGCGATCCCGGCGCGCCCGAATACTCCGAGCTTATCGGTAACAGCCTGCTCGGCGTTGACACTGATCCCGGCACGGGTGCGCCGACGACGGACAAGGGCGGTGTCCGCATCATTTCCGGTGAGCCCGGACAGCTCCAGCGCTTCATCGAAGCGCCCGAACCGTCCGCGATTGCGGAATATCGTCACCCGCACGGCTCCTGGCCGACCGGCCAGCATGTGGCGGCGCTCGACCTCGCCATCGAGCTGATATTGCTGGAAGCCTGTTTCCAAGGACTCCCCGTTGGGCACCTTCGACAGGTTGAAAGCGCCCAGACGCAGCGTCCAGACACCCTGGTACCATTCGGCTGCCACGCCGGTGGTGTACCCCCAGGCATCGGCGGCATAGTCGAAGCTACCCGCATCGACCGCCGACCAGTTGAGGAAGTCAGCGCGGGGATCGTGTGCATAGCTGTTGGTGTCGAACACGTCGCCGACACCGAACTTGCCCGCGGTCAGCACCATGTGATCGCTCATGCGCGATCCGGCGAGTTGATTGGCGACCCCGGCCACCGCCTCCCGCTCCCCGCCCAGGCCGATCGTCTGGCGCAAGAAGAGCCGCTGGAGCCGGGAATAGGGGCTGGTGCGGCCGACCTTATAGGCCTCCGCACTCGAAAATCCGGCAACGCCGAGCGTGTTCGAAAGGCCGAAGCCCTGATCGATCTCGGGGTTCACCCACAACTCGCCCCCCGCCCACGGCCGCAAGCCGGCATATAGGGTCACGTCCACCGTTTCCCTGGCCTGACGCGGCGTAAGGCTGTTGGTGCCGCTGTACGGCGAGGCGAAGCCGGGGGTGCCTTGCAGGACGAACGTCGCCTGACCATGAAAAGCGACGCGTTGATCCGCAGGAACCACCTCGGGCGGGACCGTCGCGGCAGGCACAATGAGGGCGGGCGCGCGCTCCTGGATATCCTGCGCTTTTGCAGGCGCGTGAAGGGGCAGGCCGGCAAGCGCGCACGCGCTCGCCAGCAGCGATATGGTCCGGACCATGAAATTATCCTGCTTGCGTTCGATTACGGCGCTGCGGCGGCAATGCACCGGGCAACGTCACACCAGCGGCGGGCGCAAGATGCCGGACGTATAGAGGGCAAGACGGACGCGTCGGCTCAGATGCTCGACGCGGACGGTTTCAACGTGTGGTTCGACACGCAGCACAAGCAGGGTCATGACGACCTCCTAGTAGTCCGGGTTAAAATCCGGTCCGGGAGATCGACGTCATCGCAATCAGGCGATGGGCGCGAACTCCCCGACCGTTTCATGTCCCGCGGTGCGGATCAGCGGAGCAAAGCTCCTACTGTCGCCCTCGCTGGACACGGCGGTAGATCGGGCGTTCATCTTGGTCCTTCGTCTGGCGCGCAGGCGCGCCATGGCTACGAGTCGCGACAGTGCGACCGATGGACGCCACATACCTATCCGGGGTATAGGATCAACCCTCTAAACCGGAGGCGGCATGAGCCACGTCGAAAAAGAGAAAAAGAAGCTGCTCAACCGGCTGAAGCGCATGCGTGGACAGCTCGAGGCGATCGAGCGTGCGGTTGAAGAGGACAGAGAGTGCGCGCGCGTGCTGCAACAGGCGACAGCGTGCCGCGGTGCACTCGACGGCTTTATCGCCGAGGTGATCGAGGATCATATCCGCGAACATCTGATCGACCCGGCCTCAGCCGCCGACAGTCCCCGACGTGCCGCAGCCGAGGAACTGGTCGAGATCGTTCATGCCTATCTGACGTGATTCCTCCAACACGGCTTATCAAATCTGGAGCGTGCCAAACCTGTCAGGAGCTGCGGACGTATATCTGGGTCCGCATTATTTGTCGTTCCTTTATGGCAGTTTTACATCGCAATGGCCGTGCTCTGATTATGGTGCGCCAAGTTCGTTTGAACATTACCGGCACGATGTCCTGTCTTCTTGGGACGGCAGTAATCTTCTTCGTGCCGCCCTACATCTTGCGAAATGACTCGGCCGCTTACCGCTGGTGGCATTCGGCCGCTCGCTCCGCTCCGCTCGCCCGCTCGCCATGCCGGGCACGTCATGACGCGATGACAGCGAATTTAGCGAACCAAGATGCGTCCACCGCGTTGGAGGCTGATGTGGATCAATCCAGCGATTCAAGAAGTGCCTGCGTATGTCTGTGTCCAGAGGCTCGACATCGAGAACGGGCACGGACTGATCGCAGCGTCGACGTTCTAACCCGAACACCTGCTTCAACACCGAGGATCGATGATGGAAGACTATAAGGACGTACTGGCGGGCAAGTGTCCGTTCGGCGGCGACCGGCTGGGCGGGGCGTTCGGCAGCAAGCCGACGTTGCAGGACTGGTATCCCAACCGCCTGCGGGTCGAGCAGCTGCACCGCAACGGCCCGCGCGCCAATCCGCTGGGCGAGGAATTCGACTACAAGGCCGCGTTCGAGGCGATCGATCTTCAGGCGCTCAAGGCCGAGATCAAGCAGTTCCTGCAGACATCGGTGTCGTGGTGGCCGTCCGATTACGGCAATTACGGTCCGCAGATGATCCGCATGGCGTGGCACGCGGCGGGCACCTATCGCATCGCCGACGGGCGCGGCGGGGCTGGCGAGGCGATGCAGCGCTTCGCGCCGATCGACAGCTGGTGGGACAATGGCAACACCGACAAGTCGCGCCGGCTGATCTGGCCGATCAAGCAGAAATACGGCGACGCGCTGTCGTGGGGCGACCTGATGGTGCTGGTCGGCAATTGCGCGCTCGAGATCATGAACTTCCCGACCTACGGCTATGCCGGCGGGCGGCACGACGCGTGGGAGGCGGACGACGCGACCTATTGGGGTCCCGAATACGTCAACATGTCCACGGTCGAGTCATTCGACAAGATGACCGACCGCTCGGAGCGGTGGCGGGGTGAGAACGGCGACGCGGACTATGACTTGGAACAGCCGCTCGCCGCGACCAACCAGGCGATCATCTACGTCGATCCCGAAGGCCCGAACAAGAGCGGCGACCCGCTCGAATCGGCGCGCGACATCCGCATCGCCTTCACGCGCATGGCGATGAACGACGAGGAGACGGTGGCGCTGATCGCGGGCGGGCACGCCTTCGGCAAGAGCCACGGCATGGTCGCGCCCGACCGCATCGGCGCGCCGCCCGAGATGGCGCCTATCGAGCAGATGGGGCTAGGCTGGCACAACCCGCAAGGGCAGGGCAACGCCGAGAACACGATGACCAACGGCATCGAGGGCAGCTGGACCCCCGATCCGACGACCTGGGACAACAGCTACCTGGAGAACCTGTTCAAATACGAGTGGGAGCAGACCAAGAGCCCGGCGGGCGCGCTGCAATGGACGCCCAAGGACCCGAACGCGCCGCGTACCCCCGACGCGCATATTCCGGGCAAGACGCACCCGCTGATGATGATGACCAGCGACATCGCGTTGAAGGACGACCCCGTCTATCGCCCGATCTGCGAGCGGTTCCTGACCGATTTCGATTACTTCACGCTGCAATTCTCGAAGGCGTGGTACAAGCTGACGCACCGCGACATGGGCCCGAAGGAGCGGTACCTGGGCGAAGAGCGGACGATCGAGGACGATCTGCTGTGGCAGGATCCGATTCCGCCGGTCGACCACCCGCTGATCGACGCGGGCGACATCGCGCAGTTGAAGCAGGCGATCCTGAATAGCGGCGTGTCGGTGTCCGACCTCGCGTTTACCGCCTTTTCGGCTGCGTCGACCTACCGTGACACCGACAAGCGCGGCGGGGCGAACGGCGCGCGGATCGCACTCGCGCCGCAGAAGGACTGGGCGGTCAACCGGCGCGCGATGCCGGTGATCGAGCGGTTGCGTGGGATCGCCGACGATTTCAACGCGAGGTCCGCGGGCGGCAAGCGCGTCTCGCTCGCCGACCTGATCGTACTGGGCGGCTGCGCGGCGGTGGAGCGCGCGGCGGCGGACGGCGGGCACGCGGTCGACGTGCCGTTCACGCCCGGGCGGATGGACACGACCGACGACCGCACCGACGCCGACAGTTTCGAGTGGCTGCGCCCGATGGTCGACGGCTTCCGCAACTATGTCGACGACCGGTTCGAGGACGTGACCGGCGGCAAGATCGCGCCCGAGCAGATGTTCCTCGATCGCGCCAACCTGCTGGCGCTCAGTGCGCCTGAGTGGGCGGTGCTGACCGCGGGCTTGCGCGCGCTCGGCGCCAATTGGGATGGCTCGGACACCGGCGTGCTGACCGAGCGTGCCGGCACGCTGTCGAACGACTTCTTCACCGTCGTGACCAGCATGGATTACGAATGGGCGAAAAGCGACGGTGACACGTTCGCGCTGCGTGATCGCGACAGCGGCGACCAGCGCTACACCGCCAGCCGCTGCGACCTGATCTTCGGCGCGAATTCGCAGTTGCGCGCGATCAGCGAGGTCTATGCCGCGTCGACCGGCGAGGCGCGCTTCGTGCGTGATTTCGTCGCGGTGTGGAACAAGGTGATGATGGCTGACCGCTACGACACGCACCAGTGACGAGCGGGCCGGGGCGGGTGTCGCACCTGCCCCGGTCGCCGCTTCGATCTCTACGCAACCGCGCGTGGGCGGGTTGCGAAGCAGGGTTACGCTGTACCCAGCCAATTCGCGCTGAGCTCGCCCCGATGCCCCTCGGGCGCGAGCGCATTACGCAGCGCGTCGAGCAGCGGCGGCAGCGCTTGCGTGAAGGCGTAGGGCGGGTTGACGATGAACAGTCCTGCGCCGTTGTACACGCCGGGTTGATCGTCGTCGTACAGCCAGTGTTCGATCGTCAGGAACTTGGGAATGGCGAGTGCGCGCATCTCGTCCGTCCAGCGGCGATGCGCGGCACGGTCCTTTAGCGGATACCAGATCACCGTCACGCCGTGCCCCCATTTGCGCTGCGCGAGCGCGAGGGTGGCGGTGATGCGCGCGCGCTCGTCGATTTGTTCATAGGGCGGATCGACCACCACCACGCCGCGCGCCGTGCGCGGCGGCACCATCGCCAGCCAGAGTTCGTAGGCGTCGCGTTCGTGGACGGCCGCGGGCGTGTCGCGCATCGCCGCGCGCAGCGTGCGCGCGTCGTCGGGATGCTTTTCGTTGAGGATCAGGGCGTCCTGCGGGCGCAGCAACTGCGCCAGAACGCGCGGCGACCCGGGGTAGAGGCGCAGGTCGCCCGCGGCGTTCACCGCCTGTACCGCAGCGCGGTACTCGTCGAGCAGGGCGTTCTGGTCCGCGAAGGCGCGCAGCACGCCGTGGACGGACTCGCCGGTGCGTTGCGCCTGGTCGCCCTGGAGGTCGTACAGCCCGCAGCCGGCATGCGTGTCGATCAGGGTCAGCGCGCCCTCTTTCTGCTGCAACGCCCGGACGAGCGCGATCAGCAGCGCGTGTTTGACGACATCGGCGCTGTTGCCGGCATGGAACGAATGACGATAATTCACGGTGACACCGAAACTTTGTTGATCGACCCCGTACACGACGACGGGCGCAATTGCCGAGTGCGGGCGATCGATCGCCCCACGCAACCAATCAGCTCCAAGCGACCAATCAGCCCCAAGCTTCAATTGCCCTGAGCATCGACGGTGAACACCATCGGCTTGCCGCGCGACATCGGCTCCCAGCCGGCCGACAAGGCGGCGCGCACGCATCGTGCGATCGTCGCGTCGTCGAGTTGCAGCCGGCCGCGGGGCAGGCCTTTCAGAAGCCGCTTGGGCGCGGGAAATTCGACCCATGCCGCGCGCTTCGCATTGTGCGCGACCAAGGCGATCGTCATGCCCTTCCAGCCCTCGTCATCGGATTCGTGCGGCTCGCGCTGGAGGTGCCAGTCGTAGGCGACCCCGTCGACGGTGACGGTGCCCGCCGTGCTCTGTGTTTTCGACATGGCGTCCGCCTATCATGCCGGGCGCGTCACGGCACCGCCCGGTGTTGGGGTCGGGTTACGTCAGTGGCGAAGACACATGCGGTCGTGGAGTTGCGCGAACTCCGCGCCGCCGTCGTCGAGCGCGCCAAGACCTGCCAGCCCGAGATAGACGAAGCGTCGGGGCTGGTTATTCGGTGTGGACGCGACCAGCCCGCAGGTCGCCTGCGCGGCGGCGTTGCCGGGCGCCACATCGACGAGGGTGGCGCCCGCCGGCAGGCCGAGCGCGCGCAGGATCGCCCGGTCGGTCGCCGACGCGTCGCGCGCAGCCGACGCCACGGTGTTCGTCGGGACGGCTGCCGGTGCGAGACTGCGCTGCGCGAGCGGTGGGGCGTCACCCTCGCGTACGATAACCACTCCATCGGTGGGCGGTGCCGCCACCTGTCGCCTCGCCGCCCAGAAGAAGCCGGCGGCGAGGGCGAGGGCCAGCACGATCAGCACGGCGACGCGCGGTGTGGCGTTAGTCATCGATGTTGCTCGCTTCCCCGAGCCAATTGGGCGCGGCATGCGCGAGTTCGCCGTTGCGCGCGAACGCGGCGGGCCCGTCCGATGCGCCTTGCAGCTTCCACATGAACCAGGCGGTGGGATAGCCGAGCATCGGCTGGACACCGATGTTGCACGCGCCGGGCAGTCCGCCCGCAGGACAGGCGGGATCGCCCTCGATCTCGTTGTGGCTGCCGAGCGCGACCATGCCCATCACCTTGTCGACGCGGTTAGAGACCGGAAGGTAGTAGCCGAGGTTCACCGGCAGCGGCGAGACGGGGTCGAGATTGCCGCCGACGAAGAAGATCGATCCGGCGGTCACCCCGGTCAGCGCGCCGGGTGCGATCGCGCAATCGACGATGAGGCAGACGACGCGCTCGGGCGTTTCGATCGGCACGAAGGTCTTGAACGGGCTGTTGCCGAGCGAGAACAGCTTCACCGCGGTTGCCGCACCTTGCGAGTGACCGGTGAGCCCCAGCTTTTCCTCGTCGATCCGGTTGTGGAACACGCTGCGCGGATCATTGTCCTGCGCCTTGATATACGCCGCCACGTCGCGAACGGTGTCGCCGTTGCCGCTATTGCCGTCGCGCGAGCGGATGACGACGAAGCCCCAGCTCGCCAGATGGCGCAGGAAGAAGCCGTTCTTCTGTGCCGGCACGCTATCGGCCGTGCCGTTGGCGAAGACGATCACCGGGTGGCGGAACCCGCCCTGCTGGCCGCGAAGCGGATTGCTGCCGAGATCGGCCGGGTACCAGATGTCGCACAGATTGCCCTCGCGGTCGCAGCCTTGCGTCGTCGCGGTGGTGGTCGTCGCCCACGGGCCATCGGCGGCGTATTTCTGCTCGATCGCGCCCGTCGGCTGGTATGATGCGGCCGATCCGGGCGCGGCGCACAGGCACGCGAGCAGGCTTGCCGCGACGATCTTCCAGTTCATCCTCTCTCTCCTTCGTGGCGCCGCCGCGCTCGGTGGCGCGGCGGTCGTTTTCTAGCGATGCGCTGGTGGCTCCTCGTTCTCGCGCGAGCGGTGCGCGCCTTGATCGACCCAGCCGTGAAGCGCGAGCCAGTCGGCAAAGGCGCGGCGCCAGTAGAGGCTGGTGGCGCCCTCGCGTCCCATGCCGAAGCCGTGGCCGCCGTTCTGATAGACGTGCAGCTCGACCGGGCGATCGGCGGCGCGCCAGCCGGCGGCGAGATTGTAGCCCTGGCGACCGAACAGCGGATCGTCGGCCGCCATCGCGATGAACAGTGGCGGCGCGTCGGCGGGAACGGACATCGCCTTCATCGACGGATAGATCGCGCCGATCAGGTCGGGGCGCGCGTCCGCCGCGTTCGGCTGGACGAGCGACAGCGCGGTCATCGCGCCGGCCGAGAAGCCGAGCACGCCGACGCGGGCCGGGTCGACGCGCCACGCGGCCGCGCGCGCACGCACCAGCCGCAGCGCGGCGCGCGCGTCGGCAGTGGCGGCATCCGGCACCGCCAATTCGACGCGCCCGGCCTGCGCCATCGCCGCGGCGATGCGCTGCATCATCGCGACCTGGAAGTCCGCCGCGGCGGCGGGGGTCGGCTCGAGCCGGTATTTGAGCACGAAGGCGGCGACGCCGTGCGCGGCCAGCCATTCGGCGACGGGCCAGCCCTCGTTCTCCAGCGACGCGACCGCGAAGCCGCCGCCGGGCGCGACGATCATCGCCGCGCCGGTCGCGAGCGAAGGATCGGGCAGAAACGGCGTCAGCGTCGGATGCGCGGTGTTGCGCGCGGTCGCCTGTCCGTTGAGCAGGAACCAGCTCTCGTCGGCGCGCTGTTGTCCGTTGGGGGTGTAGACGAGCGGGATCGCGCCCGCGGGCGAGGGGTCGTCGATCGGCGCGAAAGGCGCGGGGGCCGCACCCGGATCGCTCAAGCGCGTCATTTTGCGAGATCGACCAATTGGCGGATGCTGCCGGTGGGCGCGGCGCGGCCGAGCACCTGGCCGAGCAGCGCGACCGCGTCCTCCATGCTGCCGGGACCATCGGTGAACGAGCGGCCCATCGTCATGCCGCGCACCGCCCAGACGCTCATGCGGATCACCGCCATCTCGGCCGCGGTCACCTCGGCGTGGTGGAAGTAGTTCTGCGCGCCGCGCCGCTCGATCTCGAGCTGCATCGGACGCGTGAGTTCGGCGAGGTCGGCGTCGCTGCGCGAGGCGACGAGGATCTCCATCACCGCGACGCCCGAGGGGCGCGAGAACACCTCCCACAGGATCTGGGGCCAGTCGCTTGCCCGGAGCGCGCCGGGGCGCTCGCTGGCGAGCCGGGTGTAATGCGCGATTTCCTGCTCGAACACCCAGCGCACCACCTCCGCCATGAAGGCGGCGCGGGTGGTGAAATGATGCGTGATCGCACCGCGGCTGACGCCCGCCTGATCGGCGATCGAGGCATTGTTGGCGCCGGCATAGCCGTGGCGGTCGATCATCACGACCGCGGCCTCGAACAATGCCGCGCGCGTCTCGGCGGTGCGCTGCTCCTGCGTGCGGCGCGGTCGCCTGGCGTTGTCGGAGCGGGCCTTATCGGTTTCGGCAGGCGGCGGGTTCATGTTCAATGCCGCTGTTCGCGCGCTCATTGCCTTAGGCCACGCCGAGCGGCGTGCCGCCGGTCAGGTGCGGCGTGGATTGCTCCTGGATGTCCGCACCGAACCCGTTGGCGCGGGCGATTGCTCCGTAGGCGAGCGCGGACGGCTTGATCCGGCGTTTCTGCGTGGTGCGGTCGACGCCGATCAGTCCGAACTTTGGGCCATAGCCCGCCATCCACTCGTAATTGTCGAGCAGCGACCAGTAGCAATAGCCGCGCACCTGAACACCGTCGGCGATCGCGCCGTGAAGCGCGGCGAGCGATTCCTCGACAAAGGCGGCGCGGCGCGCGTCGTCGTCGCCCGAGAAGCCGTTCTCGGTCACCAGGATCGGCGTGCCCGTCTGTTCCCAGACAAAGCGGCACACCTCGGCGAGTGCCTGCGGCCGGTCCTCGTAGCCCATGACGGTCAGCGGGTGATCGGGCTCCGGGCTGTGGCTGCCGTCGCGGCGCGAGGTGGTGCGGGTGTAGGTCTGCACGCCGATGAAGTCGTCGCCGCGCACCGCGTCGAGGAAGGGCGTCACCATCTTCGCGATCCGCGCGGCGCGCACGGCCTCCGCGCCCGGCTCGGCCTGCTCATCCTGCAGCGACAGCGTGATGCCGACCTGGATGTCGGGGGCCGCGGCCTTGATCGCGTCGCGCGCGGCGGCGTGCGCGCCGAGTCCGTTTCGCAACAGTGCCTCGCCGGGCGTGAAGAGAAAATTGCTGGTGATCGGCGCGCCGAGCGTGGCCTCCGCCGCGGCTTTCTTTGCCGGACCGTCCTCGCCCGCGAACAGCCCGGTCGCGACGTCGTCGATGATGAGCGGCACGTTCAGCTCGTTCATCGTGCAGGCGTAAGCGATACCCCGAAGCGCCCGCGCGGCATGGTCGCAGTAGCGCGCGAACAGCGCGGGGAAGGCGTCGGACATCATCCCGCCACGCCGCGCGACCCAGAGCGGAATAGTGAAATGACTGAACGTCACGATTGGGACGATACCGCGCTGGAGACACGCGTCGATGCAGCGCTGGTAGTGATCGAGTGCGGCCTGCGAGAAAATGCCTTCCTGCGGCTCGATCCGCGACCATTCGATCCCGAAGCGGTAAGCGCCCAGCCCGATGGCGGAGAGCAGCGCCATGTCGTCGTCGAAGCGGTTCCACTGGTCGACCGCGTCGCCCGACGGTTCCTTGAAGATGGACGGTTGCGCGTGTTCGAGCGCCCAGCAGTCGCTGTTCCAATTGTCACCCTCGACCTGATGGCCCGCGGTGGCGGAGCCCCACAGGAAGCCGATTGGGAAGTGGCGGCGACCATTATTCACGTGTAAATTCCCGGGTGAGGCATGGGTCGAACCTTGCGCTCGATAGCGACGCCGATGCGGCGACGTGTGTCGTCGGCGAGCGTCTGCGCGTATCGAGCGTGCGAGAGGCGTGGATCGAAGAAGCGAAGGGCTTGTAGGAGCGGTCGCGCATGAACGCGCTCAGCGATGTCGCGGTCGGCAGCGTCACGGGCTTGCCGATGCTGACGGTCGCCGGTGTGTGACAGCACTCGCGCTGGATCGGGCGCGCTCCTTGTTTGCCGTCACGATGTCTCTCCCGATCCGGCGATCGCGCCGGTTGTTGTCATCTGATCTTCAAGCAAACATACTGTCAAGACCGCAAGTGTGTTGACGAGGGTAGTGCCACGGAGCAGGATCACGACAGGAGAGATGTCGTTCGCAAGCCCCTGGACGATCCCGACAGCTGACGCATGCAGCAGGTTGAGCGCTGATCGGCAGTCGGGCGGTGGGGCAGCGTGCGGTTGAGCCCTTCTCCGCAGGCCGGGAGGGTTTGAATGACCACGATCGCTTCGTCCGACAGCAAACCGGCCGGCGGCAGGGGCGCGGGGCGTGCGCTGCCGAAGCTGGGGGTCGGGCAGAAGGTCGGCTACGCGACCGGCGCGGTGCTCGACGGGGTCGCGTCGCAGGCGATCAACATCTTTCTGTTCTTCTACGCGACGGCGGTCTGCGGTTTGCCCGCGGCGCTGGTGGGGTTTGCGCTGGCGGCGGGGCTGGTCGTCGACGCGGTGGTCGACCCGCTGATCGGATCGGCGTCGGACGCGTTGCGCTCGCGATTCGGGCGGCGGCTGCCGTTCATGGCGCTGGGCTTGCCGGGCACGATGCTGTCGCTCGTCATGCTGTTCTCGCTGCCCGCCGGCTGGCCGACGGGCAGGCTGGTCGCGTGGTTGACCGCGGCGTCGATCGGGCTGCGCACGTCGATCTCGCTGTTCGTGCTTCCGTACAATGCAGCCGGGGCGGAGTTGAGCGACGATTACGACGAGCGATCGTCGATCGCGGCGTGGCGCTGGGGCATCGGCATGCTGGCGGCAATGGCGACGGTGCTGCTGGGCTTCGGCGTGTTCCTGTCGGGGCCGGGCGGGCTGTCGCAGCGCGGTGCCTATCTGCCGTTCGCGGCGACGCTGGCGGCGCTGGTCGCGGTGGGCGCGGGCGCGTCGATGTGGTCGCTGCACCGGATGGCGGCGCGCCAGCATGTCGCGGTGGCGGGCACGGACGCCGCGCACCTGCGGCTGCTGCGGCAATTGGGCGAGCTGTTCCGCAACGCGTCGTTCCGCACGCTCTTCCTCGCCGCACTGCTGCTGTTCACCGCGTCGGCGATCCATTCGACGCTCGGCATCCATGCCAACACCTATTTCTGGCGCATGTCGTCCGAGCAGATCCAGGTCGTGACACTGTCGCTGTTCGGCGGGCTGCTGCTGGGCGCGCCGCTGGCGGGGCCGATGCTGCGCCGGCTGGAGAAGCGCACGATGCTGGTGATCGGCGTGATCGGGCTGGGTAGCGCGCTTGCGGTGCCGACGACGTTGCGACTGATCGGCGTGCTGCCCGACCGCAGTGGGCCGCCCGTCGCCCTGCTGGCGGGCGCGATCCTGCTCGGCGGGATGTTGATGGCGACCGCGGCGATCGCCTTTGCTTCGATGATGGCGGACGCGGCGGACGAGCACGAATATCTGTTCGGCGGGCGGCAGGAGGGGCTGTATTTCGCGGGCTGGGCGTTCGCCAGCAAGGCCGCGTCGGGGTTCGGTTCGCTGATCTCGGGACTGGCGCTGCAGGTGATCGGATTTCCGGCGGGCAGTAGCGGGGCGCACGCGGCTCCGGTGGGGGCGGCACCGTTGCAGCTCCCGCCCGGCACGGTGACCGCGATCGGTGTCATCTACGGCCCGGTCGCGGGTGTGCTGGCGCTGGCGGCGGCGGTGACGTGCCTGTTCTATCGCCTGGATGCGACGCGGCACGGCGAGATCCTGCGCGCGCTGGCGGAGCGTCGGGGCGATGCGTCGCGCAGCTGAGCCGCCGCGTCAGGGTGGAAGAAGTGCTTGACAGCGTAACGCTGTTTGTGTACAAAACAAGAACATCGAGATGATGCGACGACGGGCCGGGCGGCTGGGGTGACACACTCCGCTGCACCGGCCCGTTGCCGTTGTGGCGCGCTGGCCGAGGCCGGTTGCCTCGTCGCACCTGCGTGCCGCGCTCGATGTAGATGGGGGAGCGGCGATGGATGACGGGGGGACGGGCGGCACGCTGGTGCTGCGCGCGGGCAATTCGCGGCTGGTGCAGAAGGTTCGTGCCCGCCGCACGGGTTTGACCGATGCCAGGCGATCGCGCTTCATCGAGGTGCTGGCCGCGACGTGCAATGTCCGGCTTGCCAGTCAGGCCGCTGAAATGGATTACAGCCTGGCCTACCGGGCGCGGCGCAAGGATGCGGCTTTCGCAACCGCGTGGGACGAGGCGCTGGCGAGCGGCTATGCCCGGCTGGAGACGGAGGCGCTGCGCTACGCGCTGGAGCGGCTGCCGGACGCGATCGACCCTGAGGCGATGCCGGAGGATGACGAACGCGCGCGCGCCATCGTGGCGGGAAGCCAGGTCACCCGGCTGGTCGAACGACGCGCGAGCGACGCCGATCTGCGTTTCGTGCTGTCGATGCTGGGCCGGTACGCGCGCGGGACGGCGGGAGGCACGATGCGCGTCGCGCCGCCGAGCGAGGCGGATACGGATGCGCGGCTGACGGCACTGCTCGACAAGCTCGAGCGGCAGAGCGCGCGGTGAGCGGGGCGGGGGAGGAGGAGCCGCCTGCCACGCCGGCCGAGCGGCTGGCGCGGCTATCACCGGCCGCGCGCACGCGCATCCTGCGGCAATTGCCGGTCGGACACCGCCGCGAGCTGGCGGGGCGCTGGTCGCTGCGCGCGCACGAGGGCCAGTTGGCGCCGCCGGGAGACTGGCAGGTGTGGCTGATCCGCGCCGGGCGCGGCTTCGGCAAGACGCGCGCAGGCGCGGAATGGGTCAATGCGGCGGCGCGCAGCGCGGCGGTGCGCGTGGCGCTGGTCGGCGCGACGATCGAGGATGCGCGCCGCGTCATGGTGGAAGGGCCGAGCGGGGTGATCGCGGTGGCGGGCGCTGACGCGGCCGTCGTGTGGAAGCCGACGGCGGGCGAGGTGCGCTGGCCCTCGGGCGCAGTGGCGACGGTCTATTCCGCGGCGAACGCGGAATCCTTGCGCGGGCCCGAGCACCATTTCGCCTGGGCCGACGAACTCGGCAAATGGAAGGGGGTGGAGGCGTGGAACAACCTGCTGATGGGGCTGCGGCTGGGGAATGATCCGCGCGCGCTGGTGACGACGACGCCGCGCACGACCGCGCTGATGCGGCAGGTGATGACCGCGGCGGGCACGGTCGAGACGCGCGGGGCGACGCGCGACAACCCGCATCTGCCGGCGCGGTTCGTGTCGGCGATGGAGGCGGCGTACGGCGGGACGCGGCTGGGGCGGCAGGAGCTGGAGGGCGAGATGATGGCGGACGTGGTCGGCGCGCTGTGGACGCGCGCGTTGATCGACCGGCAGCGAGTGCGCGCGGGCGCGGTGCCGGTACTCCGGCGCGTGGTCGTGGGGGTCGACCCGCCGGCGAGCGCGGACGGCGACGCGTGCGGGATCGTCGCGGCCGGGCTGGGCGTCGACGATTGCGGCTATGTGCTGGAGGATGCGAGCGTTGCGGGTGCCTCGCCCGATGCCTGGGCGCGCGCGGTGGCGGGATGCGCGGCGCGGCACGGCGCCGACCGGATCGTCGCGGAGAAGAACCAGGGCGGCGACATGGTCGGCGAGGTGCTGCGCGCGAAGGATGCGGCGTTGCCGGTGACGCTGGTGCACGCGAGCCGCGGCAAGTCGGCGCGCGCCGAGCCGGTCGCCGCGCTCTACGAAGTGCGACGGGTGTGGCACGCGGGCGCGTTCCCGGCGCTGGAGGACGAGCTGGCGGGAATGCAGGCGGGCGGCGGGTACGAGGGGCCGGGTCGATCACCCGACCGCGCCGACGCGTGCGTGTGGGCGCTAAGCGCGCTGATGCTGGATGCGCGTGGGCCAGCGAGCGTGCGGGTGCTGGGGTAAGGAAGCGCCGTTGCCGCTGTACGACGAGGCTGGCATCGCATCGGTCATGTTCGTGTCCACGCTTGATCTGACGGGAGAGGTGGCAGTTGATCGGCTGACCGGCGATGGCGAGTTCATCGCACGCGCGGCGATCGGGTATGACGACGTGGAAGGGACGACCTATTCCGCGTTCGTGGCCTTGTCCCCGTTGACAGGCTATGCCGACATTCCGGGCTACGAGCTGGTGTTCAACATCACTGCGGCCGATGCGGGCGGCGACGTGATGGCGTATTGGGATGGGGCAGATACGCAGCACCTGCTTATCGAGCCATACTTGAGGGCCGAGGTGCGCTCGCTTATATGTACGCTCGTGGACATGTTGATTGACGACGTGGAGCCGCCGCTCGTAAGCATGGTCACGCAGGTGGCGCACCTGCCGCCCGCGGCGTTAACGAAGTACCATCAGATATGTGCGATCTTCGCTGGCAAGGGATATAGAGCCGGTAAATCGAATAGCTGGAACGGCCAGCATACGTGGATGATGGAACGCGCGTGAGGAACATCGGCGCGCTCGAGATATTGAATGGCCTGAAGGAAAGGCAGAGATGACAGCCCCGCTCAATCGCGATCAGCAGAACGAATTGATGAAGAACGCCAAGGCGCGTCATGATGCGCGCTTCGCGGCGTGGGTGTCCAATCGCGTGGTGCGCGAGACGCTGTCGCGGCCGGCGCCGGGACAGGACGATCAGCCGCGTTATGAGCGAGAGACACGCCGGATCGCCTGCGGCTGATCCGGCGCAACGCATCTTCTTGAAAAGCCCCGCTTCGGCGGGGCTTTTTCGTTTGGGGGTAAAATATGGCATGGTTCGGGTGGAAGCCCGGGCGCGAGGGGTCGCGTCCGGTGTTGTCGCGCGTGTTGGGCGGCGGGGTGCGCGTGGAGGTCGGCGAATGGCCCGCGTCCTATGAGGCGCAGGTGCGCGCCGGTTACTGCCGCAACGCGGTGGCGCAGCGCGCGGTGAAGCTGGTGGCGGAGAGCGTCGGGGGTGCGCCGCTGAACGTCGCGGACGAAGCCTTGCGCGCGCTGGTCGCGCGACGCGGGTTGATGGAGACGGTGGCGGCGCAGTTGCTGCTTCACGGCAATGCGTTCGTGCAGATCGGGCGGGGTGAGGATGGGCGCCCAGCGGCGTTGTTCGCGCTGCGGCCAGAGCGGGTGAGCGTCGAGCCCGACGCCAGCGGCTGGCCGGCGGCGTATCGCTACACCGTTGCCGAGCGGGTGACGCGGTTGCCGGCGGAAAGCGTGATCCACGTGCGCGCGTTCAATCCGGTCGACGATCATTACGGGCTTGGCTGCCTGGGTGCGGCGTCGGGTGCGATCGCAATCCACAATGCGGCAGCGGCGTGGAACAAGGCGCTGCTCGACAATGCCGCCCGGCCATCGGGCGCGCTGGTGTACGACGCGGGCGACGGTGCGACTCTGTCGGCGGAGCAGTTCCGGCGGTTGAAGGAGGAGATGGAGGCAGGGTTCCAGGGCGCGGCGAACGCGGGGCGGCCGATGCTGCTGGAGGGTGGATTGAAGTGGCAGGCGATGAGCCTGACGCCCGCCGACATGGACTTCGTGGCGACGAAAGCGGCGGCGGCGCGCGAGATCGCGCTGGCGTTCGGCGTGCCGTCGATGCTGCTCGGGCTGCCGGGCGACAGCACGCACGCGAACTACAAGGAAGCGAACAAGGCATTGTGGCGGCTGAGCGTGCTGCCGCTGGCGGGGGCGATCCTGTCGGCAATGCGCGAGGGGCTGGCCGAGTGGTTCAGCGATGCGGTGCTGGAAGTTGACATGGACATGGTGCCCGCGCTGGTCGAGGACCGCGAGCGGTTGTGGCGGATGGTCGCGGCGGCGGATTTCGTCACGCGCGACGAGAAGCGCCAGATGGTTGGCTGGGCATGAGCGCGGCGGGGGCAAGCGGAGCCGCGGGCGTGCTGGCGCAACTGATGGCGCAGGCCGGGGAGCGCGGGGCCGACATGGCGACGTTGCGCGCGATCGCGGAGGAAGCGGGCGAGCTGGGCGCGACGCGCGCGCTGACGCTACTGGGGCTGGCCGATGCGGCGGCGGGCGCGGATGTCGCCGAGCTGCGCGAATTGCTGAAGGCGTGGCGCGACGCGAAACGGTCGGCGTGGAAGGCGTTGATCGCGTGGGTGGCGCGGATGGCGTGCGCGTTGCTGCTGCTGGGGCTCGCGGTGAAGCTGGGCTTCGGCGAGTGGGTCAAGTGATCCGCGTCGAGGGCTATGCCGCGGTGTTCGATGCGCCTGATCGCGCGGGTGACGTGATGCGCAGCGGTGCGTTCGCGGGCGTGGGTCAGGTGCCGCTGCTGGTGCAGCATCGCGGGGGTGCGGTCGGGCGGATCGAGGCAATTGGTGAGGATGCGCGCGGACTTCGGGTGACGGCGGTGGTCGCGGATGCCGGGGTGGCACGGCTGGTCAGTGCGGGTGCTTTGCCGGGGCTGTCGGTCGGGTACCGCGCGCGCGTGGTGCGCCGCGGTGCGTGGCGCGAGATCCTGCGCGCCGACCTTGCCGAGGTGAGCCTGGTCGCGGTGCCGATGCAGCCGGCGGCGCGGGTGGAGCGGGTGAGCGCCGCCTAGGGAGTTCCCGGTCATTTCTGGTTCGGGCGGGGCGGATGGCCTCGTCCTGATGGCCTCGTTCGCGCTTGCGGGCGGGGTCTTTTCGTGTGGGAGAATGTGCATGAACGACGTGGTGGTGCGCCCGGTGCTGGACGGTGCGCGTGAGGTGGCGGGTGCGTTCAACGGCTTCGTCCGGTCGGGCGCGGTGATCGAGACCAAGGCGTTCACCGGGGTGATCGGGGATGCCGGCGGCTACGCGATCCCGAAGGAGATCGACGCGGTGATCGACGCGACGCTGAAGAGCGCCAGCCCGATCCGCAGCATCGCCAGCGTGGTGCAGGTGGGGTCGGCGGGATATCGCAAGCTGGTGACGACGGGGGGTACGCCGTCGGGCTGGGCAGCGGAGACCGATGCGCGGCCGGCGACGGCGACGCCCGTCTTCGCCGAGATCGCGCCGCCGATGGGCGAGCTGTTCGCCAACCCGTCGGCGAGCCAGGCGATGCTGGATGATGCATTGTTCGACGTCGAGGGCTGGCTGGCGGGCGAGATCGCGGCGGAGTTCGCCAAGGCAGAGGGCGCGGCGTTCGTGAACGGCAACGGCGTCAACCGTCCGCGCGGGTTCCTGCAAGCCGCGACGAGCAATGCGGGCGACGCGACGCGCGCCTTCGGGACGCTGCAATATCTGGCGAGCGGAGCGGCGGGCGATTTCGGCAGCGGCGCGCCCGAGCGGTTGATCGACCTGGTGCAGTCGCTCCGTGCGCCGTACCGGCAGGGTGCGTGCTGGGTGATGAACGCGTCGACCGCGGCGCGCATCCGCAAGTTCAAGACCGCCGACGGGCAGTTCCTGTGGCAGCCGAGCCTGACGAGCGGACAGCCGGCGACGCTGCTCGGTTACGCAGTGGTCGAGGCGGAGGACATGCCCGACATCGCGGCGAACAGCCTGTCGATCGCGTTCGGCAACTTCAAGGCGGGATATCTGATCGCGGAGCGCAGCGAGACCAACGTGCTGCGCGATCCCTATTCGAACAAGCCGTTCGTGACCTTCTACGCGACCAAGCGTGTCGGCGGGTGCGTGTCGAACAGCGAGGCGATCAAGCTGATGAAGTTCGCCGCGGCGTAAGTGCGGGCACCCCTGGATTGCCAAGGCGATCCAGGGAGATGCCACGGCGGGCAGCGGTGGCGGCACCGCCGCCTCCGTCTGACGGCGCGGCTGAAGAGAGCACGGGGGTGCGGCAATGACGGTGACGAACGGGCCCGGCGCAGCGGCGCTGGGCGGGGAGGATCGTGCGTCGGCGGTGGCGGCGATCAAGGGGCAGCTGCGCGTGGCGAGCGGCGAAGAGGACGGGCTGATCGCGGGCTATGCGGAGGCGGCGCTGGGCGTGGCGGAGCAGTTCCTAGGGCAGGTGCTGATCGCGCGCGAGGCATCGGTGGTGGTGGAGGCGGGTGCGGCGTGGCAGCTGCTGCCGCTCGTGCCGGTGTCGGCGATCACCGCGGTGGTGGCGGCGGGCACGGCGCTGCCGATCGCGGATTACGCGGTCGACGTGGATGCGGAGGCGCGCGGCTGGGTGCGCACGGCGCGGCGGGCGAGCGTGACGGTGCGTGCGGGGCTGGCGAGCGACTGGGCCGGGCTGCCGGTGGCGGTTCGGCAAGGCGTGGTGATGCTAGCGGCGCACCTGTTCGAGCATCGCGGCGGCGAGGCGCCGGTGCCAGCGGCGGTGACCGCGCTGTGGCGGCCGTTCCGCCGGCTGGCGCTGGCCCGCGCGGTGCATGCGTGAGCGGCGGGTTCGAGCAGCAGCTGCAGCGCGAGGCCGAGCGGCGTGCGGCGCGCGCGGTTGCGAGCGTGATCGCGCGGTTGGCGGCGCGGTTGCGCGACGTGCCGGGCGTGGTGGTCGAGGCGAAGGACGGTCGCGTGGGTGTGAGCGCGCCCGCCTTGCATGCGCGGCGCGTCGAGGAGGCGGTGCTGCGCGATGTCGCGGCTTGGGTGCGGTGACGGGAGGGGCGGATGGGTGAGGGGAGCGCGATCAACGGCGGGATCGGGGCCGCAGCGGCGGTGCGCGCCGGTGTGCTGGCGCGGCTGCGGGCGATCGGCGGCGTGAACGGCGTGTGGGAGGGGGCGGGGGTGAGCGCGGCGGTGCCGTTCGTGCTGCTGGGCGACGTGGTGGCGAGCGACTGGAGCACCAAGGACGCGATGGGGCGCGAGCTGCGCATCGCGGTGACGGTGCGCGACCGCGGGGACTCGCCGGCGCGCGCGGGCGTGTTGGCGACGGCGGTCGAGGCGGCGGTGGCGGGTTTGCCGCGCGAGCTGGACGGCTGGCGGGTGGCGAGCGTGGTGCTGCTGCGGTCGAGCGTGGTGGCGAGCGGCAAGGGCCAGTGGGCGGCGATGGTGGATCACCGTGTGCGGGTGTTGGCGGGGTGATGGATGGGGTGAGGGATGCGTCCTTCGTGAGGCGCACACACTTGTTAAGGAGGAAATGATGGCGGTGGAGAAGGGGTCGGCGTTTCTGTTGAAGGTCGGGGATGGCGGCAGTCCGGTGGCGTATCGGACGGTGGCGGGGCTGCGTACGACGCAGGTGTCGGTGAACGGCGAGGCGGTCGCGGTGACGAGCAAGGATTCGGGCGGGTGGCGCGAATTGCTGTCGGGCGCGGGCGTCAGGCACGTCAGCGTGTCGGGCGCGGGCGTGTTCACGGGGTCGGACGCGGAGTTGCGCGTCAAGTCGAGCGCGTTAGCGGGCACGATCGACGATTACCGGCTGACGTTCGAGAGCGGCGAGGCGATGACGGGGCAGTTCCTGGTCACGCGGCTGGACTATGCCGGGGATTACAACGGCGAGCGCAGTTACACGCTGTCGCTGGAAAGCTCCGGTCCGATCCTCTCAAGCAATGTGGTGAGTTCGTGAGCGCGGCGAGTTCCCTGCCCGCCAACCCTGCCCCTGCAAACCCGATGAGGGGGGAGGCGGCGTTGCGGGTCGGTGGCGCGGCGCTGCTGCTGCGCCCGACGTTCGCGCGGCTGGTGGCGGCGGAGGGCGAGTTGGGATCGCTATTCGCGCTGGTCGAGCGTGCGTCGGATGGGCGCATGACGCTGGCCGAGATGGTGGCGCTGTTCTGGCACTGCCGCCACGACGCGCCCGAAGCGGTCACGCGCGAGCGGTTGGGCGAGGCGGTGGCGGAGGCCGGGCTGGCGGCGGTGACGCCGGTGCTGAAGCTGCTGCTGCGGCAGGTGCTGTCGGGGCGCTAGGTGGCGGGTGATTTCGCGCTCGCCGCGCGGCGGCTGGCGGGGGTGGCGAGTGTCGCCTGGGGCTGGTCGCCCGACGCGTTCTGGCGCGCGACACCCGACGAGGTGGCGGCGCTGTTCGAGGCAATGACGGGCGGTGCGGAAGATGCCGGCGTGCCGCTGGACGGCGACATGCTGGCGCGATTGCGGGAGCGATATCCGGATGGATGAGGAAATCGAGCGGCTGGTGATCGGCGTGCGCGCCGACACCGCGGGGTTCGCGCGCGACGTGGGCGAGATGCGCGCGGCGCTGGACGGACCGTTTGCGGCGGGCGCTGACCGTGCCGGGCGCGCGGTCGAGACGGCGCTGGCGCGTGCGGTCAGGACGGGAAAACTGGGGTTCGACGATCTGCGCGGAGTCGCGCTGTCGGCACTGTCGGAGATCGCGCAGGCGGCGGTGACGGCGGGGAACGGCAGCCTAGGCGTTGGCGCCGAGGGTGCGGCGGGTAGCGGATTACTGACCGGATTGCTCGGGCTGCTAGGCTTGCCCGGACGCGCGACGGGCGGACCGGTGTCGCCGGGGCGGGCATACATGGTGGGCGAGCGTGGGCCGGAGGTGTTCGTGCCGACCGCGAGCGGACAAGTGGTGGCGAACGGCGCAAGCAGCGGCACGCGCGATGTGCGGGTGGCGATCACGCTCAACGCGCCCGCCGGTGCCGCGCCCGAGGCGATGGCGCGATCGAGCCGGCAGGTGGCGCGCGCGGTGCGGCGGGCGCTGGAAGACGCGGGCTAATTGAGGGCGTTCGCGATCCGGGTTGGCGGCCTGGTTGATGACAGCAACGAGGGAGGGGCGGGTGACGACAGGGTTTCACCTCCATGCCGCGCGTGGGGGACAGGCGACGGGGTTGGTGTCGCGGTTCGATCCGGTGTTCTGGACGGTTAACTTTCCCCGGCCGATGATGGCGGCGGTGACGACGATCGCGGCGGATGCGCTGCGAGTCGATGCGGTCTTCTATCGGTGCGACGATCTGGCCGGGCTGATCTGGGAGAGCGTGGACCGGCACGATCACGTGCTGCTGGGGTATGAGACGCGGCGCGACTATCGCGATTGCCGGCTGTCGTTCCGGTGGCGATCGTCGGGCGTGCTGCCGCTCGATGCGGTGAACGGCCCGGTGCTGACGATCGAGGGGCGCGACGCG
>NZ_CAJYVU010000055.1 GCF_913778135.1 uncultured Sphingomonas sp. | reverse complement strand
CCCCCTGGTACACGGCGTTCAACGTCAAGCCCGGTGACGCATTGTATCTGGCACCGGCCGAGCGCGTCAGCGTGTGGCAATAGGATCGCGTAGCGTCGAGGTCGCTTCCATTTGACGGTGACGAGTTGGCACTCCATGTTCTGCGTCCGTTCGTCCGAGATCAGCGGTTGCTGAATGCCTTTTGACGCTCCGCCATCGTGTAACCTCGACTTGCCTGGACAAGCTGCCAACTACCCCATCGCCCCGTTACCCAGCAGCTACTCGCTCAGCGTTTGATAGTCGACGAGGCCATTAAGCCTTGGCGTCTTCGTCTTCGATCAGGGCCGTGAGGATCCCTGTCGCTTTTGCACCAGAGCGATCGCGATCATCGTCACTACGCCGATCGGAAACCAGATGCCGAGACTAAACACCTAGGTTCGGCGGCTACGTATGTCAGCTACGTCTACAATGTCGTGTCTGTCGTCATGACTTCTCCGATGAGGCGTTTGCCTCGTGCGAACTGCTTGGCGGCATTGACGCAATCGAGTGCAAGGATGCGGTCCTCACGCAGGTAGATGACGCTGAAACCCGGCAGCTTCGGATCGCCGTAAACGATCGTGCGATCATGCCCTGCCGCTAAGCCAATCGTTTGCAGGCGAAGATCGAACTGATTAGACCAGAACCACGGCACTGGCTCATTCGGCAACGCCTCGCCCATGAGGCTGGCGACGGCCGCGGCCGCCATCACGCCGGCGTTCTGGACCGACTCGAGGCGAACCGAGCCACCGACCGCGTAACGGCTGGGACGTCGCGCGCAGTCGCCAAGTGCGTAGACGTTGGCAATCGACGTGCGGCAATGCTGATCGACCTGCACTCCGTTGTGCTCGCTCGCGCCCGCCGCCACCAGCGGCGCCACGGCGGGTACGATCCCGATGCCGACGATCACCATCTCGCAGGAGATCGTTCGCCCCGAGGCGAGCCGAACGCCGATGACCCGCCCACCTTCGCCGACTATGCTTTCGACGACGGTGTCCAAGTGAACGTTCACCCCCCGGGCGCGGTGCTGGCGGAGATAGAAGCGGGATATCTCCTGACCGCACACGCGCGCGAGAAGCCGATCCTGCGCTTCGAGGACGGTCACCCGCTTGCCAAGCTTGGTCAGCACAGCGGCCGCTTCCAAGCCGATGAAGCCACCGCCGACGACGACCACCCGCTCGGTGGCGGGCAATTCCTCGATCAGCCGATCGACGTCCGCGCGTGAACGCACGGTGTGCACGCCCCGCAGATCGTGCCCCTCGCACTCCAGTCGGCGGGCAGCGCCGCCAGCGGCCCAGATGAGCGTGCCGTAGCTGATCCGCCGGCCCTCCGCGGTCTCGGCCACCTTCTCGTCCTTCCGCACGCGCGTGACCGGCGCGCCGGTCACGACGTCGACGCCCTTGTTGCTCCAGAAAGCGGGCGGGCGCAGCAACATACGGTCGAAGGGACGTTCGCCGGACATATACTCTTTGCTGAGCGGAGGACGCTCGTAGGGCGGCTCGGGCTCGTCCCCGAACATGCCGACCGTGCCTTGGAAGCCGTGCTGCCGCAGCGCCACCGCCGCCTGTGCGCCCCCGTGACCGGCTCCTACGATGAGCACGTCGTACGTGGTCACGGCCTCTCTCCTCTGGTCGCCCGTGCGCGGCCGCCCGGCAGCCGCTTGCATCAGGTGATTGACAACGCGAGCCGTTTACCGCAGCTTATTAAATGAGACAAGTGTCCATCTGACGGACGTGAGAGAGGATTGATTCGCAATGACTGACGCCGCATCCCTCGTCGACGCGCGCAACGGCGCGATCAGCCGCGACATCTTCGTCGACGCCGACATCTACCGCAGAGAGCTGGAGACGGTGTTCGCCCGCGCCTGGCTGTTCGTCGGGCACGAGAGCCAGATACCCGGCCCGGGCGACTTCTATTCGTCGCGCATGGGAGAGGAGTCCGTGATCCTGTGTCGCGACAAGAAGGGCGCGGTTCACGTATTCCTCAACTCGTGCCGGCACCGGGGCATGAAGGTCTGCCGGTACGATCAGGGCAACACGTCGCTTTTCACCTGCCCGTATCACAGCTGGAGCTACACGACTGAGGGCAAGCTCCAGGGCGTTCCGCAGTATCGGACCTTGTACGAAGGATCGCTCAATCGAGACGACTTCTCGTTGATCGAGGTTGCCAGGATGAAGGTGTACAAGGGGACGGTCTGGGCGACCTGGGACAAGGAGGCGCCCGAGTTCGAGGCGTACATGGGCGACGCGCTCGTCCATCTCGACCAGGTGCTCGACTGTCGC
Source organism: uncultured Sphingomonas sp. (assembly GCF_913778135.1). GTDB lineage: Bacteria > Pseudomonadota > Alphaproteobacteria > Sphingomonadales > Sphingomonadaceae > Sphingomonas. Next base: position 17,087 of record NZ_CAJYVU010000055.1, on the reverse strand, counting down.
GACGGCCGCCCCGGCGGATCGGAGGTGATCGGCGTGCACAAGTGGATCGTGCCCGCGAACTGGAAGTTCGCGTCCGAGAACTTCCTGGGCGACACCTATCACAATCCCAGCCATCGCTCGGTCGACCTCATCGGCATCGGTCCGGGGTCCAAGGGAGGCCAGTCCGGTCGTCGCAACGACGCGGAGCTGGAGAAGGCCGAGCACGTCTGGGTGAGCTTCCCGCAGGGCCACGGGGTGCACAGCGCGATCGCGGGCGAGCACAACGAATATGCCGGCTCGTACCTGAGCGACCCCGAGATCGACGAGTATTTCAGGGACGCGCACGAGCAGCGCAAGGAGCGGCTCGGCGAGGATGCGCGGCTGCTGCCGTTCACCGGCACCTTGTTCCCCAACACGTCCTACCACGGCCGACAGCCGCGCGGGCTGTGCGTGTGGCACCCGCACAGCCCGACCGAGACGGAGGCGTGGCGGTTCTTCCTGGTCGACGCGGACGCGCCGGAAAAGGTGAAGGACTATTTGCGCCACTACTACATGCGGTACTCGGGGCCCGCCGGCATGACCGAGCAGGACGACATGGAGAATTGGCTCTACGCGACGCGCGCCAGCACGGGCACGATCGCGCGCCGCCATCCGTTCAACTACGCGCAGTCGATCGGCAAGTTCACGCAGGAGGGGCCGGTCGCCGGCGACGTGAGCTTCCAGATCACCGAGCAGAACGCCCGCAACTACTACCAGCGCTGGGCGACCTACGTCGACGGCGCCGACTGGAGCGTCCTGCTGGGGCAGCAGGAGGTGGCGGAGGCCGCCGAGTGACTCGCCGCGTCGCGATTGTGAGCGGCGGCACCTTCGGGCTCGGCCGCGACATCACCGTCGAGCTCGCGCGTCGGGGCTACGACGTGGTCGCGTTCGGACTGGACGCGCCGCAGGTCTCGAGCGTCGCCGCCGACGGCATCGAGGGCACGCGGGCGGCGCTGCGCGACGTCGGCCGCGACGCGGTGCTGATCGAGGCCGACGTCTCGGATGAGAAGGCGGTCGACGGCGTGGCCGCGGCGGCGATGGCACGCTTCGGTCGCGTCGACGCGCTGGTCGCCAACGCCGCAATCGGTCCGCTCGGCACGGTGATGGACACGCCGCCCGAGCTGTGGGACCGCATCTTCGCCGTGAACGTGCGCGGCACCTACCTGTGCGCGCGGTCGGTGGTGCCGATCATGCAGCGGCAGGGCGGCGGCTCGATCGTGCTGGTCGGATCGGGTGCCGCTTGGGGCAAGCCGAACATGGCGGCATACGCCGCGTCGAAAGGCGCCCTCGCCGCGCTCGCGCAGGCCATGGCCTACGACCACTTCCACGACCGCATCCGTGTCAACACAGCGATACCCGGCGGCGGCGGCATCGTCAGCGGCATGAGCGTCGGCCGCGTCGGCGGCGATCCGCGCGACCTCTCGTTGGACGTGCCCGGCACGGTCGCGGGCCGCGTCGCGACCGGAGGCGATCTGGCCGCGGCCGTCGCCTTTCTCCTGTCCGACGACGCCGCGGCCATCTCCGGCACGGTCGTCGACGTCGGCTGCTTCTCCCATCAGGGCGGTCCGGTGCCGCGCCGGCCCGCAAGGCAAGGACAATCGTCATGACCGATACGCCGTCTACCGCGCACGGCAGCGCCGCGCTCGACGCACTGCTTCTCAAGGCGGAGATAGAGGAGTTCCTCTACCACGAGGCCGACCTGCTCGACCGACGACGCTTCAAGGACTGGCTGGACCTGCTCGCCGAAGACATCGTCTACTTCATGCCCATGCGCCAGAACGTGAAGTTCGGCCAGCACGACGAACGCGAGAACACCCGTCTAGGACAGGGGATCAGCTGGTTCGACGAGGATAAGTGGACGCTGACCAAGCGGGTCGAGCAGATACTGACAGGCGTGCACTACGCCGAGGAGCCGCTCTCCCGCATCTGCCACATGGTGTCGAACGTCCGCGTCGTCGCGACCGCGGGCGATCCGCGCAAGCCGGACATGGTCACGGCGCAGTCGCGCTTCCTCGTGTACCAGAACCGGGTCGAGCACGAGAACTACACGTTCGTCGGCAAGCGCACCGACGAGATCAGGCGCGAGGGCGAGGTGTGGCGCATCGCCAAGCGCGAGATCATCCTCGACCAGAACGTTCTTCTCGCGAAGAACCTGACCGCTTTCTTCTGAGGCCATTCCATGATCGACGTGATGCCAATCGTAGCGGGCGCTCGGCTGAGGCTCGCCAACTCCTCCACCGCCGAAGTGGTCGAGAACATGCACGACGGCCAGTGGCTGATGATCCGCTACGTGGCAGCGGAGGACGAAGCGATCGTCGGCGAGGAAGAGCTCGTCCATGCGAGCGACATCGTCGCCGTCGATGCGACCTGATCGCGCCACCGCCGGTCCGCAGGCCGGCGGACCCTTACGCGTCCGGTGCGCCGAGCTCGGCCGACAGCCGCGCGGCGGCGTCGCGCAGCATTCTAATCTGCTCGTCCATCCCCTCGTCGCGGATGCGGGCCTCGGGACCGAAGAGCGCAAGCGAGCCGAACACCTGGCCGTTGCGGTCGAACACGGGAGCAGCGATCGACGCTGCCCCCTTGTAGATCGCCCCGTGGCTGATCGCAAAGCCATCGCGGCGCGTGGCCGCGAGCTCGGCGGCGGTGATCGGTTCACGATCCTGCGGGTTGGTGCGTCGCGACAGTTCAATCGCGTGTGCGGGGTCGAGCCATGCGAGTATGGCGATGCCGCTCGCGCCGTGGAAGCCGTCGGTGAGCTCGCCGATGCCGCGCGACATCGACAGCGCCTGGCGGCTCTTCGACTCCAGCACGCAGAACTGCCGTCCCTCCCGAAGTTCGAACAGCGAGCAGGTCTCGCCGGACCGGTCGCGCAGGTCGTCCATGATCGGCCTTGCCACTGCGTCGATCGCCAGCTGATCGGCCCACGATCGGCCGAGCAGCGCCACCATGCGGCCCAGGCGGAAGCGCTGGGGCTGGCCTTCGACGTGCAGCATCTCCGCCGCGACCAGCGTGTCGAGCAGGCGGTAGAGCGTCGGCCGGCTGAGCGGTACGCTTCGCCGGATGTCGGCGACGGAGAGCGGACCCGGCGCACCCGCGAAGCTCTTCAGGATGTCGACCGCGCGAAGCACCGCGCGGACGCTTCCGCCGCCTTGATCCAATCCCTCGTCGCTCATCGCTCCACCCCTATGGGCGCTCCGCAGGAGTGTCCACCAACGACGTCGCGCTTCGCGGCGGGAAGGTGATCCATGCTACGTTACGGTTTCCTGCCAAGCGACTTCCATCCGCAGTTCCTGATACTGGGCGAACGCGGCGACATCGCCGGACTGGCCCAGACGCTGCGCCGGTTTGCGGACGCGCCGCACGCGATCGAGATCGAGCACCGCGCGCCTGACGACGCATCACGCGACACGCGCCTGCGCATCGTCCCCGCCGACGCCAGCACCGGGCTGCAGCATGGTTCCGTGGCGGACGAGTTCGTCTGGACGCTCGATCGCCGCGGCGCGGAGGCGTTCGCCGACATGGTCGAGGCGATGCTGGCGGAGCCCGAGCCGGCCGGTTCGACGATCCTTGAGGTCGCCGGCGCTTCGAACATCCCCGTCAAGGTCTCGCACGGCGAGTTCACCGACGACTTCCTCATCGCCGCCTTCTGAGCGCGCCGGAGTACGACCCATGACCAAAATCAACTTTCGAAGGACGGGCGGCGAGACCGACGTGATCGACGCCGAGGACGGCGACAGCGTCATGTTCGCCGCCGTCCAGCAGGGCGTCGACGGGATCGCCGGCGAATGCGGCGGCGTCCTGTCGTGCGCGACCTGCCACGTCTTCGTCGCGCCGGAGTGGCTCGATCGGGTCGGGCCTCCCGGCGAGGACGAGGAGGACATGCTGGAGGCGACCGCGGTCGAGCGTCGAGCGAACAGCCGCTTGTCCTGCCAGATAGCCGTGTCGCCCGAACTGGACGGGCTGACAGTCGAGATCCCGCCCGAACAATAGGCCGGTTCCGGCCTGGCGACTTCAAGGGAAGCGCCGGCACCAAGGAGAGGACGATGACCACATTACAAGTCCTGCTGGGCGGCACCGCCGCCTGGCTGCTCGCCGGCATCGCGCCGGCGTCGGCGCAGGTGTCGCCGCCGGCCGCGAGCGAAGCGGCGGCGCAGCCGGGAGCGGCCGCCGCGCCGGCAGACGGCAAGAAGGATTCGGCGCTCGAGCGGCAACGGACGCCGACCGGGCCGCGGCAGCCCGGTCGTCGCGGCACCTACGCGCCGACAGGCAGCGGCGAAGCCTCTTCGCAGGAGCAGCTGACCCAGAACAGCCAGGTCGCACCGTCACGCTTCCTGCTGCGCACCAAGCCGGTGCCGGTGTTCTCCAACCCGTATCCCGCCGCCGCACGCGGCGACGGACCGCGCGCCGGCCCGTACATGTACATCCGCTACGCCGAAGACTGGTCGAGCCTGCGACGACCGGCCACCGGCCGCGGCGACGCGTTCGACCCACTGAAGTTCATTCCCCTGTCGGGCAGCGGCGACACGTACCTGACTTTGAGCGGGGAAAGCCGTCTGCGGCTGAACTACGTCACCAATCCGGGCCTGCGCGAGGCGGAGGCGCAGGATCAGTGGCTGGTCCGCAACGTCGTCGGCGCCGACCTGCACGTGGGGCCGCACTTCCGCGCCTTCGGCGAGTTGAACAGCAGCGTGGCGTTCGGGGCGCCGGGCGTGAACGCCTCGCCGCAGCAGGACAACGATCTCGTGGTGCAGCAGCTGTTCGCTGAAGTCGACGCGACGGTGGCTGGCGCGGCGGTCGGGCTGCGCGTCGGTCGGCAGGAGTTCATGGACGGTCCGCCGAACGTCCTCCACATCCGCCCGGCACCCAACGTGTACACCTCGCTGGACGGGGTTCGCGTCAACCTCGCGACATCACGGGCGCGCGCCAGCTTGTTCTCGTTCAAGACGGTGGCTTTGGGCCGAGGTGCCTTCGACGATCCTAGGGACGACGGTGAACGCTTCCGCGGCATCAGCACGAGCTTCGTGCTGCCTTCCATCCACGTGGGCGGCGCAGACACCAAGCTGTTCCTCGATCCCTTCTACTGGAACCACCGCGACGACGATCGCCGCTGGGGCAACACCGTGGGACGCGACGACCGCGACTTCTACGGCGCTCGTCTCTGGGGCACCGCGGGCGATGCGACGCTGGACCTTTCGATCATACGGCAGGGCGGGCGGTTCGCCGGGCGCGACGTGTCAGCCTGGGGCTTGTTCGCGAACGCGGGATACCTGCTCGACGACGGGCCCTGGCACCCGCGGATCGGCGTGCACGCGGACTACGCCAGCGGAGGCGGCGCGTACGGCACGGGCACGCTGAAGAGCTTCCTCTTCTTCTACGGGTCAATCCCATACTTCTCGTGGGGCAATCTGATCGGGCCGACCAACCTTTCGGACGCTTCGATCAATCTGCGCGTCACGCCTTTGCCGCGCGTCTCGGTGACAACCGAGGTTTCGCGGCTGCGCCGACCTAGCGAGTTCGACGCGGTCTACACCTTCACCGGCGCGCCTTACGCGGGAACGCAGAACGTCCGCGGCCACGACGTCGGCGACCTCATCAAGGCGTCGGTGCTGTGGCAGCTCAACCCGCACCTGAGCGCCGGCGTGAAGGCTGACTTCCTGTTCGCCGGGGACGTGCTGGAGCGCGCCGGCCTGCACAACAGCACCTTCTTCGGCCCGGAGGTTCAGTTCCGCTTCTGACCGCCCGGCGACCGGACGCACGACCATTGACAGCAGCGCGCCTCGCAAAACGGCGGCGTCACAAGGAGAGCACCGATGAATGGCACAAGAGACGGCAACGTCGACGTCGACGTCGACGACACGCTACGCGAGCGGAACGGCTATCGCTGGTTCGTGCTCGTGATCTGCTGGCTGGGGTTCACGCTTACCTCGGCGGACCGTTCCGCCTGGGGGCCGTCGTCGCTGTTCGTGGGAGAGGCGCTGGCGGTGCCGCTGGCCAGCCTGGGCGTATTCGCCACCGCCTACTACGCAGGCTACGTCATCTCCAACGCGGCGGGCGGCTACCTGACCGACCGCGTCGGCGGACGCGCGCTGCTGGCCATATCGCTGATCGGCGCAGGCGTGTTCATGTTCTCCTTTGGATCGACGCGCTCGGCCGCGGTCGGCATCGGCGTTCAGGCGCTGGTCGGCCTTTTCGCGGGCGCCGAGTACGGCGCGGGAGTGAAGCTGCTGTCGAGCTGGTTCAAGCCAGCCGAGCTCGGCAAGGTGATGGGAATCTACACCTCGGCGACGTCGCTGGGTGTGCTGCTCGCCAACACCGCGGTGCCGCAGCTGATCGACTACTTCGACTGGACGGCCGCCTACCACGCGTTCGGCACGATTTCGGTCGTCGCGGGGATCATCTGCTTCTTCGTCGTGCGGCCTGGACCGGTCAGCGCGAAGGTGACGGCCGACACGCGAGGCGGCGCTTTCCGCACGCTGGCGCGGAACCGCAACCTGCTGCTCGTCGCCCTGTCGGGCTTCGGCGGCTTCTGGGGCACCTACGGCTTCGTGATCTGGTCCAACGCGCTGATGATAAAGGGGCGCGGACTCGATCACGAAACAGCCGGCATGATCGTCTCCATCTTCGCGGCTCTGGGCATCTTCGGCAAACCGATAATCGGCTGGCTGTCCGATCGGATGAACGGGGCGCGTCGGGTGCCTGCGATGGTGATGCTGACGCTGTTCTCCGTCATGCTGCTGGTGTTCGGCCTACTGCGTACGCCCGCCGCGTTCATGCTCGCGGCGCCGCTGCTCGGCCTCGCCGCCTATTGCTACCTGCCGCTGATCGTCGCGCTGGTGCCGCGGCTGGTCGACAGTTCCCTGCTCGGCACCGCCGCGGGCGCGACCAACGCACTGTGGCAGCTCGGCAGCACGCTGGTCCCGCTGGCGGTGGGCGCCGCGTTCGCCGCTTCAGGCAATTCCTTCATGGTGGCGCTCGCGACGCTCGCCGTCGGGCCGCTCCTGGGCGTAGTGGCCATGTACTTCGTGAACGAGCATCCGGAAGAGGTGCAGGTGGCCGTGCACCGCGCGGACGTGGCGGAACGGACGGCTTGATCGTACTGACGAAATGGCGCGCGCGCTGGCGCGTCCCGGTCCGATCGGCGGCGGGGCATCGACGCTGAGCGGGCCGGTTCAGCCGCGGATGCTGGTGGCGTTGACACTCGCGATGGCGGCGCCGCCCCTGACCGGCTACGCCGCGGCAGCGCTAAGTCCCACGCTGGTTGCCGAACTGCGGATCACCGTGGCGCAGTTCGGCCTGTTCGCATCCATCAGCTTCCTTAGCGCGGCAGCCTTCTCCCTCATTGCGTCGAGGGCAATTCACCTAGTCTCGCAGGCAGCGCAGCTGACGATCATCTTCATCGGCGCGGCAGTGTCGTTCGTCGGGCTCGCACTGGCGCACGACCTATCGTGGCTGATCGCCGCGGCAGTCGTGGCCGGGCCGGCGCACGCCTTATCCAACCCGTTCACCAACAGAGTTATAGCTGATCGCGTGGATGCCGACCTGCGAACACGCTGGATGGGAGTGAAGCAATCCGGCGTCCAGTGCAGCCAGGCGCTCGCGGGGCTGCTGCTGCCGGCCTTGGCTGTTATGTTCGGCTGGCGCAGCACCTTCGCGGCATTGGCGATCCTGCTGGTCGCTGCACTCTCCCGGGTTCACGGGCTTTTCTCGACACGCGCGCCGGCAGGCGCGACAGCGACGGTGGCAGCGGTTCCAATGGCGGCACCGGACCCGACCGCAATGCGCGGGGTCGTCTGGACTTTCGCGGCTTACGCGCTGTTCACCGGGACGGGGTTACAAGCGACCAACGTCTACCTACCGTTGTTCGCGCGCGACGGGCTGCATTTAGGTGCGGTGTCGGCGGGAGCTACTATCGCGATCGCGGGCGGCGTCGGTCTTGCCGCCCGTGTCCTATGGGGCCGTCTCGGGGGCCTGGAAAGGCGGGCGGGCACGTTGCTGCTTGCGCTCGCGCTGGCGGCTGCGGTCGGAGTGTCGTTCCTCGCCGTGGCGGCGTGGACAGGGTGGGGCGCATTGTTGTGGATCGGCGTCGTGCTGCACGGCGCAACCGCGATCGGTAGCAACGTGGTCGTGATGGTGGGCGTGCTGCACCGCGTACCCGCGACGCACGCTGGCGTCGCATCCGCGATCGTCGCGCTAGGCATGTACTTGGGCTTCGCGTCGGGGCCGCTGTTGCTTGGCAGTCTGCTGTCGCGGTTCGGCTTCGCGACCGGCTGGTGCATAATGGCGGTCGCGTACCTGTGTGGCGCGGTCGCCGCCGAGCGGCTCCGGTTGCCCGGCATCCACCCTGCGTGAGGATTGACGATGCCGGGTTCGCCTTAGCCGGCGCCGATGGAGCGGCGGACAACCGCGTCGGCGTCGTCCCGAGTGCCCGGACCAGTCCAGGCAACGAAACCGTCGGGCCGGACCAGTACGAGCGCGGCGCCGTAGTGCTCGGTGAGTCCGCCGTCCGGCTGTTCCACGACAGTCAGCGGCACGTCGCGTCGCGCCGCTGCATCGCGCACCTCATCCGTCGCACGCGGGTGGTCGCCGAACGAGAGCAGGGTAAAGCCTTGGCCGAGCAGGTCGTGGACGTGGCGCCCGTCGGACAGCGTGCCCGGCGCAAGATGGTGCCCCGGCGTCGCGACGAAGCGGTGGTGGCCGACTGCGCCGCTGTGTTTGCCATCCCCGCCGAACACGATGGGCGAGCCGGTGTAGTGCGGCTCGAACCGGTCGACCTCGTTCACCGCCCCGTCCGCCCGCGCGCGCCACGCCGACGCAAATCCTTCAGGGTCGCGCTCGGGATCGAAGCGCTCCAGGAAGTCGCGATCGTCCAGGATGGACCGCTCGATGAAATCCTTCGCGGTGGACGCGAACACCGCGCGACGTTCGGCGTCGTAGCTAGCCAGTAGGGCGCTGCCGCCCCATCCCTGCACGGCCGCCGCCAGCTTCCAGCCGAGATTGCGGGCATCCTCGAAGCCGGTGTTGATGCCGTAGCCACCATAGGGCGGGTGGCTGTGCGCGGCGTCGCCGGCGACGAACATGCGGCCGCGCCCGTACTCGTCGGCGATCGCGAAGCGCAGATCCCAGAACCCGACGTGCTCCATCTCGACGTCGAACGACGCGCCCACGGTTTCGCGCAGTAGCCGCGTGAAGTCGTACGCACCGTCACGGGCACTCTCGGTGACCGGCGCGTGAAAGAACCAGCGGTCCTCCAGATCGACCCGGCCTAGGAAGAGCCAATACCCCTTTTGAGCGGGATGAAGCACGTTGAAGTAGGACTTGCCCGGGAACCGTTCCACCAGCCGGCTAAGTTCGGCCGACCGGAACACCAACAGCGCCATGACTCGGTCGTGATCGGACAGCGTCTGGGTGATGCCGGCGGCCTCCCGCACGACCGATCGGCTGCCGTCGCATCCGACGACGTAAGGCGCGGAGACCGTCCCGCCAGTGCCGCCCTCGATCGACAGCCTCACAATGTCGCCTTCGCTTGCGACTCGTGTCACTTTGCCGCCATAGCGGATGTCCACGCACCTCAGTTGCGCCGCCCGCTGCCGGAGCACGCCCTCCGTCGCATATTGCGGCAGCCGCTCGTTGCGCTGGCCGTAGAAGCGGTCAACCAGCCCGCGCTTGAGCCAGTCGTAATGGTACCCGCTCAGCAAGCTGCCGTAGGCGGTCAGCCCACCGATGCCGGCGGTCGCTGGGATCGTGCGGGCGGCACGCAGCGTGGGTTCGACACCCCAGAAGTGCATGTGCTCCATCGTGCGCTGGGTCAGGTTCTGACCTTTCGGGATCGGCTGCGGCGTGGGATGACGCTCAATCACCGTAGTGCGCACGCCCCGTTGCCCGAGTTCGATCGCGAGGCCCATGCCAACTGGGCCACCTCCGACAACGACGACGTCCGCGTCACGCTCACCCATGACTATCTCTCCTAATTCGTCAGACGTCTTCCTATTTGTCGCGCTATCAGAGGTCAACATCCGACCGGGACAAGCTGTTGAACTGTCGGCGATCGGACGCGAGAAGGCGTACATGGAAGAAGACGATACGCAGAAGGAGCTGGAGACCCTGTGGGATCGACCGGGCTTTCTGATCCGGCGTGCGCATCAGATCGCGCAGACGCTATTCCTTGAGGAATCAGGAGAGCTGATGGTGACGGCAACGCAATATGGCGTGTTGCGCATACTGGACGCCTGCCCTGGCCTCGATCAGGTTGGGGTGTCGAAGCTTCTAGGCCAAGATCGCTCGACCACCTCGCTGGTGCTCGATAAGCTGGTGACGAACGGGTCCGTGGAGCGGCGACTAAACCCGGAGGATCGCCGCCGACGGGAGATGGTGCTGACGGCTCGCGGGGCAGCGGTCCTCGCCGACATGTCGCAGCGTGTCGCTCGCGCACAGGAGCGGTTGCTCTCTCCACTGGCTCCGAAAGATGCGGAGCGGCTGCTAGACACGCTGAGGACGCTGGTCGACGCGTTCAACGACAAGGCGCGCACCCCGCTCGATCCGGCGGCACATCATCGCGCAACATCGCGACGTACGTGAGCCCCTAGGCACCCGCGCCGCGGCGGTAGGCGCGCGGCGAGCAGCCGGCGTGGCGCGTGAAGAAGCGGGAAAAGTAGGCTGGATCCGCGAAACCGACGGCATAGCCGATCTCAGCCACGGACAGAGTGGTGTAGCGCAGCGCGCGTCGAGCTTCGAGCATCGCGCGCTCGTCCAGCATCGCGGCCGGCGATCGGCCGGCGATGCGGGCGCAGGCGCTGCGCAGGCTTGTCTCGCTGCTGCCCAACGCGGCGGCGTGGCGCGACACCGTCTCGCGCAGTCGGAAGCGCTCGCCGATCCGCTCGCGGTATCGCGCCACCAGCGAAGCCTGCTGTCCCGATGTCGTACGAGGCTTGGTTTCGATCGGACCGAGCTGTCGCAGCACGCCGACGAGCAGTCCAAGCAACTGCGCCTCTACTGCCGCATGATGCCCCAGCGCAGCCCAGCCCAGTTCCCGCTGCAGCGCCGTCGCGTTGAGCAGCAGGTCGGAAACCTGCTGATGGGTGGGGGAGAGTGCGCGCAGGCCGGCGAACACGGCGGCAAGATCGGGAAAACGGCCGGCGACTTCCGCGAGGTACGCCTGCGCCAAGGTGACGACCGCGCCGGAGGAGTCGCTTCGCCAACTGAAGCCGTGCACCACGCCGGCAGGAATCGCGAGCACCGTCGGCGCCCGACAGACGATCTCGCGATCGTCCGCGTGCATCAATCCGCCACCACTGACGACCAGGAAGATCTGCGCCAGGTCGGCATGCGCATGCGGTCGGATCGTCCATCCGCTGGCTCTCGACCGGTCGGCGAGCTGTTCGACGTGGATGAACCCGTCCTGCACCGCGCGATGCGGCTCACCGTACAGATAGAAGCTCGGGATGCTCGCGGCAGGCACGTCCGCAGCATATCGATTGTTGCGAGATCGTCCAACTATACAGCTGGATGTGGGATGGCGTTAAACGAACCGGAGGAACATTTTACTGGCGTCGAGAAGGTGTGAACGGGACTTGAGCACCGCGCACCTGGCGTCGGCACCGGATCAGTCCGTTCACGCGGCGGAGGCAGCATGAAGAGCAAGATCTACGACACACCCGCGGCGGCGCTGGACGGGCTGTTGTTCGACGGCATGACGATCATGTCGGGCGGTTTCGGCCTGTCGGGCAACCCCGAGAGTTTGATCCCCGAGATCCGCGCCAGTGGTGTAACGGGACTGACGGTCGTGTCCAACAACGCCGGGGCGGACGGGTTCGGCCTGTGGATGCTGCTGGAGACGCGGCAGGTCGCCAAGATGATCTCCAGCTACGTCGGCGAGAACAAGCTGTTCGAGCAGCAATATCTGTCGGGCGAATTGGCGCTGGAGTTGAATCCGCAAGGAACGCTGGCGGAGCGCATTCGGGCGGGCGGCGCGGGAATCCCTGCGTTTTACACCAAGACGGGCGTCGGCACCGTCGTTGCCGAGGGCAAGCCGGTCGAGGTGTTCGACGGCGAGGAATATGTGCGCGAGACGTGGCTGCGCGCCGATCTGTCGATCATCAAGGCGTGGCGCGCCGACCCTGCGGGGAACCTGATGTTCCGCAAGACCGCGCGCAACTTCAATCCCAACATGGCAACCGCGGGCAAGATGACGGTGGTCGAGGTCGAGGAGATTGTTCCTGCGGGCAGCATGGATCCCGATTGCATTCACACCCCCGGCATCTACGTCGATCGGATCGTCCAATCGACGATCAACGAGAAACGGATCGAGAAACTGACCACGCGCGAGCGGGAGAATGCGGCATGACCTGGAACCGCGACGAGATGGCGGCGCGTGCGGCGCGCGAGTTGCAGGACGGTTACTACGTCAATCTGGGGATCGGCATTCCGACGCTGGTCGCCAACCACGTGCCGGCGGGCGTCGACGTGACGCTGCAATCGGAGAACGGGCTGCTCGGCATCGGGCCGTTTCCTTACGCCGACGAGGCCGATCCCGACCTCATCAACGCGGGCAAGCAGACGGTCACGACGCTGCCGACCTCCAGCTTCTTCTCCTCGGCCGACAGTTTCGCGATGATCCGCGGCGGGCACATCGACATGGCGGTGCTGGGCGCGATGGAAGTGTCGGTCGCGGGCGACATCGCCAACTGGACCATCCCCGGCAAGATGGTGAAGGGCATGGGCGGCGCGATGGATCTGGTCGCGGGCGTCAAGCGGATCGTCGTCGTGATGGACCATGCGAGCAAGTCGGGCAGCCCGAAAATCCTGCCCGAATGCTCGCTGCCACTGACCGGCAAAGGCTGCGTCGACCTGATCGTCACCGACCTGTGCGTGATGGCGTGCGACAAGCCGGGTCTGCGACTGGTCGAGCTCGCGCCGGGCGTGACGCTGGACGAGGTGCGCGACAAAACCGGCGCGCCGTTCGCGGTTGCCGAGGATCTGGTCGCATGAGCGATCCCGTGCCCTACGCGCGCGAGGACGCCGGCGCGCCGCCTTCGCTGTTCCCCGACTATCGCTCGACCGTTATCCGCAGCCCGCGCGAGCCGCTGGTGCGCATTCCGGCGACATTGACCGAGACGACGGGGCCGACGGGATGCTGGGACCGGTTGATGGGTCCCGCGCTCGCCGATCTGACGACGCAGCACGCCGGCGTGCCGCTCGGCCAACGGATCATCGTAACCGGACGCGTGCTCGACGAGGCCGGTCGCGCGGTGCCCGACACTGTCATGGAGATCTGGCAGGCAAACGCCGCCGGGCGCTACATCCACGAACGCGACCAGTGGGACGCGCCGCATGATCCGAACTTCACCGGCGCGGGGCGCGTGGTGACCGACGCCGACGGGCGCTACCGCTTCGTCACGGTGCGCCCCGGCGCCTATCCGTGGGGTAACCACAGGAATGCGTGGCGGCCCGCGCACATCCATCTGTCGCTGCTCGGCCCCGCGTTCGCGACGCGGCTGGTGACGCAGCTCTATTTCCCGGACGATCCGCTGATCGAGATCGATCCGATCGCGAACGCGGTGCCGATGCCGTGTCGGCAGCGGATGGTCGCGCGGCTCGACATGGACGTGACAGAGCCGAACTGGGCGCTCGGTTACCGCTTCGACGTGGTGCTGAAGGGGCGCGAGCAGACGCCGTTTGAGGAAGATCACCATGACTGATCCCGCCGACCGGCAGCCGGACCCGCGCGCCAACAACCAGGATCCGGTGTTGTTCGGACAGACGCCGAGCCAGACGGTAGGGCCGTTCTTCCACTACGGCCTGCCGTGGAAGGGCGGCGCGGACCTGGTCGGCAAGTCGGACATGGGCGCGCGGCCCGATCTGTTCCCGGAAGCCCACTACGTGCTCAACCTGTCCTCGCCAAGCGGGGTGCCAGAGGGCACGGTGATCGAGCTGACCGGTCGCGTGATCGACGGCGCGGGCGACGGCGTACCTGATGCGATGATCGAGATCTGGCAGGCGAACGCCGCCGGACGCTACCGCAGCCACGACGACGCGCGCGACGACGTGCCGCTCGACCCGCATTTTGTCGGTTTCGGCCGCGCGTCGACCGACGACGAGGGACGCTATCGTTTCCGCACGATCATGCCGGGGCGCGTGCCGGGGCCGGGCAATTCGCTGCAGGCGCCGCACATCGCGCTGTCGATCTTCGGGCGTGGCCTGATCAAGCGGTTGGCGACGCGCGTGTACTTCGACGGCGCGGCGGGGAACGAGGATGACCTGGTGCTGGCGCAGGTGCCGGCGGCACGACGCCGCACGTTGATCGCGCGGGCGGACGAAGCGGGCGCGTGGTCGCTCGACCTGGTGTTGCAGGGAGCGGGTGAAACCGTGTTCTTCGACCTGTGAGCGACCTGCTGCGCTGGCGGACGGTCGCTACGCCCGCGATGATCGAGGCGTTCGACGACGCAGCGACGATCACGCACGCGCTGGCGTTCGAAGTAGCGCTGGCGCGCGCGCAAGGCGAGGCGGGCGTGATCGCACCTGCGGTGGCCGAGGTGGTCGCGGAGGGGCTGGCGCAGCTCCGGATTGACCCGGCCGAACTGGCGGAGGAAGCGGCGCTCGCGGGCACGCTCGCAATCCCGCTGGTGGCGCGCGCGCGGGCGGCGTTGGGGGGCGAGGCGGCGCAGGCGCTCCACCGCGCCGCGACGAGCCAGGACGTCGCCGACAGCGTGCTGATGATGCAGGTGCGCCGCGCGTGCGTGCTGCTGCTGGCCGATCTCGACCGCGTCGTCGCGGGGTTCCACGCACTGGCGACGAAGCACCACGACACGCCCGCGATCGGGCGCACCTTATTGCAGGACGCGCTGCCGGTCGCGTTCGGGCTGCGGCTGGCACAAGGCGCGGCCGGCGTGGCCGGGGCGCGCCGTTCGCTGGACGAGGCAGTCACGCGCCACACGGTGCTGCAATGGGGCGGTGCGGCGGGCACGCGCGCGGGCGTGGACGGGCAGGGCGAGATGATCGCCGCGTACATGGCGGCGTCACTCGGACTCGGGTGCGCGCCGCCGTGGCACGCGCGCCGCGTCGGGGTTGGCGCGATCGCCGCCGCGCTGGGCCTGGTGATCGGCGCATTGGGCAAGGTCGCCCGCGACGTGTCGCTGCTGGCGCAGAACGGCATCGGCGAAGCGCGCGAGCCCGCGATCGCTGGGCGCGGCGGATCATCGGCGATGGCGCATAAGCGTAACCCGACCGGATGCCAGGTCGCATTGTCGGCTGCTACGCGCGCGCCCGGGCTGGTCGCGGGCGTGCTGGCGGGATTGCCGCAGGAACAGGAGCGCGGGCTCGGTGGCTGGCAGGCGGAGGGGCCGGCGCTGGCCGACTTGTTCCTGCTCGCCTCGGGCAGCGCGGCGGCGCTGGCGGTCGTCGCTGAGGGGCTGGAGGTCGACGAAGCCGCGATCGCGCGCAACCTGCGCGCGGCCGACGTGGGTGACGACATCGGTGAGAGCGGCGCGATCATCGCGGCGCTGCTTGGTGCGGGGGGCTAGGGCCATGGCATTCACGACGCGTGATGGGGTACGGCTGTACTGGCGGCTGGACGGCGCGGCGGCGCGGCCGGTGCTGGTGCTGCTCAACTCGATCGGCACCGACATGGCGTTGTGGGATGCGGCGGCGCCGTTGCTGCTGCCGGCGTTCCGGCTGCTCAGGATCGATGCGCGCGGGCATGGCGGGTCGGACGCGCCGGCGGGCGACTATAGCCTCGCGATGCTGGCGGACGATGTCGCCGCGGTGATGGCGGACGCGGGCGTCGCGCAGGCGGCGGTGGCGGGCGTGTCGCTCGGCGGGATGGTGGCGATGCAGCTCGCGCTCGACCATCCGCAGCGCGTGTCGGCGCTGGCGCTGGTGTGCACCTCGGCGACGATGGACCCGGCGGCGTGGGCGGCGCGCGTAGACGCAGTACGCGCGGGCGGCACCGCGGGGATCGCCGATATGGCGATCGGACGCTTCCTGTCGCCCGGGTTCGCGCGCGCGCATCCCGAGATCGCCGACGCGTTGCGCGACGCGATCGCGCGGCAGGAGGATGCGGGCTACGCCGGCGCAGCCGCGGCGATCCGCGACATGAACCTGCGATACCGGCTGAGCGACATCGCGGTGCCGGTGCTGGTGGTGACGGGCGCGCAGGATGTGTCGACGCCGCTGGCCGGGCACGGCGAGCACCTGCTGAGCAGTATTGCGAACGCGCGGCACGTGGAGCTCGCGGGCGCACACCTGCCACCGATCGAGGCGCCGGGGACGCTGGCAACGGCGCTGCGCGGCTTTCTGGCACGCGACGAGGCGATCGAGGAAGCGGGCGAGACGCTGTTCGAGGCGGGACTGGTCAATCGTCGCCGCGTGCTGGGGGACGCCTGGGTCGACGCGAGCCTCACCAAGCGGACGCCGTTCACCGCTGATTTCCAGACCATGATCACGCGCATCGCGTGGCACGAGATCTGGGGGCGGCCAGGGCTGGACGACCGCACGCGACGCTTGATCGTGCTGGCGATCACCTGTGCGCTCGGGCGGTGGGAGGAGTTCGCGCTGCACGTCCGTGCCGGTCTGATGCAGGGCGGGTTTACGCGCGACGAGTTGAAGGAGGTGCTGATGCAGGCGGCGATCTACGCCGGGGTGCCGGCGGCGAACACCGGCTTTGCCGAGGCGCAGAAGATCATCGCGGAGCTGGAAGCGGCCAAGGACATGGACTGAACACCTGGTGATGGGCATCGTCAGATCGGATGCACCAGCTTGTACCCAGAAGTGGGTAGGGCGGGTGCATGCCTCGTCAGCTGACCAGCCAGTCTGTGCCGCTACTTCAACTCGTCATCCGAAGTAATTTGGCTGGCCATGCCCATGTAGGTGTGATCTTCACTGAGCTTGTGAAACGTAGAGGCTCCGCTGTTCAAGCGTGGGGTCATCGACACACGGCTCGCCGTGGCTTTTGACGTGACCCCGGTCTTTCATCCAGCGGCAACCAGAGACCGACCGGTGTTGTCGCGCATGAGCGCGGGTGAAGCAACGGGCGGGGTTAACCCCGCCCGTTGCTGTTCAAGCCCGGCAGCGAATGC
>NZ_CAJYVU010000054.1 GCF_913778135.1 uncultured Sphingomonas sp. | reverse complement strand
AGCGCTCCTTGTTCATGCGCGCCTTGAGCGCGGCGAGCTCGGCGTCGATCTTGTCGCTCGAGCGCAGTTCGTTGAATTCGTCTTCCAGCGTCTTGGGCGTCAGCCCCATCGCCTCGGCGCGGCCCTCAGCCTCATCGGCGCGGCGTTCGAGCAGTTCGAAGCGGCTGAATGCCTCGTGCGTCTTGGGACCGTTCCAGAGTTCGCGCAGGCGCGCCTTGGTGTTGGCGCTTTCCAGCCGGGTCGCGATCGCATTCTGCTTGGTACGCGCTTCACGCAGCTTCGACTGAAGCTTGGCGATGTCGTCCTCGCTGGCGCGAAGGCTGTCATCGAGCAGCTTGACCTCGTCGCGCAGCTGCTGCGCCATGTCGCCCGCCTTGCGGCGCTCAACCAGCGCGGCCTTGGCGAGGTCCTCTCGCTCCTTGCTGAGCGCCAGTTCCGCCTTCTCGGTCCAGCTTTCTTCGAGTTCAGACAGGCGTTCGATGTGGCGGCGCATTTCCTTGCTGTCGGCGATGGTGCGCGCGGCAGAGGCGCGGACCTCGACCAGGGTGTCCTCCATCTCCGAAATGATCATCCGGATCATCTTCGCCGGGTCGTCCGCTTTCTCGAGCAGCTCGGCCATGTTGGCGGCGACGATGTCGCGGGTTCGGGAGAAAATGCCCATGTAGTTTGGACTCCTGATGATACGCGCTTCTTACTCGATCCCGGCGGGGGCGGAAACGGGCCTGCCGCCGGATCGGAGCGTCAGACGACGCGAGAGATGGGGGCGTTGTGCCCGATCGCGGTGGCGGGGCCGACCGCGCCGAAGAGCATGGTGGCGCTGACGACGATGGTGCAGGCGATCGCGGCGAGCTTGCTGGTGATGTTGGTCATTGGTGTAACTCCCTGTGTGCGTTGTTGTCCCATGCTTTGCAGAGAGTGTGCCAAATCTGAAAACAGCGTCCAATCAGTGGCTTGGCGTGATTTCAGTTTGTTGTGAGGATTTGGGGATTGCCAAGACTTGGCGAACTTTGCCAAGCATTGGTTCATGCGCAGGACCACGCAGGTGATTGGGCAATCGGGTGCTTTTCTCGACGCGCTCGAACGCGCCAGCCGCGCCGCTGCGCTCGACCGCCCGGTGCTGGTGATCGGCGAACGCGGCACGGGCAAGGAACTGGTGGCGGAACGCCTTCACCATCTGTCGCCCAGGTGGAGCCAGTCGCTCGTCACGATGAACTGCGCTGCGCTGCCCGAGACGCTGATTGAGGCGGAGCTGTTCGGGCATGAGGCGGGCGCGTTCACGGGCGCGACCAAGGCACGCACCGGCAGGTTCGAGGAGGCGGACGCGGGAACATTGTTCCTCGACGAGCTCGGCACCTTGTCGATGGGCGCGCAGGAGCGATTGCTGCGCGCGGTCGAGTACGGCGAGGTGACGCGGATCGGATCGTCGCGCGCGATGACGGTCGACGTGCGCATCGTCGCGGCGACCAACGAGCATCTGCCCGACCGCGTCGACGCGGGCACGTTCCGCGCCGACCTGCTCGACCGGTTGTCGTTCGAGGTCGTGACGCTGCCGCCCTTGCGCGCGCGGCGTAGCGACATCCCGGTGCTCGCCGAGCATTTCGGGCGGCGGATGGCCTCGGAACTGGGGCATGACGAGTTTGCGGGGTTCGGGCCGAAGGCGACCGAGGCGCTGATGGATCACCGCTGGCCGGGCAACGTGCGTGAATTGCGCAACGTGGTCGAACGCGCGGTGTACCGGTGGGAGGATGCAGGGCCGATCGACGTGATCGAGATCGATCCGTTCCACTCGCCCTATCGCCCCGCGACCGCCCGATCGGCGCCGCGCGGGGAAGCCGCACCGGAGCCGAAATCGCGCGACTTGCCGGACGAGGACGCGCCCGTCGTCGCGTGCGAGGAGGGACCGTCCGACTTCAAGTCGCGCGTCGCGCGGTTCGAGCGCGAGCTGCTGGCGCGCACGCTCGCCGAGCACCGCTTCAACCAGCGCGCGACCGCGGAGGCGTTGGGGTTGAGCTACGACCAGCTGCGCCATGCGCTGCGCCGCCACGACCTGATCGGAGCGATTGCGTAACGACCTGGCCGGAGCCATTTGGGGGCGGTCGCGTTTGATCCGCGAACCCCATCAAGGAGCATTCCCATGGCTTTCGAACTGCCGCCGCTACCTTACGATTACGACGCGCTGGAGCCGGTCATCTCCAAGGAGACGATGACGTTCCACCATGATAAGCATCACGCGGCTTATACCAACAAGCTGAACGAGGGCGTCGCCGCCGATTCGAAGCTGGAAGGCAAGTCGATCGAGGAGATCCTCGGCATGATCTCGCAACAGCCGCCGCTCGTCCGCAACAACGGCGGGGGTTACTGGAACCACGATTTCTTCTGGAAGATCATGGGGCCGAAGGGTTCGACCCAGCCGTCGGGTAAGCTCAAGGAGGCGATCGACGCCTATGGTGGCCTCGACAAGCTGAAGGAAGATTTCAACACCAAGGGCGCGGGCCAGTTCGGCTCGGGCTGGGCGTGGGTGATCGCGGACAAGGACGGCGCGCTCAAGGTCACGTCGACGCCTAACCAGGACAACCCGCTGATGGACGACGCCAAGGAGCCGGGCACGCCGATCCTGGGCAACGACGTGTGGGAGCACGCTTATTACCTGACCTACATGAACGACCGGCCGGGCTATCTGAAGGCGTGGTGGGACGTGGTAAACTGGGACGAGGCCGGGCGCCGGTACGAGCAGGCGGCGGGCTGAACATCCTGCGATAATTGGGGAGGGCGCGTCGGGTGACGCGCCCTTTTCGTATCAGCCTTCCGGCGGTAGCGGCGGTTCCTGACCCAGTTGCGCGCCGTGGCGGAGCAGCATCGGGACGTTCGCGATCGCGAAGACCAGCGTCAGCGGGATCACCACCCACAATTTGTAGATCGCCCACAGGTCCCAGCCGCGCGACTTGCCGTAGAGTGCGTAGGCGCCGCGCCACACTGCCTCATTGGCGACCGCCATCGCGGCGAAGAACAGGATCCAGTTGATCGTCAACCGCCGCCACCCGGCTTCGCTCAGCCCAGGATAGGTGCTGCCGAGCAGGTCGCGCAGCAGCGGCTTGTGCGTGACGAGCCCTCCCAGCAGCACGCCCGACAGCAGCGCGTAGACGATCGTCGGCTTCATCTGGATGAACCGCGCGTCGCGAAAGTACATCGTCAGCCCGCCGAACACGAGCACCAGACCGGCCGAGATCAGCAGCAGCGGCGGCACGCGGCCGAGCTTGACCTTTGCAAGCACCAGCGCCGCCGCGCTCGCGATTACGAAGGCCGCCGTCGCCAGGATCACGCGCGCCATCAGCAGCATCTCGACCTGCGCCATGCCGTCGAGCGCATGGGTGAAATGCGACACGATCCCGCGCGCCGCGGTCGCGGGAACGAGGAAGTTGACGAGGAAGAAGACGACCAGCGGGCCGTAGTCGACGAGATGCTTGATGCCGGTGTTGGTTTCGGCAGGCGCGGCGGTGTCGCTCACTTGCGCGGCCCCGTGTCGACGCCCGCGATGATGCGGCTGACCTCGTTGGCGTTGAACGGGCGCAGGTCGTCCATCTGCTCGCCGACCCCGATCGCGTGGATCGGCAGGCCGTACCGCTCCGCTGCCGCAACCAGCACGCCGCCGCGCGCGGTACCGTCGAGCTTGGTCATGACGAGCCCGGTGACGCCGGCGACTTCCTTGAACACCTCGATCTGGTTGAGCGCGTTCTGCCCCGTGGTGGCGTCGAGCACGAGCAGCACGTCGTGCGGTGCGGCGGGGTTCAAGCGGCCGAGCACGCGGCGGATCTTGGCGAGCTCGTCCATCAGCTCGCGCTTGTTCTGCAAGCGGCCAGCGGTGTCGACGATTAGCACGTCGGTGCCGATCTCGGTCGCCTTTTTGACCGCGTCCCACACGATGCCGGCCGCGTCGCCGCCCTCGGGTCCGGTGACGATCGGCACCCCGATCCGCTCGGCCCAGGTACGCAGCTGCCCGATCGCGGCGGCGCGGAAGGTGTCGCCGGCCGCCAGCATGACCGAGTAATCCTGCTCCATGAACAGGTGTGCGAGCTTCGCGATCGTGGTCGTCTTGCCCGATCCGTTGACGCCGATGACGAGGATCACCTGTGGACGCGGAAATGCCTCGATCTCGATCGGCTTGGCGACCTCAGCCAGCACTTTCTCAACCTCCTCCGCGACGACGACGCGGATGCCGAGTTCCTCCATGTTACGCTCGAACGTGCCCTCGGCGAGGCGCGCGCGGACGCGCGTGGCGGTTTCGGGCCCCAGGTCGGAGGCGATCAGCGCTTCCTCGATCTCGTCGAGCGTGTCGTCGTCGAGCCGCGCGCCGCCGAGCCCCGCGAGATTGCCGACGAGGCGGTCGGAGGTGCGGCGAAAACCGCCTAGCAGCTTGTCGTGCCAGCTGGTGCTCATTCAGGAGTCCCGATCAGGTGGGTGGGGGTAGCCGCTGTGACGCGGGCGTTGACGATGGAGCCGATCGCAGCGGGTGCGGCGAGGTGGAGGTCGGCAAAGGCAGGCGTGTGGCCGCGGTCGCCCGGACGCTCGATCAGCACTGCCTGCACCGTGCCGACCTGCGTGGCGAGCCAATCGGCGCGGCGTTTGGTGCTGATCGCACGCAGCGCCGCGGCGCGGGCGCGGGCAGTCTCTGGCGCGACCTGCGGCATCCGCGCGGCGGGTGTGCGGTCGCGTGGGGAGTAGGGAAAGACGTGCGCGTGGGTGATGTCGGCGTCGTCGATCATCGCGAGCGTGTTGACGTGCGCGGAGTCGCTCTCGGTCGGGAAGCCCGCGATCAGATCGGCGCCGATCGTGATCTCGGGCCTCATGGCCTTGAGCCTCTGCGCCAGCGTGATCGCCTGTGCGCGACTGTGACGGCGATGCATCCGCTTGAGGATCAGGTCATCGCCCGCCTGTAGCGAGAGGTGGACGTGCGGCATCAGGCGCGGCTCTTGCGTCAGCAGCGCGAAGAGGTGGTCGTCGACCTCCGCCGGGTCGAGCGAGGAGAGGCGTAGCCGCTGAAGGCCGGGAACGCCTGCGAGCAGCCGCTCGATCAGCGCGGGCAGGCGCGCGCCGCGGTCGTCGTAGCTGGTCAGGTCGACGCCGCTCAGCACCACCTCGCGTTGTCCACGTTCGACTAGCTCTGCAACGTGTTGGACGACCGCGCCGATCGGATCGGAGCGGCTCCTTCCGCGGCCCTGCGGAATGGCGCAGAAGGTACAGGCGTGGTCGCAACCGTTCTGCACGCCGACGAAACCCCGCGTGTGGCGGCGCGGCGGCGCCATGTTGGCGCGCGGTCCCCAGGTGGCGGGCAGCAGCTTGGCGGCATTGGCGACGACGCGGTCGACCTCGGGCATCGCCTCGAACGCGGCGCGGTCCATATCGGAAGCGCAGCCGGTGACGATCAGTTCAACGTTCGGGCGTTCGCGGCGCAGGCGGCGGATCGCAGCGCGAGTGTCCTTCACCGCCTGATTGGTGACGCCGCAGCTGTTCACCACCGCTACGTCGCGACCGTGCGCGGGCAGCAGCTGGCGGATCGCCTCGCTCTCGGCGATGTTGAGGCGGCAGCCCAGCGTGACGACGGGCTGGGAGGAAGCGGACATGGGCGCGATCTAGGGTCGGGGAGGGGGCAAGTCCACGGCGGCGGCGCGCCGGACGTGAAAAGGGCGCGGATGGCAAGACCACCCGCGCCCTCTCGCACTGCCTCGGGAAAGGCTGCGCGCGATTACTCGGCCGCGGCCGCTGCCGTGCGGGTGTCACGACGCTCGGCGATACGCGCCGACTTACCCGTGCGGCCGCGCAGGTAGTACAGCTTCGCACGACGTACCGCGCCCTTGCGGACAACCGTGATCGACTCGATGTTGGGCGAGTAGAGCGGGAACACGCGCTCCACACCCTCGCCGAACGAGATCTTGCGGACGGTGAAGCTCGAGCCCATGCCCTTGTTTGAGCGCGCGATGCATACGCCCTCGTAGTTCTGGACGCGGGTACGCTCACCCTCGACCACGCGCACACCGACGCGCAGCGAGTCGCCGGCGCGGAATTCGGGGATCTCGCGCTTGGCGACGAGCTTGGCGATCTGCTCGGCCTCGAGCGTCTGGATCAGGTTCATATCATTCAACCTTCGTCATCGTGCCGCGCGCCAGAGGGCGACTGGACCCGAGCGCCGGTGTGACGCTCCCACAGGTCCGGCCGCCGTAGCCGTGTATCGACCTCCGCCCGATGCTTTCGCCAGGCGGCAATCCTCGCATGATCCCCCGATCGCAGCACTTCGGGGATCGTGCGCCCTTCCCATTCAAATGGTCGGGTATAATGCGGATATTCGAGAAGGCCGCTTTCGAAGCTTTCCTCGTCCCCGCTGGAAGCCGCGCCCATTACGCCCGGAACGAGCCGGACGCAAGCGTCGAGCAGCACCATCGCACCCATCTCGCCACCCGAGAGAACATAATCGCCGATCGTGACCTGCTCGATCTCACGCGCGTCGAACAGCCGCTCGTCAAAGCCCTCGAACCGGCCGCACAGGATTATAGCGCCAGGGCCGGCGGCGAGGGTCCGGACGCGGGACTGGGTGAGGGGAGCGCCGCGCGGTGTCATGGCGAGGATCGGTCGGTCGTCGGCAACCGCGTCGAGGGCGCTCGCGACCACGTCGGCGCGCAGCACCATGCCCGCGCCGCCGCCCGCAGGTGTGTCGTCGACGGTGCGGTGACGATCGGTCGCGCTGTCGCGGATGTTGACCGCCTCAAGTGACCACAGCCCGTTCGCGAGCGCGCGCCCGGCAAGCGAGTGGCCGAGCGACCCGGGGAACATGTCGGGGTAGAGTGTCAGGACGGTGGCGTGGAACGGCACGGGTGGTCGGGCTTCCGATCGGTGATCGTCGACCACTCGGGGATGGCGCGCGTCGGGTCAACCGCCAGCGTGTCGCGCGGCTGCCCGCCGCAGATATCGCGTGAGCGTTATTGCTCGGTAACGAAGGACAGTTCCTCCGCGGGTCCAACTTTCTGCTCGCCCGCGAAGATCCGGTCGATCCGCATCTCCAGATCGCGGCGCTGGTCGCGCGAGCAACTGCGACGATATGGCCCGATCAGCAGCTCGTCCGCGATCGCTTTCTTGACGTTGCCGAGCCCTTCCTCGCTCAGCGCGTTCGTCTTGCGAAGCTCGATGCACAGCTGGATCAGCCCGACCGCCGTCGCCTGCGCACGCAGGCCGACGTTGGTGACGTCGTGGTGCAGCTGCTTCTGCTTGTCGGATGGCTGGCCCATTTTCGTCTCCTTGTGTCGTGCCGGGCTGTGGCTGCGGCTTTCCTATGTTAAAGCACGAAAGCCGCGTGCTGTTCAACGCGGGCGCCGCGCGCGTTCCCGGCAGCGGCGGCGAAGGCGATCTTGCCTGCACGGTGTTTTTGCGATAAGGCGACGACCACGTTCCGTTGGTGAACGCTTGAGCAACGCGCCCTATGCGGCGTACGCTGGCCGGCGAGGTTTCGCCCGCCGGCGCTTTTGCGTTTGGCGGCAGACGGATTTAGTCGGGCGCGCTGCTGCGGTCGACGGAAGGGATTTGGATGTTCGAGAGCCTCAGCGATCGTCTTGGTGGAGTGTTCGACCGGCTGCGCGGCCGCGGCGCGCTGACCGAGGCCGACGTGCGCCAGGCGATGCGCGAGGTTCGCATCGCGCTGCTCGAGGCCGACGT
>NZ_CAJYVU010000053.1 GCF_913778135.1 uncultured Sphingomonas sp. | reverse complement strand
TTTGACCCTTGCGCGCCCGCCATCACTTCCCCGCGACCTCGTCGCGGAGGAAGTCGTAAGCATGTCTGACATCGGAGGTGGCTATGGCCGCACCTAAGACGCCGTCGGGCGCCGACATCCTTCGTCGTGCAGGCGAGGCGCTGATCGATGCGGCTGACCGCTACGACGTACCGAGCCGCAGCATCGGGCATCGTCAGCGTTTGCACGACGAGATCGAGACCGCTGTCGCTGACGCGCGTGCGGTTGTGCGCGGATCGAACCATGCGCCGGTGCACCCGCCCTTGCGGATCGTGACCGGCGATCACGGTGGCCTGGGCGGGCTCTGGTGACCATGCGTGACGTCGTCGCATGTGTCGGCTTCGGCATGGCGATGGCTACCGCCGTCGCGCTGCTCGACGCGGCCGCACGAGCGCTGATGCTGGCCTGACCCGACCTGCCGCCCCCCGTTGGGTCCCCCCTGAGGGGGTGGACGAATACGGGGGGCTAGGGCGCGACGCGCGCGCGTTTACCGTGTCGCAAAATCATTACGCCTTATTATTACGCCTTTGGATCTGCCGGCGGGCCGCTGATCGGGCGCTGGAGGTGTCATGGCGCGGACATCAACACCGCGGGCGGCCCCGCGAAAGCGCAAGTCCAACGAGCTAATCGTCAGCCTCGACGAGTTCGCTGCCCTGTGCGGCGTCACGCCCGAGACGATGCGCAACCATTTGAAGCAGGCGCCCGCGGAAGCGGACTGGCTGCTGGCACGGGGCCGCCGCGGTGTCGGTTACAAGATCGCCGCCGAGGCAGCGCTGGCGTGGTATCGGCAGCGCGGCGCGGGTGACGGCGCCGACACCGCGCGCCAGGCGCAACTTGCCGAGCTTCGCCTGCAGATGCTCGGCGATGCCGGCGACGACGACGGCCTGCTGCTGACCGGAAAGCAGCGTTACGAGGAATATCGGGCAGGCGAGGCGGAGCTCGCCTACCGGCTATCTATCGGCGAGCTGTGCCGCGTCGCCGAGATCGAGAACGAGACGGTCAACGCCGTCATCGAGTTACGCCGGCAGCTTCAGGGCATCGGACCGACGATCCGGCGAAAGTTCGCGCTCGGCCGTGAAGTCGAGATCGGCATCGACGAGCTCATCGCCGAGAAGCTGATCGCGTTCGTGAAGGTGCTGGACGCCGATGTCGAACCTGTCGACGGATAGCGCACCGACGCCGCACCCGCGCCTGGGCGCGCTCTCGCTGCTCATGCAGCAGACGCGCGAACCGCCGAAGTTCGCCGACGCTCGGGCTGCGATCCGTCGCGGCTTTCGCGAGGTTCGTTTCCCGGAGAAGATCACGCCGATCGAGGCGGCAAACCGACACCGTAACCTGCGTAACCCCGGAGCTTACAGTGGCCCTTGGCGCGACAGCCCGGAGCCGATGCAGCATCTGGTCGAGCCGACCAACAACCTGTCGATGGCAAGCCCGTACTCCATCGTTGCGGTGATGGGTCCGAGCCAGATGGGCAAGTCGGAGGTCGGCAACAACTGGCAGGTCCACTCGGTCATCTACGACCCGGCGGACATGGCGTTCTACTCGCCGACCCGCGAACTGACCGCCTCGTACGTGACGACCCAGATCAACAAGCTGCTGGAGGAATGCCCAGATGTGTCGGAGCGGCAGCTCGACACCGCCAGTGCCGACAACATCTACCTCAAGCAGTTCCGCGGCTGCGACTGGCACTTCCTCTGGCCGACGGGGCCGAACTTTCGCGCGCGTCCGTTCTCCCGCGGCCGTCTCGATGATTATGACGATTTCGACGACGATATCGGCGACCAGGG
Source organism: uncultured Sphingomonas sp. (assembly GCF_913778135.1). GTDB lineage: Bacteria > Pseudomonadota > Alphaproteobacteria > Sphingomonadales > Sphingomonadaceae > Sphingomonas. Next base: position 9,978 of record NZ_CAJYVU010000053.1, on the reverse strand, counting down.
TGATGCCGTCTCGCTGTTCGAAGGCCGCACGACCTCGTTCCAGGGCTACGGTTGGAAGCTCTACGTCAATTCGAGCCCGAAGAAGGGGGCAAAGCGCGGCATTGAGCCGCTCGTAGCAGGCGGCACCGCGAAACGCTGGTGGGTTGACTGTCTCGCCTGCAGCGAACCGTTCGAGATGGCGTGGGAGCGCCTGAACTTCGACCGGGACACAACCGCTCTCGAAGCCGGCCGGACGGTCGAGATGATCTGTCCGAGTTGCGGTGGATCGCACCAGCAGGTGGCGAAGCCGGCGCTCATGGCGACCGGGCGCTGGATCGGCAAAGGCGAGACGGCAGTGTCCGGCGGGAAGTCGGGTGAGCTCGAGGCCAACGCGACTGACAGCTATTACTGGGACGGCACCTTCGGTCTCGCGCCCTGGGCGTCGCTGGCGCGTCAATATCGCACCGCCGAGCTACGGTTCGAGGAGCACCAGGACGAGGGACCGCTCAAGTCGTTCTTCCAGACCAAGGTTGGCCGAAATTACGTAAGTCGCGCCTCGGGAGACGCGCCCGTGACCGTGGATGCGCTGACCGAGCGAGCGGAAGCGTCGAGCTATCGCCTCGGCCAGGTGCCCGACGGCGTGGTGGCGATCACCATGACGGTCGACCTCGGCGTTGACCGCTTTTCGGTGATGGCAGTCGGTCACGGCGTCGGCAATCGCGCCTGGATCATCGATCGTTTCGACATCCTGACGCTGTCGGACGGTATCACGAAGCTGGAGCCGTTTAGGCGCCGGGAGCACTGGGCGGTGCTTTACGAGAAGGTGCTGAGACGCACCTATCCGCTTCAGCGCGACCCATCGCTGCGGATGAAGGTGCTGTGCACCGGCATCGACACCGGGGGCAGCGACGATGCCACCGACAACGCCTATTCGTGGTGGCACGATATGGTCACCGGCAGCCGCAAGGAAGCGCGCGCGGCCGTGCCTGCCACCGTTATCACGCTACTGAAGGGCGGCAATCGGCCAAACGGCCGCCTGCTGCCAGCGCCCACCGTAGATGCGAAGCGCCAGGTGAAGGGCGCGCCTGAGTGCGAACTGTTCGTGCCGAACGTCAACCGCATGAAGGACATCGCGGACTACCGCTTCCGTCGCGCCGTGCCCGGGCCTGCCTACGTCGATCTGCCGAGCGACATTTCGCCCAAGCACCTCGCCGAGCTTCGTGCCGAAGAAAAGGTCGAGGGGCTGTGGGAAAAGCCCGAGGATGTCCGAAACGAGACCTGGGACCTCTTCGTCTACGCGCTTGTCGTCATGCTCCGCCTTGTTGGGCTCGATCAGAACCTGAGCCGGGTACCGCAGTGGGCACGCCCGCCGAGACCGAAGGGTCCAGCACCGGTCGCGCCGCCACCTGACGACGACGCCCCGCCACCCACCACGCCGACCTCGCCCGGTCCGACCGTGACCGTCTCGCGACGTCCTGGGCCAGCGAAGCCGAAGCCACGCCGGTCCGTGCGGGTCGTGCGATCCAGTTGAGGAGCCATGCATGGTCGGGATCACGCTCGCCGTCGCTGATGCGCGGCTTACCGAATATCTGACGGCCGAGCGCCGCGTCCTCGACAATCAGGCTTACGAGATCGAAGGCCGCAAGCTGACGCGGGCCGACCTTCAGCAGATCCGCGAAGGCATCGTGTTCTGGCAGGGGCAGGTCGATCGCCTCGATCCGAAGCCGGTGAAGCGCGCGATCGGGCGCGTGCGCCGCGGCTCGTATCGGAACCGCTGACGTGAAGGTGGAGGTTCGCCCCAACCTGATCGACCGTGCAGTGTCGTTCGTGAACCCGGCCGCCGGGCTCGCGCGCATGGAAGCGCGCACGCGTCAGGCCGCCAGCACGGCAATGTTCGGGAGTGGTGGGTACCGGGGCGCGCAGCCGGACCGCACGAAGCGGCGCGGATGGTTCGCGCGGTCGCGCTCCGCGAACGCCGACACGCTGCCTGGTGCCGACCGCCTTCGCGCCGAGCAGCGCGACGCGGCAATGAACCAGCCGATCGCTACCGCGGCGATCAACCGCAAGACGACCTTCGTCATCGGCACCGGTCTGACTGCCATTCCGGCGATCGACGCGGCTGCATTGAAGCTGGACGCCGACGAGCAGGAGGAGTGGGAACAGCGTATCGCGCGCGATTTCGACGCCTACATGGCTTCGAAAGACGTCGACGCCTCACGCCAGGCCACCGGTTACAGCGTGCAGTCGATCGTCGAGCGGGGCACGATCACGTCCGGCGACATGCTCGCGCTGCGCGTCATGCCGGAAAATCAGCCCGGCCGCGTGACCGAGACGGCGTGGCAGCTGATCGAGGCCGATCGCCTGCGGAACCCGCCGGCGATCGCCGATGGTGCGCGCGACCCCGTGACCGGCAACATCATCGCCGGCGGTGTCGAGGTCGATCGCTACTGGAACCCAGTCGCTTATCACGTGCTCAAGCAGCACCCGGGCGACCTGCAGCTGCTGTCGCTTGCGAGCCTGGTGCCAGAGCGGATCGAGGCATGGGACACGGTCCTGCAGCTGCCCCGCGTGGTGCACGTCTACAAGAAGGAACGGCCGGAGCAGGTACGCGGCGTCGGCATGCTGGCAACCGTGCTCGAACCGCTGAAGATGCTGTCGGACCTGAGCGACGCAGAGCTGTTCGCAGCGGTCATGTCGGCGATGATTGCGGTTGTCTACCGGTCGCCGGGGGCGACCCCGATGCCCGAGCCGGATTATGGCGAAGAGGGCGTCGAGGGCGGCGAGCCGGGCGAGGGCACCGCGCCCGCGTACGACATTCCGCCGCAGGGCGGGCAGTACCGCTTCGAGTCCGGCTCCGTCATGGAGATCGACAGCGAGGCGGAGGTCGAGATCAAATCGCCGGGGCGCCCGAACAGCGCCTTCGACCCGTTCTTCCAGGCGATCGTGCGCCAGATCGGCGCTGCCACCGGCATTCCCGCCGGCGTGCTCATGCTGATGTTCAACTCCAGCTACACCGCCAGCAAGGCGGAGCTGGAGGCGCTCTATCTGGAGGTGCGTGCCGAGCGTGCGTGGTTCGGCGGCGACTGGTGCGTTCCGACCTACGTCTGCTTCGTGGCGGAGAAGGTCGCTCGTGGCGACTACGTCATGCCGGGCTTCTTCTCCGACCTCGCGATCCGCTCTGCCTGGACCGGCGTCGATTGGCGCGGCGACGGGAAGATCACGCTCAACCCGGCGCAGGAAGCGAACGGCTACAAGATCCGTCAGGACAACAACTGGCAGACCGGCGAGGAGATCACCGCCGAGCTGACCGGCGGCAGCTATCGCGAGAATGTTCGTCGCCGAGGTCGCGAACACCGCGCGGTGCTCGCTGAGGGCCTGCCCGTACCGGTGTCGCCCGGAACCCCCGCGAACGCCGCGCAGCCGAAACCCGACGAGCCCGGCGCCGACAAGAAGGAAGGCAAGGAATGAGCTTTCGCTCCTTCAGCCGCGCGAACATTACGCGCCGGCTGTTCAACACGCCGCTGGCCGTGCTGCCGTCGACGGCGGCGATCGTGCTGGGCGCCGTTGGTCCACGGTTCGACGTCAGTCAGCTGCTGATGCACGCCGGCGGAGAACGCCTGGACATCGGCGAACTGGAAGGTCGTGCGGCCGACGCACGTGCCGGCATCGAGGCACGCCGCACTGCCGACCAGCGCCGCCCCGATCTGAACGCAGGCGATGTCCTGACTGTTCAGGATGGTGTCGCACACATCGATGTTCGCGGCGAGCTCGTCGCGGAAAACGGTGGCGGCGTCAGCCCATCGTCTGGCTTCACCGGCTACGACGCGGTTGCGGCCGCCTGGTCGATCGCGCAGCGCGACACGAACGTGCGCGGCATAATCATCGACATCGACTCGCCCGGCGGGGAAGTAACCGACCTGATGGAGTTGGCCGCCAAGATGATGGCGGATCGGGGTGCAAAGCCGTCGCGCGCGATCATCCGCGGCGTTGGCGCCTCCGCGGCATACGCGATCGCGGCCTGCTGCGACGAGATCACCGTGCAGGACCTTGGCTATGCTGGCTCGATCGGCGTCATCACCATGCATGCCGACTTTTCCGGCCAGCTCGAACAGGCCGGGATCAAGGTGACGCTGATCCATGCAGGCGCTCATAAGGCCGACGGCAACCCTTTCGAGGCGCTGCCGGACGACGTGCGCGCCTCCATCCAGACCGACATCGATCACGCCTACAGTCGCTTCGTCGCCCATGTCGCCAGCGCGCGCGGGCTGAGTGAAGCTGCGGTCCGCGCGACCGAGGCCCGGGTCTATCGCGGCGACGAGGCGGTCAACGCCGGTCTCGCCGACAAGGTCATGGGCTGGGCGGACTCGCAAGCCGAGTTCGTCGCAGCCGTGAACGGCCGCCAGCCGGCCAAGCCCCAGCGGTCCCGAACCTCGGGCAACCGCGCATCAATGGAGACTGCAATGCCGGGTGAACCCGACAACGCGCCGGCGGCCAACCTGGGCCTTGCCGGCATCACTGCCCTGACGATCGTCGGCTCAGCCGATCATGCCACCGCTCTTGCGGCCGCACTGACTGCGGCGGGCGCGACCGACCTGACCGTGACTGCGGTCGACGCAGCACCTGAGGCGGCGGCGAACACCGACGCAGCGGCGGAACGCACGCGCGTGCTCGCGCTCGCGGACCTGTGCCCGGAAACCACGATGTCGGCGTCGCTGCGCACCGCCATCGAAGATGGTTCGACCGCCGGCGACTTCGCGATCGGGCTCGCCACGAACGCGCGCGCGCGCGGCGCCAGCATGGCGGACCTGCGTGCGGGCGCGGTGTCGGCCGAGCAGCTGCCCGAACCCGGCAAGGGTGCGGGTGCCACGGACCACGGCAAGGCGAAGACTGGCGCCGAGCAGGCGAGCGGTATCCTCGCGCTCGCTGCCTCCGCCGGCGTGAGGGCCGCGAAGCACCTGCTGCCGAAGAACTGATCGCCTCCGCGATCGACAGTCCCGGCCACTTTGGCCAACCAAGCTACAAGGAACCCGCGCCATGTACTCTCGCGCAAGCGCCGCCTCGACCACGTCGACGGCCATTGTCACGCTGATCCGTTCGGGCGCTCCGAACGACAAGAAGGTCACCCTCACGGGTGGCGCCGTTTACCCGATCGGTTCGGTTCTCGGCATCGTCACCGCGAACAAGAAGGCGGTGCTGTCGGCCGCAGCGGCCAGCGACGGCAGCGAAGAGCCGCAGTACGTCCTCAACTACACCGTCGATGCGACCGCGGGTGACGTCGAGGCGATGGCGATCGAGACGGGCGACCTGATCGGGTCGCAGCTGGTGCTCGGTGCCGGTCATACGCTCGCCAGCATCCGTGCCGGCCTCCGCGACAAGGGCATCACCTTCGAGGGCTGACGCCCTCCCATCCACCAACCTGATGGCGGTCCGATGGTCGGGCCGACCTTCCTCTATTCGGGAAAGGCCCGATCATGGATCCGCTTCTCTTCACGACCACCGCGCTGCTCGGCATCATCACGCCGCTCACCGTGCAGGGCAATTTCCTGCGCACGCTGTTCTTCGGCGGCACGCCGATCGAGTTCGACACGCCCGAGGTCATGTTCGACCGCGTGTTCGACGACAAGCGCATCGCCCCCTGGGTCAGCCCCTACGCCAAGGGCACGCCGAGCCAGGATCGCCCGTTCCAGACTGACCGTTTCGCACCCGGTTACATCAAGCCGCTGGACCGCATCGATGGGCACAAGCTGTCGCGTCGTCGCCCCGGCGAGCCGATCGGCGGCGAGTTCACGCTGCAGCAGCGTCGCGACCTGTACTTCGTCGACCTCCTCGCCGCCCACAAGGCGAAGATCGAGCGTCGCGAGGAGCAGATGTCGGCCGAGATCCTGCGCACGGGTGGCGTGGTGATCGAGGGCATCGAATATCCGCGCGCGGTCGTCAACTTCGGCCGCAAGAACACGCTCACCAAGACGCTGACGGGTGCGGCGCGGTGGGGGCAGGCCGGAATCTCGCCGGTCGATAATCTGGAAGGCTGGATCCAGGAGGTCGCCGAGGAGTGCGGCGCCGCGCCGAGCCATGCCGTGTTCGAGAAGGACGCGTGGGCGCTGTTCAAGGCTGATCCCAAGCTGAAGGACAAGCTCGACACGACCTACCAGGGCAACACCAGCGCGGTCGACCTTGGGTTCAAGCCCGGTGTCCCCGGCTCGCCCGTGTTCGTCGGCCGTATCGGCACGGTGGAGTTGTACGTCTACAACGACACCTACGAAGACGTCGACGGGACGACCAAGAAGCTGCTGCCGCAGTACACGGTCATCATCGGTGCGCCGGCAACCTACGAGGGAACGCCCTGCTACGGCGCGATCCTCGATCCTCGAAATCAGTACGGCGCCACCCGCCTGTTTTCGAAAAACTGGATCGAGGAGAACCCCGCGGGCGAGTACCTGATGACGCAGTCCGCGCCGATCTTCGTGCCGAAGCGCCCGAACGCGACCTGCTGCGTCACCGTCGCCTGATCATCCGCCCGCGCCTCGGCGCGGGCACCTTCTGCGCCGCGATTGCGTGCGCCCTGGAGTAACCTGCCATGTCCGAAGAAGCCAATCAGGCCGCCGCGAAAACGGCCGCGCCGAAGAAGGTCGAGATGCAGCGCTCGGTCCACGAGATCATCACCGGACCGAAGCCCGAGAACGTGATCGAGCCGGGCACGCTGATGACCGATGACGTCACCAAGAAGCACACGCTCGATGCGAAGTCGATCAAGGCGCTGACCGCGTCCGGCGCGCTCGAGACGGTCGAAGTCCTGAAGGGCTGAGGCCGTGCCGATTGATTTCGCCGCCGACATGCACGTCTTCTTCGCCGCCGACGAGTTCGGCGAGGCGGTGAAGGTCGATGGTGTCGACGGCGAGATCGTCGGTATCTGGGACCGCCCGACCGATGCCGTTGACCTCGGGCAGGGGCAGGCGATCGTTCCTACCAACCTGCTGTCCATTCCCGTCGCGTCGCTGCTCGAACCAGCCGGCGCCGCGCTGACAATCGTTCGCACGGGCGAGCGATTCGTGATCGTTGGCGTGCCGCGGCTGAGCCGCGACGGATCGATCTGGTCGTGCGAGCTGGACCCAGCCTGACATGCTCCGCCCGCGGCTCAGCCGTGCGCGCGCCGACGAGATCGGAGCCGGGCTTGAGAGCGAGGTCGCCGGCTACCTGACCGCGGCGATGCGCGACACCACCGACGAGGTGAAGGAGGCGTTCCGCGCTCAGGTTCGCAAGGCGGGGCTGGGTGAACGCCTGCCGAACAGCATCCGCGGCGTGACCTATCCGGTGAGCCGCAACGCACTCGAACCCGCTGGCTGGGTCTATGCGCAGCCCTCGCGCGACGGGCGCGGCGCGGCCGCCATCATCGAGAGCTACGCCACCGGTGCCATGATCGTGCCGCGCGCGGGGAAGCGCTGGCTGGCGGTGCCAACCGACGATTGCCCGCGCAAGCGGCAGGGGGATGCGCTCACCCCCGACGAGGTCGAGCGCAAGTTCGGCCGTCGGCTGCAATTCATCAGCCCGAACGACAAGGGCTTCCGCACGCCGAGCGCGCGCCACCGCGGTGTCGCCTATCTGGTGCTGAAGGGCTTGGTGATCCGCAAGGCGACCGGACGCTGGCGTAACGCGTCCGAGCGCGAGCGGGCCGGCCGCACCCGCAATCCGCGCCCGGTCCAGTCCGTCATCATGTTCACACTCGTGCCGCACGTACGCAAGCCGAAGTCGATCGACCTCGCCGAGCCCGCCGCGCTCGCGGAGGCGCGCTTTCCCGCCAACCTGGACGCGCGCTGGAGATAGCCATGTCGAAGCACCAGGAAGTCGCCGCCGCGGTGAAGGAGCTGGTCAAGCGCGCGCTGCCGGTCGCGAAGGTGATCGGCATGGATCTCGACGAGGCGAAGCCGACCAGCATCGGCGAGCTCGGCCAAGCGATCGTCCGATCGGGTGACGCCGGCGAACCGGAGATCGACCTCTCGCCGCCGACATGGTGGTGGGAGCGGACGTTCCCGATCGAGCTCGCCGCCCGGAATGAGCCGAGCCGCTCGGCGCAGGAGGTTCTCGCCGAAATGGCGATGAAGGTCGGCGTCGAGATCTCGTCCGACCCGTACCTCGGCGGCCTGTGCGTCTGGCTCGACGCCACCGCGCCGACCGACGGCGAGGTCGACGAGCGCGGCGCGGCGCCGATCGCGTGGTGCGATTTCGGCATCGTCGCTTCCTACTCGACCACCAGCCCGCTGGGCTGACCTTTCACCCTCAGGAGCACCATTATGGCTCGTCCGCTTGGTATCAACGCCGTCATGGCCGCCGCGGTGGAAACCACCTATGGCCAGACCCCCGCCGCCAACTTCTTCAAGCTGCCATTCGTCAGCCACGGCCTCGGCGAAGAGCAGCCCCTGCTCGAAGATGACCAGCTCGGCTTCGGTCGCGAAGGGCTCGACCCAACCTACGACGTCATCACCAACGACGGCGACATCACCGTGCCGGTCGACCTGCGCGCGATCGGCTTCTGGCTGCGCCAGACGTTCGGCGCGCCGGTGACCACCGGTCCCGCCGCGGGCAAGTACACGCACACCTTCTCGTCGGGCGCTCCATCGCTGCCATCGACCAGCGTCGAGTTCGGCAACCCCGACATGCCGATCTACTCGGCGCACTACGGCGCGGTCGTGAACCAGTTGAAGATCGCAATGGCGCGCTCGGGCATGCTGAACGCGGCGCTGTCGATGATCGCGCAGGGCGAGACGAACCCGGCGAACGTGTCGGCCGCCGGCGCGCTCACCGCGCTGCAGGGTCCGCGCTTCGCGCAGGCAACCGGCTCGATCGAGATCGACGATGTGGTGGCCGCGAGCGTCGTGTCGGCCGACATCGGCTACTCAAACAACCTCGACAAGGTCGAGGTGATCCGCGCCGACGGCCGCATCGGCGGTGTCGATCCGGGCGTCGCGCGCGCGAGCGGCACCGTCAACACTCGGTTCACCGACCGTGCGCTCTACGACAAGGCGCGCGGCAAGGTGCCGGTGAAGCTGAAGTTCGGCTGGGCAATGGACGGCGGCTACAGCCTAATTTTCACGCTGCCGCGCGTGTTCCTGCCGAAGCCGAAGCGGACGATCACCGGCCCGAAGGGCATCATGGCGGCCTTCAACTGGCAGGCATCGGGCGCTGTCGCCGCGCAGCTCACCGTCGCGCTGACGAACGACGTCGCCAGCTACGTCTGATCCGGGAGCAACCGACATGGTCAAGAAAGCCACCGCGGCGCTGGTCGCGCCGCCCGCATTTGCCGAGATCGGCGTCACCGACATGGCCGTATGCGCCAACGTCCGTGTCGTCGACGCGAAGACCGGTGAGACGATCGAGCGAGTGCGCCGCTACGACGTCGACGCCGGGCAGGTGAGCCGGTTCGAGGTGAAGGACGGCAACCTCGTCCGCGAGGGCGACAGCTACAAGCTGATCGACGAGGATCGCGAGATCCGCGTCGAGTGGATCAACCCGCCCTCTGATGAGCCGGTGGTCGACGAGGAACAGGGCTGATGTTCGCGCTTGGTAACGCGCAGCCGGTCGAGCACGAGCTGATCCCGGCGATCGGCGACAATCCGCCGGTGAAAGTCACCTTTCCGGCGCAGCCGTCGCTCCTGTCGTTGCGCGCAGCGCGGCGCGCAACGGTCGAGGCGCTGCGCGGCGGCGGCGCGGAGGCGGAGGAACGCGCGGCCGACGCGTTCACGACCACGCTGATCCGTCACAACATCGTGTCGTGGTCGGGCATCGGCGATGCCGACGGCAAGCCGGTCGAGCCGACGCAGGATGTCGAGCACCGGGACGTTGACGGCAACGTGACCAGCGTGGAGCCGGGCACGATCTCCATGTTCCTCGCCGAGCCGCGCCTCGTCGAGGCGGCCGACCAGCTGTGGGTGCTGCCCTGGGCGATGGCGGACGCGGAAAAAAACGGCTTGTCGCTCTCGCCGAATGGCACTTCGGAGGGGGCGA
>NZ_CAJYVU010000052.1 GCF_913778135.1 uncultured Sphingomonas sp. | reverse complement strand
CGCGAATGATCGGCGCGACGACGATCATTCGCGCCCGCTCGGCGAGCAGCGCGTAGCGGGCCTCCCGCGCCTGCGCCTGAAGGCTCGCGCCCGCGATCGGTTCGGCAGGGCGCAAACCATGATGCGGCACGCCCAGGGCAGCGCAATGTGCCGCGACCATCGCCACCTCGTCCGCCGCTTCCGGACGAAGCCCGTGATCGACCGTCGCTACCGCGATCCGTTTGGGAAACGCCGCTACGGCGAGCGTCAGCATCGCCATGCTGTCGGGCCCACCCGATACGGCCAGCAAGAGCGGCGCGGGGTCGGCGGCGGGATCGTGAAGAAGCGTCAGATCGGCGACGAAACGCGCGATCTGATCGACGGCCGTGGCATCGGTGGCCATGATGCTCTCAAAACTGGTCAGGGATGCGCGCCCTCTGACGCGTCCAGGGGACGGGCGCAAGAGGTTTAACGGTGATCGGTCCGTATTGAATTCCTCCCCTGCAAGGGGAGGGGCACCATGCGAAGCATGGTGGAGGGGTGTCCCCGCTGGCCGTGACACCCCTCCGTCAGGGCTTCGCCCTGCCACCTCCCCTTGCAGGGCAGGAAGGTAATACGATCACTGACACTTGGCGGCGCTGCGTCCCGCGGTGATCTGCGACTTCATCGAGGCGGACAGCTTGGCGCCGTACACATCGGACAGTTCGTCATACACCTTGCACGCGTCCGCCGCCTTGTTGAGCTTGGTCAGCGCCTGCCCCAGATAGAGCAGACTGTCGGGAGCCCGCTCGCCATCCGGGAATTTCTTGTAATTCTCGTAGAACGCCATCGAGGCGAGGCTCGGCTTGCCCGAGTCGAGATAGGTGCGGCCCAGCAGATTCTGCGCATAGCTGGCGCGGCGGCTCTTGGGATAGTCGGTGACGACCTTCTTCAACTGCGTCTCCGCCTCGGCATAGCGCTTGGCGGTCCACAGGCGATAGCCGTAGAGATAGGCGTCCTCGGCCGGGTCGCCGGTCGAGGGCTTGTCGACCGCCGCGCCGCCAGCCGGCGCGGTGCTGGCGGTATCGCCGGTCACGACCGACGGCGCCGCCGGGCTCTTGCCGCCGCCAGCCGCCGGAGCGGGGGTGTCCAGCGGCGCGCTCTGTCCCGCGGATGCGATCGGCGCGGGGCCCGATTCCAGCGCCTTCAGCCGCGCATCGGTCGCGCGCTTAGAGGCGTCGAACTGATCCTGAAGCTGCCGGGTGCGATAGCCGTTCGGCTCGATCTGGCCGGTCAGGCTCGCCATCTGCTCCTCGAGCGAGGTCACGCGCGAGGTCAGGTCGCTGAGCGCGCTGGAGGCGGGCACGCCGGGGGCCTGCGCCTGGGTCTGGGGCGCGGTGATCTCGGGCTGGACATAGCCCCCTGCCCCGTTCGGGAAGACCTTGCGCTGGACCGCGCGCATTTCGCTTTCCAGCTTGCCGACCCGCCCCTCGACATTGGACTGCGCCATGGCGGCACTCGGCAGGATCGTCAGGGCCGCGACCCCGGCCAGCAACAGATTACGCATCGGTTTCACCCCCCGGTGGGCATGATGTGGAAACAACGGATGCCGTCCTGCCCCGTCGCGGCTGTCTGCAGCCTGAAAGAAACGGCCCCTTACAGATCCGCCGGAGCCGTGGTGGCGGTGGTCGGCGAGGGCGCGGGCGTCGGGGCCAGCGGCGCCGCATCACCCGACGTCGCGGCCGGTGTCCGCCGGGCCGACCGGTCGCGCGGCGCGCTGCGGCTCGTACCCGTCGATGGCGATGCCGCAGGAGCGGGCGTACCCGACAGGCGCGCCGCGATCGCGGCGGGATCGAGCCGCACGTCCTTGATCGCGCGGGATCCGTCACCCAGCTGCGGGATGGGCGAACCGTTCAGCGTCACCGTCAGCTTGTCGGGACGACCGACATTGAGCAGCGGGTTCTTCACGTCGGCGGGCACCTCGAACTGCTCGCCGGGCTGCAACGTGCCGATCTTGATCGTCTTGTTGTCCGCGTCATAGACGCGCAGCCAGACCTCGCCCTTGGCGATCAGGACGACCTTGCCACCGGTCACCGGGGTCGGACTGGGCGCAGGCGCCGGAGCCGCCTCGCCGGTGTTGCCCAGCGGCGTCACCGCGGGCACGTCCTGGGCGGTGCGGTCGCGGCGGAACAGGTCGGTGCCGTACCACAGCCCCGCGATGATCAGCACCGCGAGCGCCAGGCCGACGCCGATGATCGCCAGGCCGCGCGACGGCACGCGGGCGGGATCGACGATGTCCTGCGGCACATATTCGGCGACCCGGCGGCCGAGCCGGTCGACATCGGCGCGGACCGCCTGTGCGATCGCGACTTCGTCCGCTCCCACGGCGCGGGCATAGGCCTTGGCGAAGCCGACGGCGTAGGTCGCCGACGGCAGGCTCTGATAATCGGATGCCTCGATCGCCGCGAGATGACGACTGGGGATGCGGGTGCGAGCCCCGATATCGCCAAGCGACAGCCCTTGCGCCTCACGCGCCTCGCGCAGGACGTCACCGGCGCGGGTAGGTGCCGCCGGTGCGGCATCGTGGCCGGGATTGACCTCGTCCATTCTCAACTCCGAAGTGACCATGGCCCACCCCATGATCGCGGCCGTTCTTTCAGAGCCCCGGGCTCAAGTCAACGCGGGGGCCCGGCTTGATTTAGGCCAATTCCACACCATTCGTCGCAGCCCAGGCACCAAGCGCCCCGCGCATGTCGCGGACGGGATGGGCGAGCAGCCGCGTCATCTCCCCGGCGATCGCCGAACGGTCGAGCGAACGGATCATCGCCTTGACCGGCCCGACCGCGGCGGGCGTGATCGACAGGCGTTCGATACCCAGTCCGATCAGTGCCATAGCCTCCAGCGGACGCCCGCCCATCTCACCGCAAACCGCCACCGGCACGCCCGCCGTCCGCGCGGGTTCGACCACGCGGCGCAGGAAGCGCAGGATCGACGGGCTCAGCCAGTCGTAACGCTCCGCCAGCTTGGGGTTGGCGCGATCGGCGGCGAACAGGAACTGGGTCAGGTCGTTGGTCCCGACCGACAGGAAATCGACATTGGGGAGAATCAGGTCGAGCTGCTCGGCCAGCGCCGGCACCTCGAGCATCGCGCCGTAGCGCATCTCCAGCGGCAGGCGACGACCGCGCGAGCCTAGCCACGCCCGCTGCGCCTCGAACAGGGCCTTGGCCTCGTCGAACTCCCACGCCTCCGACACCATCGGGAACATGACATGGAGCGTGCGCCCCGCCCCCGCCTCGATCAGCGCGCGCGCCTGCGCCTTCATCAGCCCTTCGCGTTCGAGCGCCAGGCGGAGCGCGCGCCAGCCCATGGCGGGGTTCTCTTCGTCATGGTCGGCGGTGTTGAGATAGGGCAGCGCCTTGTCCCCGCCGATATCGATCGTGCGGAAGATCACCGGCCGGTCGCCCGCCGCCTCCAGCACGTCGCGGTAGAGCCGCTGCTGCCGCTCGCGCTGGGGCAGCGTCGCGGACACGAGGAACTGGAATTCGGTGCGGAACAACCCGATCCCGTCCGCCCCGGTCGTGTCGAGCGCGGCGGCGTCGTCGCGAAGCCCCGCATTGACCATCAGCGTCACGCGGTGGCCGTCCCTGGTCACCGGCGGCACGTCGCGCAGCGCCGCGAACGCGGCGCGCCGCTTCTGGCGAAGCTGCAGCTTGGCCTCGAACGCCTCCTCCATGGCGGAGGTGGGGCGGACGAGCACGCTGCCCTCGGTCACGTCGAGCAGGAGCTGGTCGCCCTCGGCGATCTGGCGGCGCACGTCGCTGACCCGGCCCAGCACCGGCACGCCCATGGCGCGCGCGACGATGATGACATGCGCGGTCAGCGACCCTTCCTCCAGGATCACGCCCTTCAACCGCCGCCGGTCGTATTCGAGCAGCTCGGCGGGGCCCAGATTGCGCGCGAGCAGGATCGTGTCCTGCCGCAGCCCGAGTTGCGCCGCCGTTCCCATCTGGCCCGACACGATCCGCAGGAGCCGGTTGGACAGGTCCTCCAGATCGTGCATCCGGTCGGCGAGCAGCGGATCGTCGATCTGCCGCATCCGCTGGCGCGTGCGCTGCTGCACCCGCTCGATCGCGGCCTCGGCGGTCAGCCCTGAATCAATCGCCTCATTGATCCGCCTTGCCCAGCCCTCGTCGTAGGCGAACATCTTGTAGGTGGCGATTACCTCCTGATGTTCATCGCCGACGCCGAACTCGGCCTCTCGCGCGATGCGGTCGATCTGCTCGCGCATCTTGTCGAACGCCGCGTAGACCCGGTGGCGCTCGGCCTCGGTATCCTCCGCGACCGTATGCTCGATCGTGACGCGCGGCTGGTGGAACACCGCGTACCCCGCCGCCATGCCGTCGACCAGTTTCTGGCCTGCGATGCGCACCGTCGCGGTCGACTGCACCCGGTCCTTCGGCCCGCCCTGGTCGATCAGCCCGGCATTGGCGATCAGTTCGGACAAGACCATCGCCACCGTCTGCAACGCCTCGATCTCGATATCGGCGTAGCGGCGCGGATCGGCGTGCTGCACCGCCAGCACGCCGACCGAGCGCTCGCGCCGAACGATCGGCACGCCTGCGAAGCTATGGTAGCGATCCTCGCCCGTCTCCGGCTTGTAGGCGAAATCCGGATGGCTCGCCGCCTCGTCGAGGTTGAGGATCTCGTTCTGCTCGGCGATCGTGCCGACCAGCCCCTCGCCCAACGCCAGCTTGGTGACGTGGACCGCCTCCGGCGCAAGGCCACGCGTCGCGAACAGCTCCAGCACGCCCTCGCGCAGCAGATAGATCGAGCACACCTCGCTATCCAGCGCCTCGCCGATGATCTCGACCACCTGGTTGAGCTTCGCCTGCGCCGGCGACCGCGCCGCCATCACGTCGTGCAGGCGGGTCAGGATTTCGCGAGCGGAGGCGGCAGCGGAGACAGGCATGGCGCGGAGGCTAACAGACGTGGGCCGGAGGTGCCACGCAACATATCGTTGCGGGCATCGACACGATTGCTAGCACCGCGTCACGCTGCCTCGGCCTTGTTCACCGGCTTCGGCTTCTTAGGCTTGGGCGCGGGTTTCGGCTTGTGTGCCGCCGGCTTCTTGCCCTTCTTCGGCTTCGACCGCTCTTCCAGCAGAAACACGCCCGCCGCGAGTGCCAGCGCTGCCGCCCCGACACCCACCGCCGCGCCGATCGCCAGCGCGCGGGCGTGGTCGTCCTTTGCCTTCGCCTTTGCAGCACGCGGCGCGGGCTTGTCCGCGGGCTTCGTCTCGGCATGCGGATGCGGCGGCTCGCGCAGCGGATAAGGCGACTGATTGTCCTTCGGAACCGGCGGCGTGTGCGCGTGCGACATGGGCGTTTTCTCCTCGAGTTCGCCGCTCCAACGCAGCCGCACGATGTCTGCTCCCGCGACCAGCCACCCGCTTGCGAAGAACGCGATCGATGCGCTAGCCCACGCGTCGAGCCATGCGAGGGGATTGATGCGCGGACAGATACTGGGCGTCGACACGCGTAGCGGGCGCGGCGTCATCGCGGGCAACGACGGCGATCGCTACACCTTCACTCCCGCAGACTGGACGCAGGCAGGCGAGCCGAGCATCGGCATGGAGGTCGATTTCGACGTCGCGGGCCGCGACGCGATCAGCGTGTTCCCGCTGCCAGGGCAAGGCGCGCTCGCGGCCTATGCGCCGGCGCCCACGCCGACCCGCCCGCGCCGCGATCGCAGCCGCATCGTCGCCGCGTTGCTCGCCTTCTTCCTCGGGACGCTCGGCATCCACCGCTTCTACACCGGCCGGACCGGGTCGGGGCTGGTGATGCTGGTGCTGTCGATCACCGTCGTCGGCTTGCTCGTGACCGGACCCTGGGCGCTGGTCGACGCGCTTCGCTACCTGTTGATGTCCGACAACGGCTTCGCACGCCGCTACGACGCCGACTGAGACGTCAACCGAACAGCTCGTCCTGGCTGCCGGCCGGTGGGTTGAGGCCCAGATGCTTCCACCCGCCCGCGTTCAGCACGCGCCCACGCGCGGTGCGGGCAACGAGGCCGAGCTGGATCAGATACGGCTCGATCACCTCCTCGATCGTGTCGCGCGGCTCGGACAGGCCGGCGGCGAGCGTTTCCACCCCGACCGGCCCGCCGCGGTACACGTCCGCGATCATGTGCAGGTAGCGCCGGTCCATCGCGTCGAGCCCCAATTGGTCGACCTCGAGCCGGTTGAGCGCGCGGTCGGCCGCGCCCGCGTCGACCACCGCCACGCCCGCGACGCTGGCGAAATCGCGCACCCGGCGCAGCAGCCGCCCCGCGATCCGCGGCGTACCCCGCGACCGCCGCGCCACCTCCGCCGCGCCGTCCGACGCGATTGCCATGTCGAGCAGCCCGGCGGCGCGCGTCACCACGCGGGTCAGTTCCTCGACCGAGTAGAATTGCAACCGCAGCGGTATCCCGAAGCGGTCGCGCAGTGGCGTCGTCAGCAATCCCTGCCGCGTCGTCGCGCCGACGAGCGTGAAGCGCGGGAGGTCGATCCGCACGCTGCGCGCCGATGGTCCCTCGCCGATCATCAGGTCGAGCGCGCGGTCCTCCATAGCCGGGTAGAGCACTTCCTCGACCGCGGGCTGCAAGCGGTGGATCTCGTCAATGAACAGCACGTCGCCGTCCTCGAGATTGGTCAGCAGCGCGGCGAGGTCACCCGACTTGGCAATGACGGGGCCGGAGGTAGCGCGGAACCCCACGCCCATCTCACGCGCGACGATCTGCGCCAGCGTCGTCTTGCCCAGTCCCGGCGGCCCGAAGAACAAGACGTGATCGAGCGCATCGCCACGCCCGCGCGCCGCGTCGATGAACACGCGCAGATTCTCGCGCGCGGCCTTCTGCCCGACGAAATCGTCGAGGCTGCGCGGCCGCAGCGCCGCGTCGACATCCTCGGGCCGCCGCGCAGGGGTGAGCAGGCGTTCGGTGTCGGTCACTTGGATGCTTCCAGTTGCGCGGCAAGCGCGGTCAGGCTGTCCGCCTTATAGTCCCAATCCTGCCGCTGGTCGCGGTCGGGTGCGGGCGCGCCGCCATATTCCATCGGGCGATCGATGTACGCGGTCATCAACCCCGCCTTGCGCGCCGCCGCCAGATCGCTGTGATGCGCGGCGACGAGGCAGAACTCACCCGGCTCGACCCCGCTCGCCGCCGCGGTCGCCAGATACACCTCACGCGTCGGCTTGAACGCGCGCGCGTGCTCGGCGCCCAGGATCGCGTCCCATTCGAGGCCCGCGCGCCGCGACAGCTCGATCATCAGCGCGACATTGCCGTTCGACAGCGTAACGACGGGCGCCAGCGCGCGCAGCCGCGCAAGCCCCGCGACCGAGTCGGGCCAGGGATCGAGCCGATGCCACGCGTGCGACCATTCCGTCACCAGCGCCGGGTCGAGCGCATCCACGTCGATGCCGTCATGGCGCAGCAGATCGACCAGCATCTCGCGGTGGAGCACGTCGAGAATGACGAAGTCGCGCCCGCCCTCGCGCACCTTCGCCATCGCCGGCTGATAGCGCGCGCGCCACGCATCGGCGAAGCGCTCGGCGTGGAGGTCATCGCGTCCGATCGTCGCGAGAAAGCCCGCACTCTCGCGCGCGATGCTCGTGCGCCAGTCGACGACGGTGCCGAACACGTCGAAGCCGAATACGCGTGGTCGCGTCACTTCGCCGCCTTCCTGAGCGCCAGTCGCACCAGCGCGTCGAGCGTCGCGGTCTTGCCCAGTTCCTCCTCCGCCGCGGCCACCGCCGCGCTCGCCTCCGCCGGGCGGAAGCCGAGGTTGAGCAATGCCGAGACCGCGTCCGCACCCGCGCCGACCGGCACCACCTGCGCCGCCGCCGACGGACCGATCGCGACCCCGCCGACCTTGTCCTTCAGCTCGCGCACGATCCGCTCGGCGAGCTTCGGCCCGACGCCGTTGGCGCGCGCGACCGTTGCCTTGTCCTGCGCCATCACCGCGCGACTGATGTCGTTCGGCTCCAAGGCCGACAGGATCGCCAGCGCAACGCGCGCGCCGACGCCTTGCACACCCGTCAGCAGCCGGAACCAGTCGCGCTCGGCCGCCGTCGCGAAGCCGACCAGCCGCAGGAAATCCTCTCCCACCAGCAGATCGGTGTGCAGCACGCACGCCTCCCCGACAGGTCCCACCGCCGCAAGCGTCCGCGCCGACGCGCCGACCAGATAGCCGACGCCGCCGACATCGATCACCGCATGGTCGACCCCGGTCGATTCCAGCCGACCCTTCAGGTGCGCGATCATCGTGTGTATGGCCGGAGCGAGGTCATACGGCGGAACCTAACAGGAACGTGACGACAGCGGGAGGACAAATCTTACCCGCTGATCCCTACGCCATGACCCGCGCGCGCCGCATCATCCCCTCCGCACTCGCCAGATGGTGCGCGTGCGTGATCGCGACCGCTAGCGCGTCGGCAGCATCAGGCCCCGACAGTTTCGCGCCGGGCAGCAGGTGGCCGAGCATCGCCTGGATCTGCCGCTTTTCCGCACCGCCGGTGCCGACCACCGCTTTTTTGACCGCGCTGGGGTGATATTCCCCGACGATCAGTCCGGACGCGGCGGCGGCGAGCAGCACCGCGCCGCGCGCCTGCCCCAGCTTCAGCGTCGACTGCGCGTTGCTGTTGCCCAGCACCTCCTCGACCGCCGAACTGTCGGGCTTCTCCGCGCGGATCACGTCGATCAGCGCGGAATGGAGGTTCCACAGTCGCCGGGCGAGCGGCATCGTCGTGTCGGTCTTGATCTGCCCGTTGGCGACGTGGGTCAGCCGGTTGCCTTCGGCACGGATCACGCCCCACCCCGTCGTGCCGAGCCCGGGGTCCATGCCGAGAATGATCAGAGGCTTGGTCAGCCGAGCTTCTCCATGACGGCGTCGGACACTTCGTAATTGCCCCACACCTGCTGCACGTCGTCGTCATCGTCCAGCGTATCAATCAGCTTGAACAGCGTCGCTGCATCACCCTCGCCGACCTCGACATTGGTCTGCGGCCGCCACGCGAGCTTCGCACCGGTCGATTCGCCCAGCACCGGCTCCAGCGCCTTGGCGACCTCGTGCAGATCGCCGACCGCGGTCCAGATCTCGTGCCCGTCCTCGCCCGAGGTCACGTCCTCCGCGCCCGCTTCCAGCGCCGCCTCGAACACCTTGTCGGCGTCGCCGGAGCTCGCCGGATAGGTGATGAGACCGACACGGTCGAACCCGTGGCTGACCGAGCCGGCGGTGCCCAGATTGCCGCCGTTCTTCGACACCGCGGTGCGCACGTTGGTTGCAGTGCGGTTGCGATTGTCGGTCAGCGCCTCGATGATGAGGCTAACGCCGCCGGGGCCGAACCCTTCGTAGCGGATTTCCTCGTAGCTCTCGGTGTCGCCCTTCGACGCCTTGTCGATCGATCGCTGGATGTTGTCCTTGGGCATCGACTGTGCCTTGGCGGCGGCAATCGCGGCGCGCAGGCGCGGGTTCATGTCGGGGTCGGGCAGGCCCATCTTCGCCGCTACAGTGATTTCGCGGCTGAGCTTGGAAAACATGCTGGAGCGCTTCTTATCCTGCGCGCCCTTGCGGTGCATGATGTTCTTGAATTTGGAATGGCCGGCCATCGTAACCCTGCAAACTGAAACGTTGCTCGGCTCTTAGAGCGGGCGGGCGCTGCGCTCAACCATGCCCCCGCGAGTCGCGGCCTTGCTCCCGCCACACGCGCCGGGCACAGGCACCGCCATGACGGTACGCGTGGACATGGGGCTCGACGAGCGTGGCTCGCCGGTCGCGATGGACCTTGAGGAATTGCTGGCGACCCGCCTGCTGGTGCAGGGCAATTCGGGGTCGGGAAAATCGCACCTGCTGCGCCGCCTGCTCGAACGCTCGGCGGGTCAGGTGCAACAGGTGGTGATCGATCCCGAGGGCGACTTCGTCACGCTGTCGGGTGCCTACGGCCATGTCGCGATCGAGGCGGCGGATTATTCAGTGCCCGAGATCGAGCGTTTCGCGGGCAGACTGCGCGCGCATCGCACCTCCGTCGTGCTCAGCCTTGAGGGGTTGGAGGCCGAGGGCCAGATGCGCTGCGCCGCCGCCTTCCTGTCGGCCTTGTTCGATGCCCCGCGCGAACATTGGTACCCCGCGCTCGTCGTGGTCGACGAGGCGCAGTTGTTCGCGCCGACAACGGGCGGCGAGGTCGCAGAGGAGGTGCGCCGCGCGTCGCTGTCGGCAATGACCAACCTGATGTGCCGCGGGCGCAAGCGCGGGCTCGCCGGGGTGATCGCCACGCAGCGCCTCGCCAAGCTCGCGAAGAACGTCGCGGCGGAAGCGTCGAACTTTCTGATGGGGCGCACTTTTCTCGACATCGACATGGCGCGCGCCGCCGACCTGCTCGGCATGGAACGACGCCAGGCGGAGGCGATCCGCGACCTGCCGCGCGGCACCTTCATGGCGCTTGGCCCCGCGGTCTCGCGCCGCCCCGTCAGTGTGCGCATCGGCGAGGTCGAAACCTCGGCGCGTTCGTCAAGCCCGAAGCTCGTGCCCCTGCCCAATGCGCGCCCGCTCGAACTCGCCGATCTGATCGTCGAGCCTGTGGTCGACGCGCCCGAACTGCCGATGGCGCACGTTCCGCGGCCGCGCCGCGTGCCCGCGACGGAGGTCGCCGCCGACCTGTCGCGCAGCCCCGCCGCCAGCGTCGCCGCGACCGCGCAGCCCGAACGCAGCGAGGACGAGGTCGAGGCGATCTACGCCGAGGCGTTGCGCGGGGTCGTCGCCGATCCCGAGGCATTCGGGCGACCGGCGTCCGTGCTGTTCCAGGATTTTCAGGTCCGCTGCCGCATGGCAGGGCTCGCACGGCCCGCGATGGACCTGACCGCCTTCACCCGACGCTTGAGCTGCGCGCGGGCGGGCATCTTCGACGTGCGCGCGGAGGAATGGGCCGACGCGCTGCGCCTCGCCGACACATTGCCCGAAGACATGATGGGCGCCTTCCTGCTCGTCGCCCGCGCCGCGCGCGAGGGCGAGCCGTGCCCGTCGGACGAGCAACTGGCGCACACCTACGGCACCAGCTCGCTCGGCCGCGTCCGCCGCCTGATCGGCTATATCGAGAGCCGCGAACTGTTCGTCAGCCGCATCGACCTGTCGGGCAAACGCTCGATCACCATCCCGCACCTCGGCTGGACCACCGCCTCGGCCGAGGCGGCGTAGAAACGCGAACGGCGGCACGTGACCATTCACGCGCCGCCGCTTTAGTCTCCCCATGCGCCTCAGCCGAAGGACGCGTGAGGACGATCAGATCATGCCCAGCGCCTGCATGTACACTTCGAGGATCGCTTCCTCTTCCTGATACTCTTCACGCTTCTTCTTTCGGATCGACATAATCTTGCGGATCGCTTTGGGATCGTAGCCGCGGCTCTTCGCCTCCGACATCACGTCCTTGATGTCGTCCTGAATACCCTTCTTCTCTTCCTCCAGCCGCTCGGCGCGCTCGATCAACAGCCGCAGCTCGTCCGCTGCGACGTGACCGCCACCCATGCCCTCGCCCCGCTCTTCAGCCATGTTACTCGTCCGTCCTCGTGAAAGAATAGGCCGCGCGCCCTGCCGCGCGGGCGCGCAGGCGGGGTTCGGCCGGTTAACCCTGATGGGTGTGGGCGCGGCACCTAGTGGACGCCGCGCCCGCGCTCAAGCGTTAGTCGACGACCGGTTTGGCGATCTGACCCCGGTGCATGACGAAATCGACGTGCTCCAGCCGCCGCACGTCCTCCAGCGGCGATCCGGTTACCGCGATCACGTCGGCGCGTTTGCCCGGCTCCAGCGTGCCGATGTCGTCGCGGCCGAGCAGGTCGGCCGCCGCCACCGTCGCACTCGCGATCGCCTGCGCCGGGGTCATGCCGAGATCGATCAGATACGCGAACTCGGTCGCGTTATCGCCGTGCCTGGACACGCCCGTATCGGTGCCGAACGCGAACTTGACGCCTGCCGCCCACGCCTTCTTGTGGTTGGCGTGCATCGCCGCGGCGGCGGCCTCCGCCTTCGGGATCGTCGCGGGCGGCAGCGCGCCCGATCGCGCCTGCGCGAGCGCGGCGACCGGCGCGATCTCGGTCGGCACCAAATACGCGCCCTTCGCCTTGAACAGCCGGATCGTCTCGTCGTCGAGGTAGCTCGCGTGCTCGATCGAGTCGCAGCCCGCCTCCAGCGCCGCCTTGGTGCCCTCCGCCGCGTGGCTGTGCGCGGTCGCCTTGCGCCCCAGCGCATGCGCGGTTTCGACGATCGCGCGCATTTCCTCCGGCGTCATCGCGCGCCCCAGCCCGCCTGAGACGTTCGACAAGACGCCGCCGGTCGCCGCAAACTTGATCACCTGCGCGCCGAGACCGACCTGCTGGCGCACCGCGCGGCGGCAGTCGTCGGGGCCGTCGCAGACGTTGATCTGATGCGCGTGGACCGCGTCGGCGAAGCTCTCGCCAAGGCCATTGGTGCCGTCGCCGTGCCCGCCGGTCACCGAGATCATCTGCCCCGCATTGACGATCGTCGGCCCTTCGATATCGCCGCGCTCGACCGCGTCGCGCAGCGCACGAATGCCGCGCGCGTCGCCGCCCAGGTCGCGCACCGTGGTGAACCCCGCCTCCAGCGTCTTTCGTGCATTGACCACCGCGACCATCATGTCGTCGGCCTGATCCTGCGTCGCCTCGGCCAGCCGCGCGCGCATCGGATCGCCGCCGATTCCCCACAGGTGGACGTGCATGTCGGTCATTCCGGGCAGCACGAAGCGCCGCGACAGCTCGATCAGCTTCGCGCCCGCGGGCGGCGCGACGAAGCCGTCGCGCACCTCGACCACGCGTCCGTCGCGCACCACGATCGTGCTGTTTCCGCGCGGCGGCTTGCCCGGACGGTCGAGCAGCTGCCCGGCGTGGATATAGGTGACGACCGATCCGGCTGCGGGCGCGGACGTCGGCGCCGAGACCTGCGCCATCGCGGGCACTGCGAGAACCAGCGCCAGCGCGCTACCGACGAACTTCAACAACGGCCTGTCTCCCCTGTCGCACGCCTGCCCCGGCGCGCCTCCTGTTGGCGACAGGTTGGCCGGTTCTCATCGCAGCGGCAAGGGGTGCGCCGATCAGGCGTTCTTCTTAACGCTCTCCGCCATCCGCTCGAGCTGCTCCGGCGTCGCGTCGGCCTGATGGTTCGCCTTCCAATCGGCATAGGGCATGCCGTAGATCGTCTCTCGCGCATCGTTCTTGCTCATCCCCGATGCTTCCTGCGTCCAATCGGACAGGCAGTTGCGGCAGAAGCCCGCGAGCCCCATCAGGTCAACGTTCTGCGCGTCAGTGCGGTGGCGCAGGTGGCGCACCAGCCGGCGGAAAGCGGCGGCGGCGGCCGCGTCGTTGAGGGTGTCGAGCCGGTCCATGTGTCACTCCAATGACGCGGTTGCGCGTCTAGTAGGTTGATCAGCCGCGGTTAGCGGCTAAGGCACGCACGCGCAAAGCAGGAAGCCTCCCCATGACCCACTCCTTCGCCCCTCGCTCGCGGAAGGTCCGCGTCCTCGCGACCCTCGGCCCGGCGAGCAACACGCCCGAGATGATCGCGAAGCTGTTCCAGGCCGGCGCCGACGCCTTCCGCATCAACATGAGCCACGGCGACCAGGCATCCAAGGTCGACGTGATCAAGGCGATCCGTTCGCTGGAGCAGGAGTTCGACCGCCCCTCCACCATCCTCGCCGATCTGCAGGGGCCGAAGCTGCGCGTCGGACGCTTCGCGGAAGGACGCGTCGTCTTGGAAAAGGGCAGCACCTTCGTGCTCGACCATGACACGACGCCTGGCGACGCGACGCGGGTGCAGCTGCCGCACCCGGAAATCTTCGCCGCAATGGAGGCGGGCGCGCGGCTGCTGCTCGACGACGGAAAGCTGGTGCTGCGCGTGGTGGAATGCGACGCCGACAGGCTGGTGACGACGGTCGAGGTCGGCGGTCCCTTGAGCAACAACAAGGGGCTGAACGTTCCCGACGTGGTCGTGCCGATGGCGGCGCTGACCGCGAAGGATCGCAGCGACCTCGCCTTCGCGATCGACCAGGGCGTCGACTGGATCGCGCTGTCGTTCGTCCAGCGTCCCGAGGATCTGTGGGAGGCGCGCAAGCTGATCGAGGGCAAGGCCGCGCTCCTCGCCAAGATTGAGAAGCCTGCCGCGATCGAGCGGCTGGAAGAGATCGTCGAGGCATGTGACGGCGTCATGGTCGCGCGCGGCGACCTGGGTGTCGAGCTGCCGCCGCAGTCGGTCCCTCCCTTGCAGAAGCGCATCGTCGAGACCTCGCGCCGGCTCGGTCGCCCGGTGGTGGTCGCCACGCAGATGCTCGAATCGATGATCGTCAGCCCCTCGCCCACCCGCGCCGAGGTGTCGGATGTCGCGACGGCGATCTACGACGGTGCCGACGCGATCATGCTGTCGGCCGAGAGCGCGGCGGGCCAGTGGCCGGTCGAATCGGTGTCGATGATGAACGCGATCGGCGACGCGGTGGAGCGCGATCCGATGCACGGCGACCGCATCCACTTCACGGTCACGCGCCCCGACCCCACCACAGCCGACGCGCTGGCCGAGGCCGCGAAGAACATCGCCGAAACGGTGTCGGCCTCCGCGATCATCTGTTTCACCACCTCGGGCTCGACCGCGCGGCGGATCGCGCGCGAGCGGCCGGGCGTGCCGATCCTGGTGCTGACGCCGCAGCTCGAAACCGCGCGTCGCCTGGGCCTCTTATGGGGCACGCACAACGTCCACACCCGCGACGTCGCCTCGTTCGAGGAAATGGTCGCCAAGGCCAAGCGCATCGCGCTGCGCCAGGGCGTTGCCAAGGCCGGCGACAGCGTGATCGTGATGGCGGGCGTGCCCTTCCGTACGCCGGGGTCGACCAACGTTCTCCACGTCGTCCGCATCACCGGCGACGAATTGAAGAACTACGAGGCGGAGCAGGCGGCGCGCTGAGCGCCACCTTCGCGGGGATCAGCGCAAGCCCAGCGCCTTGTGCGTCTGGAGCGACAACCGCCAGAGCGGGCGTTCCATCACCAGCGCGATCGCCGCGTCGACGTTCGCAGCCCCGCGCGCATCGTCCATCGGTTGCAGCAGCAGGTGGCGGAAGTCCCACTGCTCCATCGCCGCGACGTCGCTGCCCGGCTGCGGCCAGACGAGCTTCAATTCGTCGCCCGAGCGCT
Organism: uncultured Sphingomonas sp.; assembly: GCF_913778135.1. Taxonomy (GTDB): domain Bacteria; phylum Pseudomonadota; class Alphaproteobacteria; order Sphingomonadales; family Sphingomonadaceae; genus Sphingomonas. The sequence goes on along the minus strand of NZ_CAJYVU010000052.1, from coordinate 5,649 downwards.
GCACCGTCTCGCTCCCCGCCTTGGGGCTGATGCAGACCCAGTCGATCCCGGGATGGACGGGAAGCGTCCCGTTGCTCTCGATCGCGATCTCGAACCCCGCGGCGTGGAGCGCATCAACTAGCGCGTCGTCGACCTGCAACATCGGCTCGCCGCCCGTCAGCACGACGAAGCGGCGTTCCGCGCCCTCGCCCCAGAAGCCCGACACCGCGGCGACCAGCGCGTCGGCATCACCGAACTTGCCCCCGCCTGCGCCGTCGGTGCCGACAAAGTCGGTGTCGCAGAAGCGGCAGATCGCGCGCGCGCGGTCCTGCTCGCGCCCGGTCCACAGGTTGCACCCGGCGAAGCGCACGAACACCGCGCGCCGCCCCGCCTGCACGCCCTCACCCTGAAGCGTCAGGAACATTTCCTTGACCGAATAGGTCATCAGGGCGCCGGCGGCGTCACGGCATAGTCGGTCGGATCGGCGACGCCGGCATCCTCGAACCCCTTGTGACGCAGCCGGCACGAGTCGCACAGCCCGCAATGCTGCCCGGCTGGGGTCGGATCGTAGCACGACCAGCTCAGCCCCATGTCGAGCCCCAATCGTGCGCCCTCGCACACCACATCGGCCTTGGTCATGTGCTGCAACGGCGCGTGGATGCGGAACGGCGCGCCCTCGACGCCCGCCTTGGTGGCGAGCTCGGCCAGCCGCTCGAAACCGGCGATGAACTCGGGCCGGCAATCGGGATAGCCCGAATAATCGAGCGCGTTGACCCCGACGAACAGGTCCCGCCCGCCCGCCGCCTCGGCCCAGCCGAGCGCGAGACTGAGGAAGATCGTGTTGCGCGCCGGCACGTAGGTGACGGGGATCGCGCCCGCCTCGACGCCGTCCTTCGGCACCGCGATGCTGTCGTCCGTCAGCGCCGAACCACCGAAGGCCGACAGGTCGAGCGGCAGCACGACGTGGCGCTGCGCCCCGACCGCCTTCGCCACGCGCGCGGCGGCGGCGAGTTCGACGCGGTGCCGCTGGTTGTAGTCGACCGAGAGCGCGAGCACCGGATAGCCCGCCTCGCGCGCGAGCGCGGCGGACACCATCGAGTCGAGCCCGCCCGAGACGAGGACGACCGCAGGAGTTTGCTGTGTCATGATCCGCGCGCCGCTAGGCCGATCAGGAGCGATACGCAACCCTTCGACACATTCACGACGCTCCCAGCACCGAGTTGCCGGACAAGAAAAGGGCGCCCCGTTTGGCGGCGCGCCGACAAGGAAAGGGCCGCCCCGTCGGGCGGCCCAGGCGGCTGCAGAAAGCCGTTTTCTTGGGAGAAAACATACTCGGATGAGGAGTATGTCAGCGGCCCTACCCTATAAACCTTGCCGAAGCGTTAACAAAAAGCGTTACGCTTCAACATCTTCGGCCTTGAGCGGGAAAACGGTGGCGCAGAACGCGCAGTCGACCGCGATCACGCCGTGTTCGTCCGCCATCTCCAGCCGGTCGGCGAGCGGGAATTTGGCCAGCACCGATCGGATATGCTCGGGCGTGCAGCGGCACCCGCGCGAGATCGTCGCGCGGTCGAGCACGCGCACCTCGCTCTCCTCGTTGAACAACCGCCAGACGAGCGTCTCGAGCGGCACGGTCGCATCCGCCAGCTCGTCGACCCCCATCGTGCTGCCGAGCGCCGCGACATGCTCCCATTCGGGATGGTCGAGCCGGACGTGCAACCGCTCGCGCCCCAGCTCGCCCTCGGGCAGGTGTTGCAGCAGCAGCCCGCCCGCGACCGTGCGCCCGTCCGCGCCCTTCTTCACCCCGACGCGCAGCAGCGTCGGGATCTGCTCGGATTGGAAGAAATAGCTCTGCGCCGCGTCCGCGATCGTCTCGCCGTCCAGCGGCACGATCCCCTGATACCGCTCGCCGGTGCTGGCGAGGTCGAAGGTGATCGCGAGATAGCCTTGCCCGAACAAGGCGAACAGGCTCGGCTCCTCGCCCACGTCCGCCAACTTGTCGGCGTCGAACTGAACGTAGCCGCGCAGCTCGCCGCCGCGATAGTCGCACACCATCAGCGTGACGACGCCGTTCTGCGTCTGCGTCTGCATCGTCAGCTGCCCGCTCGGGTCCTTGAGCGTCGAGCCGATCAGCGCAGTCAGCGTCAGCGCCTCGGCGAGCAGCCGCTCGATCACCGGCGGATAGGCGTGCGCGGCGAGAATCGTGTCGAGCGTCGGCCCCAGCCGCATGACGCGCCCGCGCGCGTGCCGCTCGGGGATCGCGAAACCGAGCGCGCGGTCGAGGTCGGCGTTTATCTGGTCGGTCAAGATCGGCGGCTCCGTCAGCGGATCGACGCAGACCCGTACGCCGGAAAAGGCGGCGCGATGGGCCAGCATGTCGTGGAATGCCACCTATTTGGGAGGCTACCCGCCGGCGATCAACCGATCACCCGATCTGCCCGAAACACCAGCGCAGGATCGCCTTTTGCGCGTGCAGCCGGTTCTCCGCCTCCGCCCAGATCAGCGACTGCGTGCCGTCGATCACCTCCGGCGTCACTTCCTCGCCGCGGTGCGCGGGCAGGCAGTGGAGGAATTTCGCGTCGGGCTTGGCTTGCGCCATGAGTGCAGCGTCGACCTGATACGGCATCATCGCGGCGAGCTTGGTCTCGGCCTGCGCCTGCCCCATCGAGATCCAGGTGTCGGTGACGACGATGTCCGCACCCTCCACCGCCTCGCGGGGGTCCGCGACGACGCGGGCGCGCCCCGACGCGCGCGTGATCGCCTCCTCGTCGGGCTGGAACCCCTGCGGGCAGGCGGCGACGACATCGAAATGCATCAGCCCCGCGGCCTCGACGATCGAGGCGAGCACGTTGTTGCCGTCACCCAGCCACGCGACCTTTAGGCCAGGCAGCGACTTGCCGCTCTCGATGACCGTCAACAGGTCCGCCATGATCTGGCACGGGTGCGACGCGTCGGTCAGCCCGTTGATGACGGGGACGCTCGCGTAGCGCGCCATCTCCTCGACCTTGGCATGGTCGTCGGTGCGGATCATGATCGCGTCGACATATCCCGACAGCACGCGCGCGGTGTCGGCCACCGTCTCGCCGCGCCCCAGCTGCATCTGCCCCGCTTCCATCACGATCGACTGACCGCCGAGCTGGCGGATCGCCATGTCGAACGACACGCGCGTGCGGGTCGAGTTCTTCTCGAAGATCATCGCGAGGACGCGCCCGGCGAGCGGCGCGTCGGCGTCGACCTGCCCCTTCGGCCAGTTGCTGCGCGCCTGCTTGCGGGTCAGCGCATCGTCCAGCATCGCCGCGATCGCGTCGGCGCCCGCGTCGGACAGGTTCAGGAAGTGGCGGGTCGTCATGGGGTCGGGCCTTTCCGGTCGGGCCGGGCTCACTCCACGCGAACCCGGTCCCGGATGGCGGTAGTTGGGATCAATCGTCGGCCGCGGGGACGAACACGCGCGCGCCGTCGCTCAGTTTCTGCACGAACTCGTCGATGTGGCGTTCCTCGATGATCAGCGGCGGCAGGATGCGCACGACGTTCTCGCCCGCCGACACCAGCAGCAGCCCGTGATTGTCGCGCAGGTGCGCGACGAACTGCCGCGCGTCGGCCTCCGGCTTCAGCTTCACGCCCGTCATCAGGCCCTTTCCGCGCAGGCCCGGCTCGAACACGTGATCGAAGTTGGGGATCATCTGCTCGAGTGCCGAACGCAGCCGCTCGCCCATCTTCGCAACGTTGTCGAGGAAGCCGTCGCCCTGGATCACGCCCAGCACCGCTTCGCCCGCCGCCATCGCCAGCGGGTTCCCGCCATAGGTCGAGCCGTGCGTGCCGAACACCATCCCCTTCGCGGCCTCCGCGGTCGCCAGGCACGCGCCGAGCGGAAAGCCGCCACCTATCCCCTTTGCGACCGACATGATGTCGGGGGTGATGCCGTAATGCTCGTACGCCCACATCTTGCCGGTGCGCCCGTAGCCGCACTGCACCTCGTCGAGCACCAGCAGCAGACCACGCTCGTCCGCGGCCTTGCGCAAGCCCTGGATGAACTCAGGCGTCGCCGCCGACACGCCGCCCTCGCCTTGGATCGTCTCGACCATGAAGCCGGCGGTGTTGTCGTCGACCAGCGCGAGCGCCGCCTCCAGGTCGTTGAAGGCTGCATAGGCGAAACCCGGCAGCAGCGGCTCGAACCCGTCGCGCATCTTCGCCTGGTTGGTCGCGCTGATCGCGCCCATCGTGCGGCCGTGGAACGCGTTGTTGAACGTGATCAGCGTGTGCCGCTCGGGGTTGCCGTTCGCGAAATGATAGCGCCGCGCGGTCTTGATCGCGCACTCGACCGCCTCGGTGCCCGAATTGGTGAAGAACAGGGTGTCGGCGAACGACGCGTCGACCAGCTTCTGCGCGAACGCCTCGCCCTGCGGGCTGCCGTACAGGTTCGACACGTGCATCAGCGTCGCCGCCTGATCCGCGATCGCCTTCGTCAGCACCGGGTGCGCGTGACCCAGCGCGTTGACTGCGATCCCGCTCGCGAAGTCGAGATACTGCTCGCCGCGCTCGCCGTAGAGGTAGACCCCCTCGCCGCGCACCGGTCGCACGTCGCACCGCGGGTAGACGGGCATCAATGCGGGCATGGAAGCGGACACAGGGCTTCTCCTCGTTCAAACAGCAAGGGCGACCAACGCGGTCGCCCGGACGCGCCTAATACCGGGTGAGTTACCGGCGAATCAACCCGGCTCCACGTTGCACGACCGCTGTAGCATGTATATAACACACTGACGCTAATTCAGGAGCCTTCCATGCCGAACAGTCCCTGGTCACACATGCGCCGCGACGGCGTCGCCGACGACGTCGATTTCGAGATCAAGGGCCAGGAGCTCCAGTTCGTCGAGATCGAGCTCGATCCTGGCGAGAGCGCGGTGGCGGAGGCGGGCGCAATGGTGTGGAAGGACGCCAGCATCGCGATGACCACCGTGTTCGGCGACGGCAGCGGTGCGAGCGGTGGCGGCTTCATGGGCAAGCTGCTTGGCGCCGGGAAGCGATTGGTCACAGGCGAAAGCCTGTTCACCACCGTCTTCACCCACGAAGGCTACGGCAAGGCACGCGTCGCCTTCGCCTCGCCGACGCCGGGCTCGATCGTGCCGCTGCGCCTGTCGGACCTGGGTGGGCAGCTGATCTGCCAGAAGGACGCGTTCCTCGCCGCGGCGAAGGGCGTGCAGCTCGGCATCTATTTCCAGCGGCGGGTCATGACTGGGCTATTCGGCGGCGAGGGCTTCGTGATGCAGTCGTTGACCGGCGATGGCTGGGTCTTCGTCCAGATGGGCGGCACCGTCGTCGAGCGGAAGCTGGTGCCGGGCGAGGAACTGCACGTCGATACCGGCTGCCTCGCGGCGATGACGCCGTCGGTCGAGTTCGACCTCGTCACGGTCGGCGGCGTGCGTAGCGCATTGTTCGGCGGCGAAGGCCTGTTCTTCGCACGGCTGCGCGGACCGGGCACGGTCTGGATCCAGTCGCTACCCTTCTCGCGCCTCGCGGGCCGCATGATGGCGGCGGCGAACGGCGGCGGCCAGAACCGCGGCGAAGGATCGGTGCTGGGCGGGTTCGGCGATTGGGTCGGCGGCAACGATTAGTCGAACCTGCATCCGACGGAAAAAATCCTCCCCCGCCAGGGGGAGGTGGCATGCCGCAGGC
>NZ_CAJYVU010000051.1 GCF_913778135.1 uncultured Sphingomonas sp. | reverse complement strand
CATTGCCGCTCGCGACATCGGCGGGAACAGCCACGTCGGTCAGTGCTCCCGAACAAGCGTTCAGGCTCTCGCCCACGCAGCTGCGTGTTCCCGCGACGCAAGCAATGACGACGACGGCGGGGGCAGCGGCGCGTGGCGCCGTGACCTCCGGTACGGGTGTGCGTGATGCGGTTTCGCCACGCCCGAACCTGGCGATGGGGTCTTCGATGCCGGCGGGCGGGTTGAGCGCCCCGACATTTGCTCCTGTGTCGCCATCGAGTGACGTAGCAGTGTCGTTCGCCCCGGCGGGCCCGGCGCCTTTCGTCGTTCCGGCTTCGGCACCGGTCACCATCCCGACCACTTCCATCGCGCCTGTGGCGCACGAACAGCCAGGGCCGCACGCCGGTATCGGACCCGGTGCGACTGCGCGCGAGGCCGCGTCGATCGCCTCACCGCCACGCATCGCGCTCGACCTGCCCGCGACACCCCTGCGCCCGACCAGCGCGCCGGCCGCCCAGGTCTTCGCCGCTGCGATCCACCGTGCGCTGGGCGAGCAGGACATGCGCCAGCCCGGCGACGCGATGCCGGCACCCGCGCCGCTCGCACCCGTGATCCCCGGCGTGGCCGCCGCTGGCGCCGCGCAGCAGGGCACGCTCGACATGCGGCACGAACACTGGCCCGCGGCGATGATCGAGCGGATCGTGACCTTGCGCGACATGGCGGCGGAGAACGACACGCGGCTGCGGCTGTCGCCCGACATGCTGGGCACGATCGACGTGTCGCTGAAGCGCGACGGCGACCAGGTGCAGGTGCAGATCACTGCCGAGCAGGCGCAGACGCGTCAGCTGCTGGCCGACGCGCAACCGCGATTGACCGAACTGGCCGATGCGCGCGGCGTCAAACTGCAACTGAGCGGCGGCCACGCCGGCGGCGCGGGCCAGCAGCCCGGCGCCGGGAACGGTAGCGGCGGCGACGCACCACGGCAGCAGGCGCCCGCCACCCCCTTTTCAACCCGTCCGCGCAGTGCCGAGCACGGCGCGACGGACGACACCGACCAACGCATTGCCTGAAAAAGGACCTGATCGATGAGTGACAAGGCAGAAGCCGCGCCCACGCCCAAGAAGAAGGGCAAGCTGGTGAAGATATTGGGCCTGGTGCTGGGCGTCGGCGTGCTGGTCGGCGGCGGCGTCGGCGCGGGGCTGTACGCCGCCAGCAGCGGCATGGTCGGCGGTGCGCACGGCGCGGCGAAGGAAGATCCGAACAAGCCGCATCTGGTGCGCAAGTCCGAGCAGAAGCGTGCCGGTGACGGCGGCGGCGAGGGCGGACACGGCGGCGGCGAAAGTGCACCCGCCAGCCACGGCGGCCTTGCCACGCCCGAAAGCATGGCAGGCGACAAATACGCCTCCAACTATTACCCGCTCGAGAAGGAATTCACCTCCAATCTGCAGGACTCGACCCACTTCGTCCAGGTCGGCGTCGCGGTCTCGACGCCGTACGACGACAAGGTGATCGAGCACATGAAGACCAACGACATCGCGATCCGCTCCGCGATCCTGATGGCGCTGGGCGACACCACCGAGGATCAGGTGTTCACCAGCCAGGGCAAGCTGCAGCTGGCGCGTAGACTGACCGTCGCGATCAACGGCGTGCTTGAACAAAAGGAAGGTTTCGGCGGGATCAGTAACGTCTACTTTACCAATTTCGTTGTTCAGTGAACGGGCATGGTTAACAGGCCCGCAACCCCCGAATCACCCGCCGCTCGCAAGGGCGGCCGTGCCGCGTCCGAACGTCGCGAGCGGACGCGCGACGCGGGCCAGGCGGACGCGGGGCTGCTGGGTCAGAGCAAGCTCCACCCCTTCGGCGACCTCCACACGTTGCAACACCTGTCGGCACGCCTCGCGCGCAACCTGCGCCCGGTGTTCGAGGGATATATGCGGGTCGAGGCGCGCTGCTGGGCCGAGCCGCTGGAGGTCGTCCGCTTCGCCGATTACCGGGCTGAGCGCGGCGACGCGCTGACCGCGTGGCTGCCGATGGGGATGGACGGACGCGTGATGCTGTGCGCGTTCGACGGTGCGTTCGTCGTCGGGCTGCTCGACATCTTCTTCGGTGGCACGGGCGCTGCGCCGATCACCGCGACCGACCTGTCGCCCGCCGCCGAGGCGCTGGTGACGCGGCTTGGCGCAGGCATCGCCGATCAGCTCGAGCTGACGTGGGAACCGGTCGCGCGCGCGGCCTTCTCGGTCGGCAGCTGCGAGACCAATGCGGCGCATGTGTCGGGGATAGAGGGCGACGAGGTCGTCGTCGTCACCCGCTTCGGCGTGGCGGGCGAGAACGCCAAGCCGGTGTTCGTCGACCTGCTCTATCCGGTTGCGGCGCTGAAACCCTTTACCCAGGTGCTGACCGGCAAGGTCGTCGCCAAGCCCGCCGAGGCCGATGCCGAGTGGCAGATGGGGCTGACCCGCGCCGCGATGACGGTGCGCATGCCCGTCCGCTCGGTGCTGGCCGAGCCGGTGCTGCCGCTGCACCGGTTGATGGACCTGAAACCCGGCGACGTGATCCCGATCGCGTTCAACAACGACGTGCCGATCGTCGTCGGCAAGAACTGCATCGGCAGCGGCACCGTCGGCACCTCCAACGGTCGCGCTGCGATCCGCATTTCCAAGCTCGAAGGACCTATCGCATGAACGACATGACCGCCGATTTCGCGGTGGACTCGGCTGTTGCGGCCAACCTGCGGCTGTTGCAGGACGTCGACGTCAAGCTGACGGTGGAGATCGGATCGACCACGCTCGCGCTGCGCGAGCTGCTGGCACTCAGCGAAGGCAGCGTGATCGAGCTCGACCGGCAGGCGGGCGAATTTCTCGACGTGTTCGTCAACGGCACACTGATCGGCCGCGGCGAAGTGGTGACGGTGGGCGAGCGCTTCGGCGTCAAGCTGCTCGAGCTCGTCTCGCCCGAGAAGCGCGGCTGAGGCGACACGCCATGATGTGGACTTACGTGCTCAAGCTGATCGTGCTGTTGCCGCTGGTGTGCGGGCTGATGATCGGGTCGCTGTATCTCTGGCGCAAGCTGGAGACGCGGATGCCGGGTGCGGCCGCGACGCGGACGATCGCGGTGCGCGAGACGATGATGATCTCGCCCGGCGTCAAGCTGGCGGTGGTCGAGTTCGAGGGGCGTCGCCTGCTCGTCTCGGTCGCGCGCACCGGCGTCACGCTGGTCGACAAAGGCGGCGTGGTGACTGCGTCCGATGAGCTCGCGCCCGCAGCAGCACCGACGCCGTCGTTCCGCGACGCGTTCGCAAATCTGACGCGTGGAGGACGCGCGTGAGCATCACCGTTACCCGTACCGGGCGCGGCCCGGCGCTGATCGCGCCGGTCGCGCCGCGCGCGCAGACCTCGCACGGCTGGGTGCGTGTCGTGCTGGCGCTCGCCGCGATCGTCATCATGTTGTGCATCGCGGTTCCCGCCTTCGCGCAGGTTGCCCCGCCCGCTGGCGCACCCGCGGCGCCCGCGCCGGGTGTCGGTGACGCGATCGACCGCGCGCTGGGACAGCTCTCGCGGGGTGACGCCAATGCGACGCCGGGTGGCGGATCGCTGTCGCTCTCTTTGCAGGTCCTCATCATCATGGGGCTGCTCACGGTGCTGCCCGGCATCGTGCTGATGATGACCAGCTTCACGCGGATCATCATCGTGCTGTCGATCTTGCGCCAGGCGATGGGATTGCAGCAGACGCCGCCCAATCAGGTGCTGATCGGGCTGTCACTGTTCCTCAGCTTCTTCGTGATGGCGCCGGTGGTGAACCAGATCAACACGACCGCGAT
>NZ_CAJYVU010000050.1 GCF_913778135.1 uncultured Sphingomonas sp. | reverse complement strand
GGAAATCGACCAGCTTGGCGACGCCGGTGCAGCGCGGGCCCATCGTGTGTGCGCTGGACGGCACGCCTGCGCGGCCGCGGATCACGTCGATCCACGCCTTCTGCCCCAGCGCGACGCGGTAGGTACCGGGGCGCGTTACCTGAAACATTGCGAGGCCCGCATAGCTGCCCGGCGCCGGCGTTCTGCCCGGCGCGATCCGCGGCTGCACTTCGCCAAGCGGTGCGAGTCTGAGGTCCGCGGCGCGATTAATTGCGAGCACAGGGGCGTTGCGCGGCGCATTTCCCGCGGTCAGCGGGGAGCGCATGCTCCAGTGCGACAGCTCGGCCGGGATAGCGACGCGAACGTTGGCGCAACCCGGGTCGGTCGCCGGATCCTGCATCGCGGCATTGGCGGGATGCGTCATCCCCACTGCTGCGGCGATGCCGGCGACCAGCGGTTCGAGCATGGAGGGCAGAAAGCGGACCATGCGCGCCTTCTACCGGCCAGCGGTGCGTGCCGCCAGCCTGCCGTTGCGGCAACTTGCGCAAGGCGCCGGGCCCGTGTTTGAGGCTTGGCACGCGCAACGGAGCAACGGCGATCATGGCTAGCAAACCCAACGACATACCCGTCGCGCCGTCCGCACCGGTGCCGATGCCGCGCGCGCTGCCGGTCATCGGCCACCTGCACCAGATCGCGCGTGCGGGGCTAATCGGCCACCTGCTCAGCGTCAGTCGATCAGAGCCGCAAGGCATCTTCAAGCTGCGGTTCGGCAGCCGCGTATCAATCTTCGTCACCGATCCCGACCTTGTGGCGGAGCTGTCGGATGAGACGCGCTTTCGCAAGATGCCGGGGCCGGCGTTGCGCGTCGTGCGCAAGTTCGCAGGGGACGGGCTTTTCACCGCGTTCAGCGAGGAGCCGAACTGGGGCAAGGCGCACCGCATCCTGCTGCCCGCCTTTTCGCAGCGCGCGATGCGCGGTTATTTCGACATGATCGTCGAGGTGTGTGATCAGCTCGTCGCCAAGTGGACGCGCGCGGCGGGCACAGACGTCCACGTTGCCGACGACATGACGCGGCTGACGCTGGATTCGATCGCAATCGCGGGGTTCGGCCATCGCTTCAACTCGTTCGAGCGCGACGAGCTCGACAGCTTCCTCGTCGCACTGGGCCGCGCTTTGTCGGAAGCGCTCAACGTCATCACGCGACTGCCTGTCCAGCAACGCTTCGCCAAGCGCGCGGCGGCGCAATACGAGGCCGACATCGCCGAGATGAACGCGCTGGTCGACGGCATCATCGCCGATCGCCGCGTCAACCCCAATGACGGCCGCGACCTGCTCAATCTGATGCTGACCGCGGTCGACCCGGAAACGGGCGAAGGGCTGGACGATCTCAACATCCGCTATCAGGTTTTGACCTTCCTGATTGCGGGACACGAGACGACGTCGGGGATGCTGACGTTCGCCTTCACTTACCTGCTGCGCAATCCGGCGGTGCTCGCGCAGGCCTATGCCGAGGTCGACGGCGTGCTGCCGGACGACACGCGGCCGGACTATGCCCATGTCGCGAAGCTGGAGGTGATCGAGCGCGTGCTGAAGGAAGCGCTGCGGCTCTGGCCGACCGCGCCCGCGTTCAGCGTCGCGCCGTTCGAGGATCAGGTGATCGGCGCGTGCGGCGGCAAACCCGGCTGGCAGATGCGCAAGGATCGGCCGGTCAACATCTTCACCCCCGGCCTTCACCGCGCGCCCGATGTGTGGGACCGCCCAGACGAGTTTGACATCGACCGCTGGTTGCCCGAGGCGGAGGCCGCGCGTCACCCGCACGCGTACAAGCCGTTCGGTAACGGCGAGCGCGCGTGCATCGGGCGGCAGTTCGCGATGGTCGAGGCGAAGATCGCGCTCGCCATGCTGCTGCGCGCCTTCGCGATCAGCGACCCGCACAGCTACACGCTGCGCGTCAAGGAAACGCTGTCGATCAAGCCCGACGAATTCACCATGCGCGTCCGGCTGCGCGGGAGCCATGAGCGGTTGCAGATGGGCGAAGCCGCGGCGGCGGATGAAGCGATCGAAGTCGGTGCCGTAGCAGGGTCGGGCCAGCGCTTCGTGCTGCTCTACGGCACCTCACTCGGTACCGCGCGCGACGTGGCGGAGGAGATCGCCGAGCGTGCGCGCACCGACGGGTTTGACGTCGTCGTGCGATCGATGAACGAGAGCTTCAAGGGCGGTGCCGCGCCCGCCGACAAGGTGATCGTGATCGTGACCGCGACCTATAACGGCCGCGCCCCCGACAGCGCGGTCGAGATCGAGCGCGCGCTCGATGCCGGCGCCTTCGATGGTGCGGACTGGTCGGGCGCGCGCTACGCCGTGCTCGGTATCGGCAACAGCCAGTGGCCGAGTTTCCAGGCGTTCCCGAAACGGATCGACGCCGCGATCGCGGCAGCGGGTGGCGAGCGGCTGGTGCCGCGCGGAGAGGCGGATGGGCAGGGTGACTTCGATGGCGCGATCGCGGCCTTCGTTCGTGACCTGTGGCAGGCACTGGGCGCACAGGCGGAGCCGGCGGCGAATAACGCGACGCTCTCTCTGGTGCCGGTCGACGCCGCCGAGACGCGCGCGCGTGCCTTGCCCGAGCATGCGCAGCGGCTGGAGATCGTCGCCAACGACGAGCTCGTGCAGCCGGCCAACGGCTTGTGGGACTTCGCACAGGAACCGCCGCGCCCGTCGACGCGGCTGGTGCGTGTGCGCCTGGCCGATGGCCAGCATTATGCCGCGGGCGATCACCTTGCGGTCTACGCGCGCAATCGCCCCGATCTGGTCGCGCGTGCGCTCGACCTGCTCGGCGTGCGCGGCGCGACGCAGGTGCGCGTCGACGCGCAGGGCGGCCGCTTCAAGCATCTGCCGCTCGGCGCCACGGTGACGGTCGAGCAGTTGCTGACCGACTTCGTTGAGCTGTCCGAGACGGTGTCCAGGCGTGCGCTCACGGGGTTGCGCTGCACCACGCGGTGCCCTCACACCGTGGCAACACTTGAGGCGCTGGAGCGCGCTTTCGACACCGAAGTCGCCGAAAAGCGCGTCTCTCTGCTCGACCTGATCGAACGACACCCTGCCGCAGCGGTGACGCTGGAGCAGCTGATCGACTGGAGCCCGGCGATCCAGCCCCGCTTCTACTCGATCGCTTCGTCGCCGCTCGTCTCGCCCGACGTCGCCGACCTGATCGTCGGCACGATCGCGGCGCCCGCCTGGTCGGGGTTCGGCGAGCACCGCGGTTTCGCGTCCGATTACATGAAGGCGCTCACACCGGGCGAGCACGTCTTCGGCCACGTCCGTCGCCCCAATCCCCCTTTCGCACCGCCCGCGGACCCTGCGCAGCCGATGATCCTGATCGGGCCTGGCACCGGGTTCGCACCCTTGCGCGGCTTTCTGCAGGAACGCGCGGTGCAGGTGGCGGCGGGCGAGCAGGTCGCGACCAGCCTGTTGTTCTTCGGCTGCCGTCATCCCGACCATGACTGGTTCTGTCGCGACGAGATGGAGGCTTGGGCGGCGGACGGGTTGATCGACCTGCACCTCGCCTTCTCCGCGGTGCCGTCGCACCCGTGGCGGTTCGTGCAGGATGCGCTCTGGGCCGAGCAGGAGCGCGTTTGGCGCGCGCTGGAGGCGGGCGCGAGTGTGTTCCTGTGCGGCGACGGCCGCTACATGGCGCCCGCGGTACGAGACACTTTAGTACTCATCTGGATGCAACAGGTTGGCGGCGAGCACGCGCAGGGTTCGGCGTGGCTCGAACAGCTAATCGCCGGCGGCCGCTTCCACCAGGACGTGTTCGGCTTCGGTAAATAGCGCGGGTGCAACCGCTTCGCGCCCGCTCGGTTAAGCCGGTGCAAGCGGTCCGGTAGCCGGCCGCGGAGAGGAGCATAATAATGGCGGACGAGAACACGAACGACGCGACCGGCGCGGCCTTCGAGGGCGCGCAGCGCGCGGGCGAGGCGATGCGCGCGTCGGGGCAGAAGATGGCGGACAATTCGTCGAGCCTCGGCATTGCGATGATCGATCAGGCGCAAACGAACGCCGAGCAGGCGTTCGCGGCAATGCGCGCGGCGGCACAGGCCAAGGACTTGGGCGACGTCATGCGCATTCAGAGCGATTATCTGCGCGAGCAGAGCCAGCGCTCGATGAACCAGGCGCGCGAAATCGGTGAGTTGATCATGAAGTTCGGTCGTGAGGCAGTCGCGCCGATGCAGGGCGGCGGCAAGTCGGGCTGAGCCGGACGATCGTCACCTTTACGCCTTCGTCGTAGAGGTGACGATCCGCTCGGCGTTACGGGCGTGGTTGCGTCGGTGTGCTGCCTGGCAGCACCGGCCCCTGCGCCGTAGCCTCAAGCTGTGAATCGCCACCGAGCGTCTGGTAGAGGGTGACGAGGTTCGATGCGCGCGTCAGCTGCGTCTGCACCACCGTGCGCTGCGCGGTGTAGAGCGAGCGTTGCGCGTCGAGGCTGGTCAGATAGGTGTCGATCCCGCCCTGGTATCGCGCATTGGCGAGTTGCAGCGTGTCGGCCGCCGCGTTGAGGAAGCGCTGGTTGGCGGCGAGCTGGTCGGTGATCGTGCCGCGCCGCGCGAGTGCGTCCGACACCTCCCGGAAGGCGGTCTGGATCGTCCCCTCATAAGTCGCCAGCGCGGCGTCGCGTTGCGCCTTAGAATAATCGACCCCGGCGCGCCCGGCACCGGCGCGGAAGATCGGGTAGCTGACGTTCGGCGCGACCGAATAATTGAACGCGCCGCCGGTGAACAGCGTGCGAAGCGCAGTGCTGGCGAAGCCGACCACGGCGGTCAGTGCGACGCGCGGAAACAGCTGCGCGCGGGCGGCCCCGATCTCGGCATTGGCGGCACGCAGGGAATATTCAGCCTGCACTACGTCTGGCCGGCGTAGCAGGATGCCCGAATCCAGCCCGGCGGGTAGCTCACCCAAATTCTTCGCCGCGTCGTCGATCGACGCAGGCAGCAAGCTGCCGTCGACCGGCGCGCCCACGAGCAGTTGCAGCGCGTTCACATCCTGCGCGAGCAGGCTGCGCTGCTGGGCGAGGTCGGCCTGCGCCGTTTCAAGTACCTGTTCGGCCTGGCGCACATCGCTGCGCGGCGAGACGCCGCCCGCCAGTCGCGCGCGGGTCAGCTGAACGCTGCGCTGAGCGCTGGTCGCGGTGTCCTGCGCGATCTTGAGCAGGCTGGCGTCCGAGCCGTAGGTGACCCAGGCGTTGGCGATGTCGGACACCAAGGTCAGCCGCGTCGCGCGTGCCGCCGCTTCCTGCCCGAAATAGCGATTGAGCGCCGCGCTGGTCAGCGAGCGGACGCGACCGAACAGGTCGATCTCGAACGCGGTGACGCCCAGCTGCGCGCTGAAGGTGCTTCGGTTAGAGGAGAAGTTGCTCGTTCCGCCCGTACCGCCGCCCGTGCCACCATTGCCGGTTCCGCCGTTGCCGCCCCCGGTTCCGCCATTGCCGACGCCCGTGCCGCCATTCCCGACACTGCCATTTCCAGCTCCCGTTCCCCCGCCACCCGCGTTGCCGCCGGTGCCAATCGGCACGCCGGTGGTGACACCCGAGTTGCCCGGCCGGCGATAGCTGTACGATCCGGTCGCATCGAGCTGCGGCAACAGGTCGGCGCGCTGGATGCGATATTGCGCGCGCGTCGCCTCGATGTTGGCGACCGCGACGCGCAGGTTGCGATTGTTGACCAGCGCCTGATCGATAATCCGCTGCAATCGCGGGTCGCGGAAGATGTCGCGGTAGCTGACGCTGGGTAGCGGCGCCTCGGTCTGGCGCAGGTATGCGTCGCCGACCGGCCACGATGGCGGCACGGGCAAATCGGGGCGGACGTATTTGGGCGCGAGCGAGCAGGCGGTGAGCGCGCTCGCCGTCAACAGCGCCACGAGGGGGCGGAATGTCGGGCGCATCAGGCGTGGTCCGGTGCGGGAAGGGCGGGGTGGCCGGCGGGTGCGGGCAGCTGCGGCGTCGGCGGCTGATCCTTCGGGCCGTTTTCACCGTCCCCGTCGTCGTTCGGGTGGCTCGGATCGGCGTCGCGGCGGAGGCCCTTGATGCCGTCGCGTGTGCCGCGGCGGACCAGCACGAAGAAGAGCGGGATGTAGAAGATCGCCAGCACGGTCGCGGTGATCATGCCGCCGATCACCGCGGTGCCGATCGCAATACGGCTGTTCGCACCCGCGCCGGTCGAAATGGCGAGCGGCAGCACACCGAAGATGAAGGCGAGGCTGGTCATCAAGATCGGGCGCAGACGCAGCCTGGCGGCCTCTAGCGCGGCGTCGATGATGCGCGCGCCCTTCTTCTCGGCCTGCTCGGCGAACTCGATCATCAGGATCGCGTTCTTTGCCGCCAGCCCCATCGTGGTCAGCAGGCCGATCTGCAGGTAGACGTCGTTGGTGAGCCCGCGCAATGTCACCAGCGCGACCGCGCCGATGAGCCCGAGCGGAATGATCAGCAGCACCGCGATCGGGATGGTCCAGCTCTCGTACAAGGCCGCGAGGCACAGGAAGACGACGATCAGTGACAGACCGTAGAGCAGCGGTGCCTGACCAGACGACAGCCGCTCCTGATACGACAGGCCCGCCCACGCGATGCTGGTACCGGGGATCTCGCCCGCCAGCTGCGCGATCCGCTCCATCGCCTCGCCCGAGCTGACGCCCGGGGTTCCCTGTCCCTGGAACTCGTACGACGAGATGCCATTGAAGCGCGACAGTGTCGTCGGCGCCTGCGACCAGCCGAGGCTCGCGAACGAGCTGAACGGGACCATGGTGCCCGAGCTGTTGCGGACGAACCATTGGTACAGGTCTTCGGGCTCGGCGCGGTAGGGCGCGTCACCCTGGACGTAGACGCGCTTCACGCGACCGCGATCGATGAAGTCGTTGACGTATCGGCCGCCCCAGGCGGTCGACAGCGTGGTGTTGACGTCACCCTGCGATAGGCCGAGCGCGGCGAGCTTCTGCGGGTCGGCATCGACCTTCAGCGTGCCGATGTCGGGCAGCTCGGTCAGACGCACGCCGGCGAGCTTCGGGTCGGCATTCGCCTTCTCCAGCAGCGCGTCACGAGCCTCGTTGAACTTCTCCTGGCTCATCCCGCTCGCGTTCTGGAGCTCCATCGTGAAGCCTTCCGACTGGCCGAGACCGCGAATGGCAGGGGGGACGAGCGCGAACACCTGCGCGTCGCGAAGCCCGCGGAACGCGGCCGACGCGCGCGCGACGATCGCGTCAGCCGCATCCGCCTTGTCGGTGCGGTTGGCCCAGTCGACAAAGGAGATGAACGCCTGGCCCGTATTCTGCCCGCTGGTGCCGCCGCCACCACCGCCCGCAACGCTGAACAGCGTGCGGATGTTGTGGCCTTCGTTCTTCGCGAAATACTGCTCGACCTGACGCTGCACTTCCTCGGTGCGGCCGCGCGTCGCGCCGGCGGGCAGGCGGAACTGCACGATCGCGCCGCCCTGATCCTCGGTTGGCAGAAACCCGGTCGGCAGCCGCAGGAAGAGGAAGGCGAGTAGTGCGAGGATCCCGCAGTAGATCAGCACGAAGATCCAGCGGTGATCGATCACCCGCTCGACCGCGTGGGTGTAGCGCTTCACCATGCGGTCGAAGCTGTCATTGAACCAGTTCTTCGCCGCCTCGAGCTTGTCGGCGACCCACGGCGCCTTCCGACCAAGCCACGTTTGGTGCAGATCGCCATTCTCGTCATGGCGCGCCTTCAACAGGTGCGAGGTGAGTGCGGGACTGAGGATCAGCGCGACGAGCACCGACAACACCATCGCCGAGATGATGGTGAGCGAGAACTGGCGATAGATGACGCCGGTCGACCCGCCGAAGAACGCCATCGGCAGGAACACCGCCGACAGCACGAGCGCGATCGCGACAAGGGCAACGGTGATCTCGTTCATCGACTCGATCGTCGCATCGCGCGGGCTCATGCCCGGGTTTTCCTCCATCAGGCGCTCGACATTCTCGACCACCACGATGGCGTCGTCGACGAGCAGGCCGATCGCGAGGACGAGCCCGAACAGCGTCAGCGTGTTGATCGAGAAACCCGCGAGATAGAAGACCGCGAACGTGCCGAGCAGCACCACCGGCACCGCAATCGTCGGAACGAGGGTCGCGCGCCAGCTCTGCAGGAACACGAACATGACGATGACGACGAGGATGATCGCCTCGACCAGCGTCTTGATTACTTCCTCGATCGACAGCTTGATGAAGTCGGTGGTGTCGTTGGCGTAGGCGATGCGCAGGTTCGGCGGGAAGGTCTTCGCAACCCGCGCGATCTCGGCCTTGACCAATTCGGCGGTTTGCAGCGCGTCGGCGCCGGGTGCCAGCAGCACCGCGATGCCCGCACCGGGATGCTGGTTGACGCGGCTGAACGCGGCGTAGCTCTCGCCACCCAGTTCGATCCGGCCGACATCCGCCAACCGTACAGTCGCGCCGCTGCTGGTGGTTTTCAGGATGATGTTGCGGAACTGCTCGGGCGTCTGAAGCCGCGACTGCGCGGTGACGGTCGCGTTCAGCATCTGCGACGAGGGCATCGGCTGCCCGCCGATCTCACCGGCTGCGACCTCGGTATTCTGGTTGGTGATGGCCGTGACGACGTCGCCGGGCATCAGCTGATAGCTCGCGAGGCGTGCGGGATCGAGCCAGATGCGCATGGCGTATTGCGCGCCGAACACGTTGGTGTCGCCGACGCCCTGTACGCGGCCGAGCGGGTCCTGCAGGTTCGACACCAGGTAATCGGACACGTCCTGGTTCGTCATCTTGTCGCTGATGTCGTAGACGCCCGCGATCAGCAGGTTGTCCGGGTTCGATTTGCGGACGGTCAATCCCTGCTGCTGCACCTGCTGCGGCAGGCGCGAGATCGCCTGCTGGATCTGGTTTTGCACCTGAACCTGCGCGATGTCGGGATCGGTACCCTTTTCGAATGTCACGCTGATTGATACCGAGCCGCGCGAGGACGAGGACGAGCTGAAATACAGCAGCCCGTCGATGCCGGTCAGCTGTTGCTCGATCACCTGCGTGACCGAATTCTGGATCGTCTGCGCGTTAGCGCCGGGATAGCTCGCGCGGATCGACACCTGCGGCGGCGCCACGTCGGGATATTGCGCGATCGGCAGGCCCAGGATGCCGCCGACGCCCGCCATCATGACGATGATGGCAAGGACCCAGGCGAAGATCGGGCGATCGATGAAGACGCGTGACAGCACTCAGCCGGCCTTGCTCTGGCCGCGACCGGTGGTGTCGCCGGCCTGACCGGCCTTGCCGTCCTTCGATGGCGGCGGGGTGACCTTCTGTGGCGTATTGGCGGGAACCGGGCGGATCGGCGCGTTCGCCTTCAGCGTGCCGGTTCCCTGCGTGATAATCTTGTCGCCGTTCTTCAGACCGGCGGTCACGACCCAGTAGACGCCCTGCGTCCGCTCGGCAGTAACGGTACGCTCCACCGCCTTGTTGCCCGGGCCGACGAGCCACACCGTCGCATTGCCCTTTGGATCGCGCGAGACCGCCTGCTGCGGCACCAGAAAAGCGTTCTGGTCGATTGACTGGCTGAACTGCGCGCGCACGAACATGCCGGGCAGCAACAGGCCGCGCGGGTTGGGGAAGCGCGCGCGGAGCGTCACCGTGCCGGTCGACTGGTCGACCACCACCTCGGCGAATTCGACGCTGCCGACCAGGCCGTAGTCGCTGCCGTCCTCCAGCATCAGCCGCACGTCGGCGCGCGCGGGCACCGCGCCTCCGCTGGCGAGCGCGCGCCGCAGCGCGAGCAGCTCGGCGCTCGACTGCTGGATGTCGACGAAGATCGGGTCGAGCTGCTGGATCGTGGTCAGCGGATCGGTCTGCGTCGCGCTGACCAGCGCGCCAACCGTGAACAGCGACCGGCCGATACGACCGGTGATCGGCGCAGGAACGGTGGTAAAGCGCAAGTTGATCCGCGCAGTGTCGAGCTGCGCCTTGTTGAGCGCGATCTGCGCCTGCGCCTGCCGCTGCGTCGCGACCGCGTCGGTGTAATCCTGCTTGCTGATCGCCTGTATCTCGGCGAGCGGCTTGTAGCGATCGGCGCGGATGCGCGCAGCCTCGGCATTGGCTTGCGCATTGGCGACGCTCGCGCGCGCCTCGTTCGCGGACGCGCGGTAGAGCGACGGGTCGATCTGGTAGAGCGGCTGACCCTTTCTGACGATCGATCCTTCGGTGAAGAAGCGGCGCTGGATCACGCCCGACACCTGCGGGCGAACCTCCGAGCTCTGGAATGCGACCACGCGACCGGCGAGCTCGGTCGTAACCGGCACGGAGGTCGGCTGGACCACGACATAGCCGACCTGCGCGGGACCGCCGGCGCCACCACGCCCGCCCGCGCCGCTCTTGCCCTTCTGCTGCTCGCCACCGCCACCGCATGCAGCCAGCGCCAGGACGGCGGGAGCCACGGCGATGCCGAGCAGCAGGCGGCGGTACCGCCCTTGGTCACGCTTGATCAATCTTTCACCCGCCAGCCTGTGATGCCGATCGTGCGCGACACGCCCACGACAGCCTGTCTGTCCCAGATGCGCTTATCGGGCGTTTGTCGCAAATGTTTCGCAACGGCCGCCGTTATTTTCCGCAAGTTCGCAGCCAAGGCCTTACGATTAAGCCTTCAACCGCGCACGAAATCGCCCTTGCGCCGCTCGCCGACCGCCTTGATCCCCTCTCTAAAATCGGCGGTTTGCATCAGCCGATCCTGTTCGGCGCGCTCGTGCTCGGTCCGCGCGCGTACCGCCTCGGCCAGATCGCCGCGCAGCGTCGCGCGCGTCGCCTCGACCGCGAGCGGCGCGTTGGCCGCGATCTCGCCCGCTAGCCGCTCAGCCGCGGTGCGAAGATCGGCGAGCGGTGCGATCTCGTCGACCAGCCCGTAACGCAGCGCGTCCTCCGCCTTCACGCGCCGCCCGGTCTGCAGCATCAGCGACGCGTGCTGCTCGCCGACGACGCGGGGCAGGGTAGCGGTGATCCCGAACCCGGCGTGAAAGCCGAGCGTGACGAAATTGGCGGAGAAGCGCGCCTCAGGCGCCGCGACGCGGAAATCGCCGACGAGTGCCAGGCCAAGCCCGGCGCCGACCGCCGCACCCTGCACCGCAACCACCACCGGCTTCTTCGACGCGAACAGGCGATAGGCGCCGCGATACAGCGCGGGTGTCTCGCTCTCGCCGCTCTCGTCGGCCAGCGGCTTGTCGCCGGTCAGGTCGGCGCCGCCGCAGAACACCTTGCCGGCGGTCGCGAGCACGATCGCGCGCACGTCGTCGTCGCGGCCCAAATCCTCGAACATGTCGGCGAGCGCGTTTACAAGCACGGCGTTGACGTGATTGTGCGGTGGTCGATCGATCACGACCGTGGCGACGTGATCGGCCTTCGTTACTGCGATATGCTCTCTCATGCCCGTGTTCCCAGCAGATTGCGCGCGACCACCCAGTTATGGATCTCGGTCGGACCGTCGTAGATCCGCATCAAGCGGATGCGCGCCGCCATCTGCTGCAGCGGCATCTCCCGCGTCATGCCCATCGCGCCGAAACACTGCATCGCGTGATCGAGCACCTCCCACGCGGTTTCGAGCGCGAAGCTCTTGATCATCGATACCTCGGTACGCGTGTCGCGCCCTTGATCGAGCTTCCACGCGCAATCGTAGGTCATCAACCGCGCGGCGTGCAGCTTGATCGCCGCGTCCGACACCCAGTTCTGGATCGTCTGCCGCTCCGACAAGGGCTTGCCGAAGGTGGAGCGCTGCGGCGCATAATCGATCATCATGTCGAGCGCGCGCTGCGCCATGCCGATCGCGTTCGCCGCCATTTCCGCGCGCCGTGTGGCGAGGCGGAGCTGCATCGGCGCGAACCCCTGTCCTTCGGTGCCGAGCAGCTTCCAGCCCGGTACGCGACAATCCTCCAGCACGACCTCGTAAAGCGTCTCCCCGCCGATCACCGGAATCGGGCGCACGACTTGGAAACCGGGCGCATCTTTGTCGACCAGGAACGCGCTCATGCCGCCGCGCGCGCCCTTCTCGCGGTCGGTCACCGCCATCAGGATGGTGAAGTCGGCGCGGTTCGCCTTGGTAATCCAGATCTTGCGCCCGTTGATCACCCAGTCGTCGCCATCTTGGACCGCGTGCGTTTTCATGCCGGCGGGATCGGTTCCCGCTCCGGGTTCGGAGATGCCGATCGCGCTGATCGTCTCGCCCGCAACGTAAGGCGCCAGATACGCCTCGCGCTGGCGGTCGTTGACGGTCGCGGCAAGCATGCGCAGATTGGGCGAGTCGGGCGGCAGCGTGTAGGGTACGATCGTCCGACCCATCGCCTCGTTGACGCCGACCATCGCGACTGCGGGCAAGTCGTGTCCGCCGACATCCTCGGGCGCGTCGAGACCCCACAAGCCCAGTTCGCGCGACACCGTATTGACCCGCTCGGTCTCCTCGGCGGTCAGCTGCACTTCCTCGCCCGCGATCGCGCGGTCGAGCACGCCGGCCTCCAGCGGCACCAATTCGTCCTCGACAAAGCGCCGCACGAGGTCGGCGATCATGCGATGGTCTTCGTCCAATTCGAAGTTCATGGGCTCTCCCAAGTGATCGTTGCGTTGCTCTTACGCGCGCGGCAGATAGGATGCCACATGGCGCGGCTGAAAAGTCACGCCGGGTAGAGGCAACCCATTGGCGTATCAGGCGTTGCGGGTGTGACGGGGGTGTAACGGTAAAGCCGACATCTCGCGCAAAGGGGCGAGTGCGTGGGTTTTTCGATTAAAGTGTCATTGCTGGCGGCGTCGTCCGCTCTTGCGCTGGTGACGGCGCCGGCAGCGGCGCAGATGAACCAGCCGGGCAGCGCGCCCGCACGGGGTCCCGATGCGCCGAAGTCCGCGACCCAGCCGTCCGTCGATCAGCAGGGTGACGCGGCGATCATCCCCGACGCCGAGTTCAACAGCGCGCTACCTCCGATCAGCGATGACATAAACGCGCCGCTCGAGCCGATGCCGCTCGACACTGCGCCAGCGACTGCAAGTGTGAGCAAGCCAGCCGCCACGACCTCGCAAACAATTGCGCCGGTTGCGCAATCGGCGGCCCAGCAGCCGATCGTGCCCGGTGCCTTAGCCACGCCCGCGTCGATTGATCCGCAACTCGCCCAGCCGCTTGAGCCTCTGTCGACCTTCAACACCGAACCGCTGCAGACGGTCGCCGACGTAAAGGGCGGCAACGCGCCCGAGATCGCCTATGACACGGTGGTACGCGGGCTCGATCCGCTCAACCTCACCGACGAGTTCAATTCACTGTCCGCGCTCAAGGAAGGCAAGGGCAAGGCCGCCAACGCGACGCAGGTCTCGGCGCGTGCGCGCGAGGATGAGGGTCTGGCGGTGCGATTGATGAAGTCGCTTGGCTATTACGACAGCACCGCGATCTCGACGCTTGAACAGCCCGCGGCGGCGGGCAACAAGCTGCGCGCGATCGTCAGCGCGACACCCGGCAAGATCTACACGCTCGGCTCGATCCAGGTGCAGACCGGGCCAACCATGCCGACGGGGCTCGTCCAGCGTGAACTGCCGCTCAAGGTCGGCGATCCGATCGAGGCCGCGCGCATCCAGGGCGCGGAGGCGAACGTCAGCCTGAAACTGCCGCAACAAGGCTATCCCTTCGTCAAGGTCGGGCAGCGCGACATCCTGCTCGACGATGCGACATGGAAGGGCGCCTACACGCTGCCGGTCGACACGGGACCGCGCTCCTCCTTCGGCGTGCTGCGCACCGAGGGCGATCCGGTCTTGTCGGTCGATCACCTGAACGTCTTTCCGCGCTTCGACCAGGGTCAGCTCTACGACATTCGCCTGACCGACGATCTGCGTCAGGCGCTGGTCGCGACTGGGCTGTTCTCCAACGTCTCGGTTGAGCCGGTCCGCACCGGACAGCCGGGTCCGGACGGGACCGAGCAGGTCGATCTGCTGGTGCGGCAGACCAAGGGACCGTTCCGTTCGCTGTCGGGCAGCGCGGGCTACGGCACCGGTGAGGGCGTCAAGGTCGAGGCCGCGTTCACGCACCGCAATCTGTTCCCGCCCGAAGGCGCGCTGATCGTGACCGGCGTCGGCGGCACGCAGCAGCAGGGCGCTTCTGTCACCTTCCGTCGCCAGAACGCGGGCAAGCGCGACCGCACGGTCAGCCTGCTCGGCAGCGTGCTCAGGCAGGATTACGACGCGTTCAATGCGGTGACCGCGACGATTGCGGGGCGGATCAGCTATGATTCGACGCCGATCTGGCAAAAGCCGCTCACCTATGCTTTCGGGTTCGAACTGGTCGGCACCAACGAGCAGAGCTACGACTTCCAGGCTGGTGGACGTCGCCGCCGCAATTACGGCATCGCCGCACTACCGGGACAGGTGTTGTTCGACCGCTCGAACGATTTGCTCAACCCGACCAAGGGTTATCGCCTGAAGCTCAACGTCAGCCCGGAAACCGCCGTGTCGGGCGGG
The DNA here is from genome assembly GCF_913778135.1 of uncultured Sphingomonas sp. GTDB lineage: Bacteria > Pseudomonadota > Alphaproteobacteria > Sphingomonadales > Sphingomonadaceae > Sphingomonas. The sequence goes on along the minus strand of NZ_CAJYVU010000050.1, from coordinate 26,997 downwards.
GTCAGGCCGTATGCGCGCACGATGGTGGAGGCGACCGGCTATTACCCGGTCAACGATAGCCTGGTCATCGCTGGCCGTGCGCGTGCGGGATCGATCTTCGGCATCGAGCGCGACGATCTCGCGCCGTCCAGGCGTTATTACGGCGGCGGCGGCGGATCGGTGCGCGGCTACGGCTACCAGCGGCTCGGCCCGCTCGATCCTGAGGGCAATCCGGTCGGCGGTCGCAGCCTCAACGAATTCGCGATCGAGGCACGGTATCGCTTCGGCGATTTCGGAATCGTGCCGTTCTTCGATGCCGGCAACGCGTATGAGGGTACGTTCCCGACCGCTAAGAACCTGCGCTACGGCGCGGGCATCGGCGGGCGCTTCTATACCAACTTCGGGCCGATGCGCGTTGACGTGGCGACGCCGCTCAACCCGCGCGAGGGCGACGGCAAGATCGCGCTCTACATCTCGATCGGGCAGGCGTTTTGATGGCTGACGACACGCTCCCTGCCGACGAGGTGGTCGTCGTCAACCGCCCGCTGTGGCAGCGCTTGCTCAAATGGCTTGCGATCGCCGTCGTTGCGATCGTGCTGCTGCTCGTCGCGATCGTGCTGGGCATCAACACCGATCCCGGCCGCCGTTTCGTCGCCGATCGCGTCGGCGATTACACGACCGAGTCGGGGCTGAACATCCGCGTCGGCCGCATCGAGGGCTCGCTGTACGGGCAGATGTCGCTGGTCGACGTGCGCGTAAACGACCCCAAGGGAACGTTCCTGCAATCGCCGCGAATTGACGTCGACTGGCGTCCGTTCGACTATCTCAACAACCACATCGACGTGCGACGCGCGTCGAGCCAGCTGATCACGCTGCGCCGTAATCCCGAGCTCAAGACCGTCCCGCCCAAGCCCGAGGACGCCAACTCCCCGATCTTACCCGACATCGACATCGACATCGGGCGGTTGCAGGTCGCGCGCTTCGTCATGGAGCCGCTGGTTGCGGGGCAGCGCCACATCGCACGCTTCGACGGGCAGGCGCATATCGCCGACCGCCGCGCGCAACTGACCGTCGACGCGGTTGCGCTGCGCGCGCCCGGCGTCGCCGGCGGCGATACCGCGCGCGTCAAGATCGACGCCGTACCCGAAGACAACAAGCTCGACATCCGCGCGCGGATCGCCGCGCCCGCCAACGGTGCGATCGCGCAGATCGCCGGATTGAAGGCGCCGCTCAACGCCACGATCGACGGGCGCGGCAGCTGGAAGGATTGGCGGGGCAAGCTAATCGCGACGCTCGGTGGCGGCACGCTCGCTGATCTCGCGCTTCAGGCGAACGACGGGCGCTTCCAGATCAACGGCATGACCCGCCCCGGGCTCTACCTCGAAGGTCCGGTCGAGCGGCTGACTGCGCCGGGGTTGCAGGTCGCGATCGACGCGCACCTGAATGAGCGCCGCGTCGACACGCGCGTCAAGCTCAAGTCGAACGCGCTGTCGGTTGACGCCGGCGGTCTCATCGATCTCGCCAACGCGCGGCTCGGCAACTTCGCGGTCGACGCCGCGCTGCTGACGCCGGGGGCGATCGCGCCCAATTTGCGCGGCCGCAACGTGCTGGCACGCGTCGTCCTGAACGGCGCGTTCGCGACGCCTACGGTCGATTACAAGCTGCGCGCGACCTCGCTTGGGTTTGCGGAGACCACGCTCGAGAGCGTCTACGCAGAGGGCCTGGCGCGCGTGAACGCCGACCGCATCCTCGTGCCGGTCCATGCCCGCGCGCGCCGCATCACGGGGTTGAACGCCGCACTCGGTGGCCTCACCACCAACGTCCGCGTCGACGGCGACCTCGCCATCTCGATGCCGAACATCCTGTCTGACAACCTGCGCATCCGCTCCGACAATATCGACGCGAACGCCGTAATTGCGGCGAATGTCGCGACGGGTCGCTACACCGGCGGGTTGAAGGGGCGGGTGAACAACTTCCGCGTCGAGAGCGTCGGCATCGTCGACCTGACCACCGACGCCAATCTGGTGCCGGGTCCGAACGGCGGCTTCGGGATCAATGGCCGCGTCGCGCTGCGCACGAAGCAGTTGTTCAACGAGGGCGTACGTAACTTCCTCGGCGGTAACGCGACGGCGAGCACGCGATTCGGCTACTCGCCCGAGGGGATCGTCACCTTCACCGACCTGCGGTTGAACGCGCCGCAGTTCCGCGTCACACGCGGGCAGGGGCGCTACGATTCCCGCGGCGGGCTGCTGGTCGATGCCGACGCTTATTCGACGCAATATGGCCCGCTCTACGCGCGCGTCACCGGTTCGACCGACGCGCCGGTGGTGCGCCTGCGTGCACCGCGGCCCGGCGTGGGAATCGGGCTTGCCAATCTCAACGCCCGTGTCGTTGGACGCGGCGGCGCGTATCAGGTCAACGCGACCGGCGGGACCAATTACGGTCCGTTCACCGCCGATGTGCTGGTCACGCCCGGCAACCAACTCGCGGTCGACATTCGCCGCGTGGTGTTCGCCGGGATCAACTTCGCCGGACGAGTGGTGCAAACCGCCGCCGGACCCTTCGCCGGACAGGTGCGCTTCGCCGGATCGGGGCTGACCGGTACCGCCGACCTCGGCGCGCAGGGCAAGTACCAGCGCGCCAGCGTCAACGCGCGCGCGTATGCAGCAACCATCCCGGGTACGACCGACTTCACGATCGGGCGCGCGATCATCAACGGCACGGTCGTTCTGTACGACAATGCTCCCTCAGTCGTCGCCGACGCGCAGGTCGCTGATCTGCGCTATGGCCCGACCGTGATCCAGGCCGGTCGCGTCAAGGTGAACTATACCGGTGGGCGTGGCACGGCGCAGGCGCTGCTGACCGGATCGAACAGCGTGCCGTTCCGCGTCGCCGTCAATGCGAAGCTTTTGCCGGGCGAATATCTCGCCGCGTTGCAGGGTCAGGCGAACGGGATTGCGTTCCGCACCGCAAACCCGGCGCGGATCGTCCCAGCGGGCGGCGGCTATCAGTTGCAGCCTACCCGCATAGACTTCAGCCAAGGCAGCCTGCGCCTCGCCGGCCGCTACGGCGGTGGGCAGACGAGAGCGCAGGCACGGCTCGACCGGCTCGATCTCGGCATCGCCAACGCCTTCGTGCCCAATATCGGTTTAGGCGGGCAGGCAACGGGCAGTCTGGATTACGTCGAGCGCTCTGCCAGCGCGGTGCCGGAGGCGGACGTGCGGCTCAACATCACGAATTTCACGCGGTCGAGCCTTACGGCGGTCTCCGAACCGGTCGACGTAGTCTTCCAGGGCCGGCTCGACGCAGCGGTGGGCGAAGGGCGCGCGCTCATCAAGCGCGGCGGCACGACGGTCGGGCGCATGGTCGCGCGGCTGACACCGGCTGGTAGCGGCAGCTGGTCGACCCGGCTGATGCAGGGACCGCTGTCCGGCGGCATCCGCTACAACGGGCCGTCGGGGGTCCTGTTCAGCTTCGCCGGTCTCGCCGAGCAGCAATTGTCCGGGCCGATCGCGGTCGCGGCCGATTTAGGCGGAACCATATCGGCGCCGCGAATCAACGGGCTTATTCGCGGCGACAACCTGACCTACGACAACGAAACGTACGGCACGCGGCTGTCTCAGATGCGGATTGCGGCGCGGTTCAACAACGACAGGCTGGAGCTCACGAGTCTGTCGGCGCGGGCGGGTGACGGCACGGTGCAGGCGCAGGGTACAGTCGGGTTGGCGGCGGCGCAGGGCTTCCCGATCGACGTGACCGCGCGGCTCGACAATGCGCGGCTCGCCAAGTCGGATGCGCTCGGTGCTACGGCGACCGGAACCGTGCGGGTGCAGAACGGCGCCAACGGCGGACTGATCAGCGGCGACATCAACATCCCCGAGGCGCGCTACCAGATCATCCGTCAGGGCGCGGCCGAGGTGCCCGAGCTGACCGGTGTGCGGAAGAAGAGCGAGATCCGCGTCGCGCGACCAACCGATCGTCCGGCAGCGCCGTCGGTAGGGCTGTTCAAGCTCGACCTGCGCGTTCACGCGGACAACCAGCTGTTCGTCTCCGGCATGGGGCTGGAAAGCGAATGGGAGGCCGACATGCGGATCGGCGGCACCTCGGCTGCACCGACGATCGCGGGCGGACTCGACATCGTTCGCGGTACCTACTCCTTCTCGGGCAACCGTTTTGAGGTAACGCGCGGGCGCGTACGCTTCCGCGGTGGCGGGCTGACCGACCCGGACATCGACATTCTCGCCACCACGACGAAGAACGGCACGACGTTCAATATTGCGATCACTGGCACCGGTCAGCGGCCACAGGTCGCCTTCACCTCGACCCCGGCGCTGCCGCAGGACGAGGTGCTCAGCCGGCTGCTGTTCGGAACCAATCCGGCCAATCTGTCCGCGACCGAGGCGATCCAACTCGCGTCCGCGCTCAATTCGCTGCGCGGCTCGGGTGGCGGGCTCAACCCGCTCGGCAAGCTGCGGGCGGCGACCGGCTTCGACCGATTGCGCGTGCTCGGCGCCGATGAGGCGACCGGGCGCGGCACCTCGCTCGCGGCGGGCAAATACCTGACCGACGACATCTACATCGAGATCGTGACCGATGCGCGCGGCTTCACCGCGACCCAGCTGACGATCGCGCTGACCAAGGCGATCAGCGTGCTGTCACAGGCGGGATCGTTCGGCGGGTCGAACATGCAGCTGCGCTACTCGAAGGATTTCTGATCGGTCTTCCCGCGCAACTGACATCCGTGTAAGCCGGCTCCCAGGAAGAGGAGCCGGCAATGACCGAGCAGTTCGACGTGATTATCGTGGGGGCGGGGCTGTCGGGCGTTGGCGCGGCCTACCACCTGCAAAAGAACTGTCCCGATCGTACGTTCGCGATCTTGGAGGCGAGAGCGGCGATCGGCGGGACGTGGGATCTGTTCCGCTATCCCGGCATTCGCTCCGATTCGGACATGCACACGCTCGGGTACGACTTCCGGCCCTGGACCCAGGCCAAGGCGATCGCCGATGGACCCTCGATCCGCGAATATATCGAGGACACCGCGCGCGAGCACGGGATTGATCGCCAAATCCGCTTTGGTCACCGCGTGAAAAGCGCCGCCTGGTCGACCGCGGATGCCGCATGGACGCTGGAGGTCGAGCACGACGGCGCTGTGCGCCAGTTACGGTGCAACTTCCTCTACATGTGCTCGGGCTATTACGATTACGCAAAGGGGCACGCGCCCACCTTCGCGGGAACCGAGCAGTTCGAAGGCCGCATCGTTCACCCGCAATTCTGGCCGGGCGACCTCGATTACAAGGACAAGAAGGTCGTCGTGATCGGCAGCGGTGCGACGGCGGTGACGCTGGTGCCCGAAATGGCGAAGCAGGCGGCGCACGTCACCATGCTGCAGCGTTCACCCACTTATGTTGTCTCGCGTCCGGCAGAGGATGGCCTTGCCAACCGCCTGCGCGCCATGCTGCCCGCGAAAGCCGCTTACGGGATTACGCGGTGGAAGAACGTGCTGTTCGGCATGCTGTTCTACAACCTGGCGCGAAAGCGACCCGCTCGCACCAAGGAGCGGCTGCTCGGCATGGTACGCGAGCACCTCGGTCCCGATTACGACGTCGAGACGCATTTCACCCCGCGTTACAATCCGTGGGATCAGCGGCTCTGCCTTGTTCCCGACGCCGACCTGTTCGACACGATCAAGCGTGGCCAAGCCTCCGTGGTCACCGATACGATCGAGACGTTTACGCGCACCGGTATCCGCCTGATGTCGGGGAAGGAGATCGCGGCAGATGTGGTGGTCACCGCGACGGGTCTTGAACTGGCATTGATGGGTGGTGCCACGTTCAGCGTTGATGGCGCGCCGGTGCGCCTGGCCGATACGCTGCAGTACAAGGGGATGATGTTCTCCGACGTGCCAAACCTCGCCTTCACCTTCGGCTACACCAACGCGTCATGGACGCTGAAGGCCGATCTGGTTGCGCGCTACGTCTGTCGGCTGCTTAATGCGATGCGACGCAAGAAGGTTAGACAGGCGACACCGCGGATTGGCGTCGCGGCGATCGAGCCGCAGCCCTTCGCGGATTTCTCATCGGGGTATATCCAGCGCGCGATCGACAACCTGCCGCGACAGGGGAACCGTAAGCCGTGGCGGCTCAATCAGAATTACGCACTTGACGTAATGGCGCTGCGATTCGGATCGATCGAGAACGAGATGGAGTTAGGCAATCCGGCGCGCGAATTTGAGATAGCGACTGCCTAAGCTAGCTTGTTAATCAGCTTCGATGAGGTGGTTCGGACGGCCGCAGGTCTCGGAAGACCATGGCGAACGTCCGAACCGGTCGTGATTACCAGGGGCGGATGATCGGCCCGGTGATCAGCGCGAAAATAAACGCGAGCATGATTTTCTCCCAGAAACGCCTTCCCGTCGGAAGGCTTCTCTTGGTTAGGCGATTTTAACGACTTCATCAACGCGGTTAACTCATCATTAACCATCTTTTGGTCTTAAGCCATTCTTCAGTCCTGTGCGCCTAGTTACGGTGCATGGACGCGTCCGCCAACACTGCCGAGCTCATCCACGCCGTCGCGCGCATGCGGTCGCCGTGTCGGTTCCACGTCTTGGTGGAGGCAGCGAATTTCACCTATCTGCGCCGTTATCTCGGCTGCGCGCGCGCCGACGTGCTCGTTCAGGACATGGTGGAGCGGCTTCGTCTGACATTGGCTGATGCACGCGTGCGTGCGATCGGGCGCAATCTGATCGAGCTGGATGTCGAGGGTGAGGCACCCGAACAGCTCGATACGTTGATGTCGTCAGCCTGCCGCGCGTTCGAGGACCCGCTTGATCTCGACGGTGAGCCGCACCGTATCAAGATCGTGATCGCAGGCGCGGTGGGCAGCTGGCAGACCGACGAAGTGACGCTGGCCGAAGAAGCCGAGCGCGCGCTCGCCAAGGCACGCGAATATGACAAGCCCGTCACGCAGGCGATCGAAGCGCTGCCGCACGACGCGAAGAAGCTGGCCGAGGAACTTGACCTCGCGATCGGTCGGGGCGAACTGGTCCTGTTCTACCAGCCGAAGGTGCACGCGCGACGGCAGGAGATCACGAGCGCGGAAGCGCTGATACGCTGGCAGCACCCGACGCGCGGGCTGATCCTGCCGGGTGACTTCATTCCGGTGGCGGAACAGGCGCAGCTGATCCGGCGGCTGACCCTTTGGACGATCGAGCAGGCGATCGTCGATGCAGCCAGGCTGCGTACCGCTGGCTACGATATGCGGCTGTTTGTCAACATTTCCGGTCAATTGCTGTCGGACGATTTGTTCGTGGCGAATGCCTGCCGCATGGTTGGTGGCAACGACGCGGCGCTCGGCTTCGAGGTGACCGAAACGTCGGTGATCCGCGATCCGGAGAGCGCGATCGCCAACCTGCAACGCTTCGCCGATATCGGTATCCGCATCTCGATCGACGATTATGGTGCTGGCCTGTCGAGCCTCGCCTATCTGAAACAATTGCCTGCGCGCGAACTCAAGATCGACAAGCTGTTTGTCACACAGTTGACGAGTTCCAACCGCGACCCGCTGATCGTTCGCTCGACCATCGATCTCGCGCACGCGCTCGACATGGAAGTCGTCGCCGAAGGCGTAGAGACGCACGCAGCGCTTGCGCTGCTGACGGTGATGGGCTGCGACATGATCCAGGGATTCCTGATCAGCCGGCCGATCGCATTCGACGCCTTCGTCACCTTCTTGCGCGAGGACCGACATCGCCGCGCACCGGAAGTGTCGCGGGACAGCTTCAACCGACTGGCCGCGACGTGGAAGCGCGGCTGATCAGATCCGTCAGGCCGTTGCTATTGACGGCCGCCTGCGTGACTGTGCTGGCCGCAGCACCTGTTCCGCAAAAAGGTGCTTTCGATCAGGCTATTGCTGCATCCAAGGCGGAGATGTTGATTTCACCAGAAAGGGCTGGTGAAATCGCCAAGAAAGCGGAGGCAATTGCTGCATCACTGCCTGAAGCGTATGAGCGGCGGAGCGCGTCGGCAATAGCACTTTGGTTGCGCGGAGAGGCCGCAAGCCGGAGCAATGATCCGACCCAGGCTGTTGCGATCCTGAAGAAAGCTGAAACAGAGGCAGCAACACTTCGACCCTTGCCGTCAATTTATCCAGATATCCTGCTGTCGAGAAGCGGAAGCCTGATAGAGGTTGGTCGAACAGCGGAGGCTCTACCCAGTCTTCAGCAGGCCTATAGGCTGTTCTCTGATGAGAAGGACAGGCGTGGCCAAGCGAAGGCCTTGATAAATTTGGCTCTACTTTACGACGGAGCACGCGATCGGATTTCGGCACTTCGCTACTTTGGTCAGGCGATTGACGCGTATGATGGTGATCCTGGTCTGTTGATCTCCATGTATAGTGGGCGCGGCGCCACCTACACTGCCATCAACAGGTTGGATCAAGCCGAGCGTGACTTCGTTCGGGCGAACCGTCTGGCGAGCAGGCTGCAGAGCGTCGGCATGACCGCCATCACTCTCGCTAACATGGCCAACGTTCGCCTGTTGCAAGGACGCCTCCCGGACGCAGACGTTGCGATCGCGCGCGGGTTGTCGATGTCTGCTGCGCCCGAGGGCCGTTCGGTTCGACCCACCTTCCTTCGACTCGCGGCACAAGCGGCATTCCAGCGCGGCAACCTGACGCGCGCGCGGGCGCTGATCGACGAGCGCTTCGCCGGTGTCGACCTGACCCGTACGATCCTGACCGAACGTGACGACCACCAGACGGCTTATTCGATCTACGCCGCGCTGCACGAGGACCACCTAGCGCTCCAACATCTCGCTTCGCTCAAGCGGCTCGACGATCAGGCAACCGAGGTCGCGCGGTCGAACAGCGCCGCACTCGCCGCCGCCCGCTTCGATTACGCCAACCAGGAACTGCGCATCGCCAAGCTGAAGGCGGACGAGTTGCAGACCACGGTCGCGCACGAGCGCGAGCAGGCGCGCATGCAGCGCACCGTCTTCGTCATCGCCGCATTGGGCGTGGCGCTAGTGATCGGGTTGCTGGCGTTTGGCATGTGGACGCTTCGGCGCAGTCGCGACCGGCTGCGCGTCGCGCGTGACAAGGTTGCCCGCGCGCTGGCGGTGAAAACCGAATTTCTTGCCGCCACCAGCCACGAGATCCGTACCCCGCTGAACGGCATCCTCGGCATGACCGAGGTCATGATCGCTGACCGGCAGCTCGACACCGAGACACGCGACCGTCTGTCGGTGGTCCACGGCGCAGGGGTGACGATGCGCGCGCTCGTCGATGATATCCTCGATGTGGCGAAGATCGAAACTGGCAAGATGACGCTCGAGCAGGCGCCGCTCGATCTGCGACGCACCATCGACGAGGCGTGCCGGCTGTGGCGCGAGCAGGCGCAGGCGAAGCACCTGTCATTCGATGTGCAGATCGACGCTTGTCCGGGATGGATCATCGGCGACGCGGTCCGCTTGCGGCAGATCGTGTTCAATCTGCTTTCCAACGCGGTGAAGTTCACCCCGGCGGGGTCGGTGAGCGTGGCGGTGACCTGTACCGGCGATCGGTTCCATGTCACGGTGGCCGACACCGGGATCGGCATCGCGCCCGAGGCGCACGAGGTAATCTTCGATTCGTTCCGGCAGGCGGATGCGGGTACGACGCGCCAATTCGGCGGAACCGGGCTCGGCCTCTCGATCTGTCGCAGCCTGTCGCGCGCGATGGGCGGCGACGTAACGGTGGTGAGCGCGCTGGGGCAGGGCGCGGTCTTCACGCTCGACCTGCCGTTGATCGCCGCGGAGCCGCCTGCCGACCTCGCCGAAGCGCCGCCGATGCTGCTGGTCGTCCGCAGCCCGATCACCCGTGCGATGCTAAAGGCTCTGTTCGAGGAGCACGGAAATTTGGTGTGTGCGGCCGATCTGGCGGAGGCGTCGGATATCGCGAGCGCCCGCACCCTCGATCGCGTCCTGATCGATGGTGATGAGGCAATGTTCGACGACGCAGCGACGCTGCCGGTGCTGGCCGAGTTTCTCGGCACTGCGCCGGTAGCGCTGCTGACGCCCGCGCTGGGCCCGGATCGTCGCGCACGCCTGCTCGCCAGTGGGGTCGATGCGGTTATCGAGCGGCCGATCGGCAAGAAGAAACTGGTCGATCATGTCATGCGGCTCGAACGTGTGCTTGTGCGCGGCGCGGCTTAGGCTAGGGTGTACTAGTGAAACGCAACACGGGCACCAGGTCGCAACGGACGGTTAGGACATGAACGTTCTCTTCATCGAGGACGATCGCATGAACCGCCGCGTCGTGCGCGACATGCTCGATGTCGCGGGCGCACACATGGAAGAGGCCGAGAGCGCCGAAATTGGCCTCGACCGCATCGAAGCCGAAGAATTCGACATGATCCTCGTCGATCTGCGCATGCCCGGCATGGACGGGCTGACCGCAATTCAGCACATCCGCGCGCGCGATGACGCGAAGGGAAGGCTGCCGATCATCGTCGTCACCGCCGATCGCGCGGTCGACCTGCGCGAACGCTGCCTCGCCGCGGGCGCCGACGACGTCATCTTCAAGCCCGTGGCGATGGATTCGCTGTTTGAAGCGATGGGCCGGCTGCTCGCAACCGGCGGTGACGACGAACTGATTTAGCCGAACGGTCCGGCGGGACGCGGCAGTGCGGAGCCCGCTGGTTGCGGTGGTCCGCGGCGCCCGGCGTCCTGCTCGGGCGATGGAGCCCAGCCGGTCAGGAACACGATCTCGAACCGCTCGGACGTGCGACCATCTGCGTCGGCGCGCGCAGCAAACGCAGCCGCCGCGCGCGCCAGCGTTTCGCGCACAAGTGGCGAGCGATCTTTTAGAACGTTCGCCGCACCCATCCCGCGCACATCTTGGAGCAATCGCATCAGCGAGCCATAGCGCACGGTCAGCGTTTCCGCGTCTGCGACCGGCAGTCGAAAGCCCGCGCGCAGCAGCAGGTCGCCGGCCGACCGCACCTCCACCTGTGGATGGATGCGCACCGCGGGCTTGTCGGCTTCCGCCTCACGCAGCACCGCACGCAGCGTCGCAAGCGATCCCGCGCTTGGGAATGCGCCAAGAAACAGCCCGCCGGGACGCAGCACGCGGCGGATCAGCGACAATGCACCCGGCAGATCGCTGACGGTATCGAGCGTGCCAGCTGCGACGACCAGGTCGAAGCTGGCGTCGGCGAACGGCAGCCGGTCCTCGTCCCCCTGCACGCCGCCTGCGGCGATCGCGAAGGCATGGCCGGGATCGAAGCGCGCGACTCGCGTACCAGCCGGCGGCGCGAAGCTCGCGTCGAAGCAGCCGAGATCGAGTACGTCGTCGAAGCCGCGTAGCACCGCGCCGAGCCGCTCCTCGATGCCGTCAAGCATCATCGCGCGAATGAAGTCATGGTCGCGAAAGTTGGCAGCGGCACGATCACGCTGGCGCCGTCGCGCCGAGCGGTCGAAGATTTCGGGAGGCGGGGTCACGCCTCGCTTGTGGCGACGCGTCAAAGCCACGACAAGGGGGCGGGTTGGCAGGATCGGGAAAGCGAGCGCAATGCGGGCGGTGATGACGATGCTGGCGACGCTGCGCGACCTGGCATTGCCCCCGCGCTGCCCGGCTTGCGGAGAGATCGTCTCGGCCGCACATCGCTTCTGCGCTCCTTGCTGGTCCAGTCTGCGCTTCATCGGTCCGCCGTGGTGCGACGGATGCAATCTGCCGTTCGATCATGATCGCGGACAGAAGGCGCGATGCGCGGGCTGCTTGTCCGATCCACCGAGGCACGCGGGCGTTCGCGCCGCGGTCGCATACGGCACGGTCGCGCGGACGGTTGCGCTGCGGCTCAAATATGCGCGTCGCGTTGCCTACGCCGAGACCGCTGCCAGGCTGATGAGACGGCATATGCCTCCGGAGACCGAGGTGCTCGTTCCGGTGCCGCTCCACCGCTGGCGACTGTGGAGCAGGGGCTATAATCAGGCAGCGCTGATTGCGGATCATCTGTCGCGCCTAGGCAACGTGCCCGTCGATCGCACGGCGCTGGAGCGTCACCGCGCCACCGCACCGCTCCGCGGCCACTCGCGCCGGGCACGGGCGCAGGCAGTACGCGCAGTATTTCGTGTGCGCGGCGAGGGCGTAAAGGGGCGCAACGTCGTACTCGTCGACGACGTCTACACCAGCGGTGCGACGACCGACGCGTGCACCGCGGTGATGCTTCGCGCCGGTGCGGCCAGCGTGACGATCCTCACCTGGACCCGCGTGCTCGATGACCGTGGCATTTAGCGTGGCGCGCGGATTGACAAGCCGGGTGTGCAACCACAGGTCAGTCCAATGGCACAGGTCGAAATCTACACCAAGGCGTTCTGTCCTTATTGCGCACGCGCGCTGCGGCTGCTCGGCGACAAGGGCGCGCAAGCCAGCGAGACCGACATTACGATGGATCGTACCAAGCGCGACGAGATGATCGCGCGCGCGAACGGGCGAACCACGGTGCCGCAGATCTTCATCGACGGCCAGCATATCGGCGGATGCGACGACCTGGTCGCGCTCGATCGTGCGGGCAAGCTGGACCCGCTGCTCGCCGCGTGAGCGTGCGCGGCTGGCAGTTAACCGATGATCGTCTTCGACCTTCGCTGCTCGGGCGATCACGTGTTTGAAGCGTGGTTCGGCTCCACTGCCGCATACGAGGATCAACGCGCGCGCGGGCTGCTGGCCTGCCCGATCTGCGGCACCGACGAGGTGGAGAAGGCGGTGATGGCGCCGCGCGTCGGCGCGAAGGGCAACAGTGTCGCGGCGAGTGGAAAGCCGGACATCAAGTCGCTGCTGAACGCCGTAGCCAGCGCGCAGGCCGCCGCGTTGAAGGATTCAAACTGGGTCGGGCGCGATTTCGCCACCGAAGCACGCGCGATCCACGATGGTGAGAAGCCCAATCGCCTGATCCACGGGCAAGCGACGCCGGCGGAAGCGCGCGCGCTGATCGACGAGGGCGTGCCGGTCGCGCCGTTACTGGTCCCGATCGTTCCGCCGAAGTCGCTGAATTAAGCTGGCGCACCCGACAGGATTCGAACCTGTGGCCTCTGCCTTCGGAGGGCAGCGCTCTATCCAGCTGAGCTACGGGTGCCTGTCCTTGCGGTTAGCGCAGCTATTCGCGGTGCGCCACCACAAATTGGCTTAATGTGCTCGGGTGATCGTCACCGGCTGGAACGGCGCCAGGCCGCAGCTTGCGCCGCGCGTCAGTCCGCCATCCTGATAGAGTACGGTGATGATGTCCTGCGCGCACAATTGGCCGATCGATGTCGCGTAGCTGAACCGGCGTTCGAAGCTCAACCCCGGGCACGACTGCGGCAAGGTCACGCGGTAGTAACGGTCGCGGCCGCCGGTCGTGCGAAAATCGATGACGCGGTCGCTGCGCACCAGGCTGTCGCGCAACTGCGTGATCGGCACGCAGTTTCGGGCAGGCCCCACAGGTGTCGCGACGGGACCGGTGTTGCGGTCGCGTACAGCGCCGGGTGCGGCGAGGAGGGCGAGGCAGCAGGCGAGGGCGGCGTAGCGCATGGTCACTCTCCGATCGCCGCCTTGTTGGTCTCCGCCTTAGCAGCGGGTGCCTTCGTGAGAGGCGGCGCCGTCTTCGGCTTGAACGCGCACAAGTCCGATACGATGCACCGCCAGCACTCCGGCTTTCGCGCCTTGCAGGTGTAACGTCCGTGGAGGATCAGCCAGTGGTGCGCGTGCAGGCGGAACGGCTGCGGCGTCGCCTTGTCAAGCTTGAGTTCGACCGCGAGCGGGGTCTTGCCGCGGGCGAGGCCGGTGCGGTTGCAGACGCGAAAGATGTGCGTGTCGACCGCGAAGGTTTCCGCGCCAAACGCCGAGTTCATCACCACATTGGCGGTCTTGCGCCCGACCCCGGGCAGCGTTTCGAGCGCATCGCGGTCAGCGGGCACCTCGCCGCCGTGATGGTCGATGAGCATCTGGCTTAGTGCGATGACGTTCTTTGCCTTGGTGTTGTACAGCCCGATGGTCTTGATGTGCTCCTTCAAACCCTCGAGCCCGAGGTCGACCATCTTCGCCGGAGTGTCGGCGATGCGGAACAGCGCGCGCGTTGCCTTGTTGACGCCCGCATCAGTCGACTGCGCCGAGAGGGCCACCGCGACCAGCAGGGTGTAGGCGTTGACGAACTCAAGCTCGGTTTCGGGATGCGGGTTCGCCTCCGCCAGCCGCGCGTAGAACTCGACGACGTCCGCCTTCTTCATCGCTTACAGCCCGAGCACCTCTGCCATCTGATAGCGTCCCGGCGTTCGGCCGGCGAGCCACAGGGCTGCCTTTACCGCTCCGCGGGCGAAGATGGTGCGGTCCTCGCCGCGGTGCCCCAGCTCGATCCGTTCGCCCTCACCAGCGAAGATAACCTGATGGTCGCCCACCACACTGCCGCCGCGCAGCGAGGAAAAGCCGATCGTCTCCTCCGTCCGCGCGCCGACCAGCCCAGCGCGGCCGTCGACGCGCACTTCGGAGAGTGACGTGCCGCGCGCCTGCGCCGCCGCCTCGCCGAGCAGAATCGCGGTGCCCGATGGCGCATCGACCTTGTGGCGGTGGTGCATCTCGACGATCTCGATGTCCCAGTCGCTGCCGAGCCGCGCCGCCGCCTCGCGCACCAATATGCCCAGCAAGGTGACGCCGAGCGACGTGTTGCCTGTCTGCAGCACCGCGATCTGCTGCGCTGCCTCGTCGATCAAGGCGTGATGCGCGTTCGACAGACCGGTGGTGCCGATCACGATCGGCGTTCCCGCTGCGACGGCGGCGGCGAGATGCGGCTGGAGCGCGGCAGGCGTTGAGAAATCGACTAAAACGTCGGCTGCCTGCGCCAGCGGTACGGGATCGCCGCCCGCATCGACGCCGCCCGCGATCGTGCCGCCTTCGTCGCCGACGATCGTCGCGATCGCGCGACCCATGCGACCGTTGCTGCCAAAAATCCCAATCGCGGTCATCGTGCGCTGCCCCTAGGAAAGCGGGCGTCTGAAGGGCGCTGCGGCAGGTAGGACGGCGTTGTCATGAAGGGCGCTATGGCACAGCGATGTGACAGGGGCGACCACGCGAACAGGTAAATTTGCGCTTGCTGCGGCCGGTCGGCTGGAGCGTGCCACCGCCCGACGCTTGCACCGCGGCGATCATCCGCTAGGCGCGGCTCCATGCCGCCCGAGGTCCTCCTGCCCGTCTTCGCTCCGTGGTTCGACATCGCAGGCCTGGCGGTCTTCGCCGCATCTGGCGCGCTGGCGGCGGCGCAGCGGGGGCAGACGTTCGTGACGCTCGCCTTCTTTGCGCTGATTACCGGGGTGGGTGGGGGAACGGTTCGCGACCTGCTGATCGGCGCACCGGTGTTCTGGGTCCATGATGCTCGCGTCGCGGCGGTATGTCTGGGGGTCGCGGTGCTGGTATGGCTGACGCCCGAGCGCTGGTGGCGCGGCGCCGCGCTCGACTGGTTCGATGCGATCGGGCTCGCCGCCTACGCGGTCTACGGCGCTGCGAAGGCGATCGGCTACGGCGTGCCGCCGCTGCCCGCCGCGCTTATGGGGGTCGTGACGGGCTGTGTCGGCGGGATCATCCGCGACGTGCTGGCGGGTGAGCCGTCGATCCTGATGCGGCCCGAGCTGTACGTGACTGCGGCGGCGCTCGCCTCGGGCATGTTCGTCGGTTTGCGCGAATGCAGCGTCGATCCGCGCACGGCCGCGATCGTCGCCGCGCTGATGGGCTTCGGGCTGCGCGCCGCGGCGATCCGCTGGCATCTGGCGCTGCCCGCCTATCGCGGACGACGCTGAGCGCTCAGTCCGATCTCGGCTTCGTGTAGGGAACGAATTGCCCCAACGCGACGAAGCCGTGCGGGATCGTGGACGTGCGATCGAGCAGTCGGATGATATCGCCGCGACACAGGTTGGTGCCGAACGTCCGCGTCACGATGATGTCGTCGCGACGAAGCTGCTTGGCGCCCTCGGGCGGCGCGTTGACGTATAATCGCGTGCCGACTCGGTAGACGATCGCACGGCCGGTCACGATCGTGTTGCCGGTCACGTTGGGGAGCGAGATGCATTCGACCGGCTTTCCCGCGACGTGCCCGTCGAGCAGCTTCTGCAGCTCGGCGTCGGGATCTGCACGCGCCGCGGTCGCTGGCGACGTTGGTGTGATCGCTGCCAGCGCCAGCGCCGCGGCACCGAACAGCAGCTGGGATATTTTCGGCATCGTTGGCCTCGTAGCAGAGGCTTGTTGAACGCAGACTGACCTGTCCGGCTCCGCACGCCAGTCCGGCGCGCGGAGCCGGTCAGATCACAGCCCCAGCCTGGCGAGCAGCAGGTCGAGCAGGCGCACATCGACGGCGCGCGCGACCATCGGCCCCGATCCGGCGCACTCCAGGCACTCGGCGCGGACGGCCGAACCCGACAGGAGCCGGCGCGCATCGCCGATCGCCAGCGCTGCCACCTGGCGCTGCTGCCACGCCATCCGCGACATCACGTCCGATCCGGCGCTGGCGTCCTCGTCCTCGTCCCGGTTCCACTGCTTCGCGACCGTTGCGGCAAAGCCGGGCTGCTTTTCCAGGTAGACGATGTCGGTTGCATCCACCTTCGCGCGCTTTGCGGCTTCCGCCACTGCGTCGGACAGCGAACCGAAGCGGTCGACGAGGCCGAGCTGGCGCGCCGGTCCACCCAGCCAGACGCGACCCTGGCCGATCTCGTTGACGCGCGCGACCGGCAGGTGACGCGACTGCGAGACGCGGGTCAGGAACTGCATGTAACCGTGCTCGATCGTCGACTGGATCACCGTGTCGATCACTGGGTTGGTGCCCGCGAACACGTCCGGCTGGCCCGACAGCGGCGTGGTGCGGACGCCGTCGCTGGTGATGCCGACCTTAGCCAGCGTGTTCTCGAACGTCGGGATCACGCCGAAGATGCCGATGGAGCCGGTGATGGTGTTCGGCTCGGCGAAGATCACGTCGCCGGGTGTCGACACCCAGTAACCGCCCGATGCGGCGAGCCCGCCCATCGACACCACGATCGGCAAGCCGCGGCGCTTCGCCTCCAGCAAGGCAAGGCGGATCTTCTCCGACGCCAGCACCGACCCGCCGGGCGAGTCGACGCGCAGGACGAGCGCCTTGAGGTCGTTCTTCGCCAGGCCCGTGTAGATCGCGTCGGACACGGTGTCGCCGCCCGCGGTACCCGGACCTGCCTTGCCATCGACGATCGTGCCCGCGACGGTGACGATGCCGATCTTGCCCGTCTTCGGCAACGGCTTGGCGTCGACATAAGCGTCATAGTCGATCGTGTTGAAGAAGCCGGCGGGTTTCTTGTCGTCACCACCCGCGATTTGCGCGACGCGGCGCCCGAACGCGACGCGGTCGCCCAGGTGATCGACGATCCCCGCGCGCAGATTGGCCTGCGCGATGTCGCCGCCCGCGGCCTGTACAACCTGTGCTGGATTGGCTAGCAGCCCCGCGATCTGCGCCTTCGGTCGCGCTTGCTGCACGGCGGTGCGCCATTGTTCGAACAGGCCGCCGTACAGCGCCTCGGACGCGGCGCGCGCCTCCGGGCTCTGGTCGGCGCGGATGTAGGGTTCGACCGCCGACTTGAACTTGCCGACGCGGTAGACGTGCGCGTTGACGCCCAGTTTGTCGATCAGCCCCTTATAGTACATCTGCGTGCCGCCGGGCCCTGAGAACAGCGTGCCGCCCTGCGGGTCCATCCAGATCTCGCTCGCTGCCGAGGCGATGCGGTAGCCGCCATCGGTATAGGCGATGCCCCAGGCGAGCACGGGCTTGCCCGCGCGGCGTACCTCGGCGAGCTTGTCGGCAACCTCACCGAGCGCCGCTGGATAGGCGCCACCGAACTTCTCCAGATCGACCACCACCGCCTTGACGCGGTCGTCGCTCTTGGCGGTATCCAGCGCGCGGATGATGTCACGTAGGCGATACTGCCGGCCGACCTGCTGCCCGCTCAGCAACTGGGTGAATGACACGTCCTCCGGCTGTTCGACGATCGGGCCGTTCAGATCGAGCACCAAGGCGCCATCCTTGATCGCCGGCGCACGGCTGCGCGCGTTCAGCGCGGCGAACAATGCACCAAAGAACAGCAGCAGCAGGACGAGCACCAGCGCGTCCTTGATGCCGACCAGCAGTTTCCACGCGCCCCGTACCAACTTCATGCGCACACCAGCTTCATGATCGCTATCCTCGTGGGCGAGTTCGCCCCTTACCCACGGTGTTAGCGCGCCGTGTATGGCGTGAGCAATACGCTTCTATGGTCAACGGCCGTCCGACCGCCTAACGGCTGCGGCGATGCACGTCGGCCCGACCACTCCCGCACCGCTCGACGAGCCGCGCCCGACCGGCTGGCGGGATGAGTTGTTCGCGCTCTCACGGCTCGCAGGACCGCTCGTCGCGGCCAATCTGTTGCAGATGGCAGTCGCCGCGGTCGACGTGATCTTTCTGGGACGCATCGGCACGCTCGAGCTCGCCGCGTCGACGATGGGCGTGTTCCTGTTCAATCTGCTGCTCTACGCGGTTATCGGGCTGACCAGCGCCGCTGCACCGCTGATCGCGGCCGAGCTGGGGCAGCGCGCGCATGCGGTACGCGAGGTGCGGCGCAGCGTGCGCATGGCCCTGTGGGTCGGCGTTGCGGCATCACTCGTCATCATGGCGATCCTCGCCAACGGTGAGCGGCTGCTGCTGCTGGCCGATCAGGACCCGCGCGTCGCCGTCAGCGCCGGGCGCTTCCTCGACATCCTCTTGCTAGCGACGATCCCCGGCGTGGTCGCGGGCGTGTTGCGGACTCTGGCGGCGGCGCTGGGGCGTCCCGGTTGGGCGTTCGTGGTGACCGGTCTCGCGCTGGTGCTCAGCATCCTCGTGAATTGGCTGCTCGTTTTCGGCAATGCCGGCTTCCCGCGCTTGGGGCTGGAGGGCTCGGCGATCGCCAGCGTGGTCAGCACGACCGGCATGGTCGCGGCATATCTGCTCATTTTCTTCACCGACCGTCGCTTGCGGCGCTATCGCCTGTTCGGGCGTTGGTGGCGCCCGGAGTGGACACGCGCGCGCGAGATCGTGCGGCTGGGCGTGCCGATCATGCTCACCTGGCTGTTCGAGGGCGCGCTGTTCGGTGGTGCGGCGGTCCTGATGGGGTTGATCGGCGTGACCGAGGTCGCGGCGCACGCGGTCGCGCTCAACATCGCAGCCGTCGCGTTCCAGGTGCCGTTCGGCGTCGCGCAGGCGGCGACGATCCGCGTCGGGCTGGCGTTCGGTGCGCAGGACGCGGTGTGGGTGGCAAGGGCAGGGCGCACCGCGCTCTCGCTCGGCATCGGCTTCATGGGGGTGAGCGCGATCGCGATGTGGCTGGCACCGCGGGTGTTCATTTCCGCCTACATCGACGTCGACGCCACGCAGAACGCAGCGGTGGTGCCGCTCGCGCTGCAATATCTCGCCGTCGCCGCGGTATTCCAGCTCGTCGATGGTGCACAGGCGGTCGCGGCCGGGGTGCTGCGGGGCTTGCAGGACACGCGCGTGCCGATGCTGGTCGCGCTGTTCGGTTACTGGGTGATCGGCTTCGGCACCGCGGCCGCGCTCGGCTTCGGGACATCGCTTGCGGGTACCGGTATCTGGATCGGGCTGGCGTCGGGGCTTCTCGCCGTATCGGTGCTGCTGCTGTGGCGCTGGCACGCGCGCGATCGGCTCGGCCTGCTGGGCTCACGCTCGGCCTGAAAAAAGGTTCCGAAAAGCTCATCCGTCCCCATTGACGATGCATGGGGCGCCACACATATGCCGTTCCGCTGGCACTCGCCCAAGCCGAGTGCCAAAAAAGTGTCATCAATCGAAAAAGGGTTTCAGCAATGAACTTTCGTCCGTTGCACGACCGCGTTCTCGTCCGCCGCGTCGAGGCAGAGGAGAAGACGGCCGGTGGGATCATCATCCCCGACACCGCCAAGGAAAAGCCGCAGGAGGGCGAAGTCGTCGCCGCCGGCACCGGCACCAAGGCCGAGGACGGCAAGGTCACCCCGCTCGACGTCAAGGCCGGCGACCGCATCCTGTTCGGCAAGTGGTCGGGTACCGAGGTCAAGGTCAATGGCGAAGACCTGCTGATCATGAAGGAATCGGACATCCTCGGGATCGTCGGCTGAGCGTTCTTCGAACCTCAACTTTCTCAACTTCGTAATCTGAAAGGGTAGCCAACATGGCAGCCAAGGACGTGAAATTCGGCCGCGACGCGCGTGAGCGCATCCTGCGCGGCGTCGACATCCTCGCCGATGCGGTCAAGGTGACCTTGGGGCCGAAGGGCCGCAACGTCGTCATCGACAAGAGCTTCGGTGCGCCCCGCATCACCAAGGACGGTGTGACGGTCGCCAAGGAGATCGAGCTCAAGGACAAGTTCGAGAACATGGGCGCGCAGATGGTGCGCGAAGTGGCCTCGAAGACCAACGACACCGCCGGTGACGGCACCACCACTGCGACCGTGCTCGCCCAGGCGATCGTGCGCGAGGGCATGAAGTCGGTTGCGGCCGGCATGAACCCGATGGACCTGAAGCGCGGCATCGACATCGCCGTCACCAAGGTGATCGAGGACGTGAAGTCGCGCTCGAAGCCCGTCTCCGGTTCGCAGGAAGTCGCGCAGGTCGGCATCATCTCGGCCAACGGCGACCGCGAAGTCGGCGAGAAGATCGCTGAGGCGATGGAGAAGGTCGGCAAGGAAGGCGTTATCACCGTTGAAGAGGCCAAGGGTCTCGACTTCGAGCTCGACGTCGTCGAGGGCATGCAGTTCGACCGCGGCTATCTGTCGCCGTACTTCATCACTAACCCGGACAAGATGACGGTCGAGCTGACCGATCCGTATATCCTGATCCACGAGAAGAAGCTGTCGAACCTGCAGGCGATGCTCCCGATCCTGGAAGCGGTCGTGCAGTCGGGTCGTCCGCTTCTGATCATCGCCGAGGACATCGAGGGCGAGGCGCTTGCCACGCTGGTCGTCAACAAGCTGCGTGGCGGCCTGAAGGTCGCAGCGGTCAAGGCACCGGGCTTCGGCGATCGTCGCAAGGCGATGCTCGAGGACATCGCAATCCTGACCAAGGGCGAGGTGATCTCCGAGGATCTCGGCATCAAGCTCGAGAGCGTCACGCTCGGCATGCTCGGCACCGCCAAGCGCGTGTCGATTGACAAGGACAACACCACCATCGTCGACGGTGCGGGTGAAGCCGACGCGATCAAGGGCCGCACCGAGGCGATCCGCCAGCAGATCGAGAACACCACCAGCGACTACGACCGCGAGAAGCTCCAGGAGCGTCTGGCGAAGCTCGCCGGCGGCGTGGCGGTGATCAAGGTCGGTGGTGCGACCGAGGTCGAGGTGAAGGAGCGCAAGGACCGCGTCGACGACGCGCTGCACGCGACCCGCGCCGCGGTGGAAGAGGGCATCGTTCCCGGTGGCGGCACGGCGCTGCTCTACGCGTCGAAGGCGCTTGAGGGGCTGACCGGCACGAACGAGGACCAGACGCGCGGCATCGACATCGTCCGCCGCTCGCTGACCGCGCTGGTGCGCCAGATCGCGCAGAACGCCGGTCACGACGGTGCGGTGGTTTCGGGCAAGCTGCTCGAGGGCAACGACACCTCGCTCGGCTTCAATGCCGCGACCGACACCTACGAGAACCTGGTTCAGGCCGGCGTGATCGATCCGACCAAGGTTGTGCGCACCGCGCTGCAGAATGCAGCATCGGTCGCGGGCCTCCTCATCACCACCGAGGCGACCGTCTCCGAGGTGCCCGAGGACAAGGCAGCGCCGGCGATGCCGGGCGGTGGCATGGGCGGTATGGGCGGCATGGACTTCTGACTTTCGACCGGGGCAGGGAAGCCTGCCCCGGACAGAAATCAGAACGGCCGGCGGGTCGGCGAAAGCCGGACCCGTTCGACGCCCAGCAGCGGCTTCGCCGCTGCCATCCCACCGAAAGAGGGCCGAGCGGAGCGATCCGCCCGGCCCTTCTTTTGTTGGATCATCCGCGTTATCTTGACTGTCATGCGGAGCAATGCTGCCTACCAGCCGATCACGGTCGAGCAGTTCCTCGACATCGATTTCGGCACCGATCGCAAGTACGAGCTGATCGATGGCGTCATCCAGATGATGACCGGCGGCACGCCCGCACACTCGCGCGTGGCAGTGAACATTCTGGCTTTCTTGCACCGCAAGCTGCGCGGCACCGGCTGTCGTGCCTACAACGCCGACATGGGGCTTCGGGTCGATGACGTAAACTGTCGCTACCCGGATGTCAGCGTCTACTGCGGTAACCCCGGCAGCCATGAGCGCGAGCAGGCCGAGCGCATCTACTCCGACCCGGTGGTCCTGTTCGAAGTGCTGTCGCCATCGACGTCAAACATCGACCGCGTCGACAAGCTGGAGCAATATCGCTCGATCGCTTCGGTCGACACGATCGTTTTCGTTGATCCCGAGCGCGAACTCAGCCGGGTGATCCAGCGGCTCGGTCCCACGTCGTGGCGCGACGATTTGTTCGCGCAGCCGCACGACATCGATCTACCCGCGCTCAAGCTGTCGATCCCGCACGATGAGATTTTCGCGCGCGACTGATCGGCTGGTTGTGCGTTCGGGCGGGCATGAGCAATCGTATACCCCTCGACGGCAAGATCCTCGGCTTCGGTCCCATGCTTCCGTTGGTCGCTGCGGGCATTGGCGCCTGGACGTTGCCGGCCGAATGGAAAGTCATCGCGCTCAACTGCGCGATCATCTGGGGTGCGTTGATCCTCGCGTTCGTCGCCGGCGTGCGGCGCGGCTACGGCTTCGGCAATCCAAATGCCTCCAAACCGACCGAGATCGCGGTCGCGCTGTCCTATTTTTCGATCGCCGGCCTATCGCTGATCGTGCCCTACGCCTCGATCGCACTTGCGCTGCTGGCAGCGGGTTACGCCTTTGTCGCGCTGCTTGACCGACGTGCAGGCCGCCGCGGCAACGCGCCTGCATATTTTGCCACGTTACGCGGCCCGCAGTTCCTGCTCGGCGCTGCAGGATTGGCGGCATGCTGGGCGTGGCTGATGCATTGAGCGGCAGCCACGCCTAAGTCGTTCATTTTCGCTTCATCTCTTCCTGCAGCAGTTTGACGTCCTGGCTGCGGCCACGTGGCAGGATCAGGATGTCGTTGCCGCTCGCAACCACGATCAGGTCCTCGACCCCCACCATCGCGATCCGCGCGCCATCGCTGCGTACCAGGCAGTTGCGGCTGTCGAGCACGATCGCGTCGCCGTTCACGACATTCCCGTGTGCATCGTTGTCGGCGATCTGATGGAGTGCGTCCCAGCTGCCGACATCGCTCCACCCCATCGTAACCGGCACCACTGCCACGCGCTCGGCCTTCTCCATGACCGCATAGTCGATCGAGTCCGATGGCGAGGCCTCGAATGCAGTCTTATCGGGGTGCACCCGCACGCCATCGCGTTGCGCCCCCTCCAGCGACGCCTTCGCGGCCGCGAGGATGTCGGGTCGGAACTGCTCCAGTGCCTTTAGGTACGCGTCGGCGCAGAACAGGAAGATGCCACCGTTCCAGGCATGATCGCCGCTCGCGATCATCGCCTCCGCCACATCACGCTGTGGCTTTTCAACAAACCGAGCGACGCGGTGAACACCGGCAGCGACCTCGTCACCCACCTTGATGTAGCCGTAGCCCGTCTCCGGCGCGTCTGGCGTGATGCCGAAGGTGATCATCCAACCATCCTCGACCAGCGGCAGCGCAGCATGGATCGCGGCGTGAAACGCGTCCGGATCGGCGATCACGTGGTCGGACGGCATGACCAGCAGCGGTGCCTTGCCGTCGGCTTCGAGCGCCGCCAGCGCGATCGCCGGCGCGGTGTTACGCCCCGCGGGCTCCAGGATGATCGCCTGCGGCGAGGCGGTGATCTCGGCCAGTTGCGTCTCGACCTGATCGGCATGCGCCGCATTCGCGACCACGATGGGTGCTGCAAAGGCGTCGCCGTGCGCACGCGCTGCGGTCAGTTGCAGCATCGTCTCGGCCGCGGTCAGCGCCAGGAACTGCTTGGGTCGCTCCGGCCGCGACATCGGCCACAGACGCGTTCCCGATCCGCCGGACAGGATCACCGGCACAATGGCTGACAAATGTATTCTCCTCAGTCCCCCCGCTGCCGCTCAAAACGGCAACGCAGGCGTAACGACCCGGCTGCTACAAAGCTCCACGTTCAGGAAATCTTTGCCAATTTACGCGAAGGCCTGTCGGAAAGGCTTACAACGCGAGGGTGCGGCCTCCATGACGCGGGTGTTCAAACATTACGTACCCAATGCGGTACTGCTGCTCGGGCTGCTCGACTTCATGCTACTGCTGCTGGCAGCGGAGGCAGGGTGGCAGGTGCGTGCCTGGCAGATCGGCATGGACGTCGAGGGCGTCGCTACCCGCATCCCGCAATTGCTGTCGTTCGCGCTGCCGCTCGAGATCGCGATGGTCGCTGTCGGCGCCTACGGGGTGCACGCGTTCGAGTCTTGGCGCTTCGCGACTGCCCGATTGCTGGTCGCCATATCGCTCGGCATCATTTTCCTGTCGCTGCTGTTCTTTCTGACGCCCGCCATCACCTTTTGGCGATCGAACTTGTTCTTTGGCATGATCTTCGCCATCGCCGGCCTCGTCGGGGTGCGTTTCGCGATTGGCAGTTTCATTCGCGGCGATGCGCTTCGCCGGCGCATCCTTGTACTGGGTGCGGGGCGTCGCGCGGCGAAACTCGCCGAATTGGCCGCGCGGCCGCGGGCCAGCTTCAAGATCGTCGGCAACGTTGCGATGGGTGAGCCGAGCACGGTCATCGACACCGCCATAGGTCGTGACGCGATCGACAATTTGGCCGACTACGTGCTCGCCCTGGACGCGACCGAAGTTGTGCTGGCAATCGAGGAGCGGCGCAACTCGCTGCCGCTGCGCGACCTGTTGCGCGTCAAGACGACGGGCGTCGGCGTGATCGATTACTCGACCTTCCTTGAGCGCGAGACCGGACGCATCGATCTCGACAGCGTCAATCCATCGTGGCTGATCTTCTCCGACGGGTTTTCTTCGGGACGGATGCTGTCGAGCATGTTCAAGCGCGCATTCGACGTCGCGGTCAGCCTGCTGCTGCTGGTCCTCGCGCTGCCGGTGGTTCTCGTCACTGCGGTGGCGATCAAGCTGGAGAGCCGCGGTCCGGCCTTTTACCGCCAACGTCGGGTAGGGCTCTATAACCAGCCCTTCGATATCCTGAAGCTGCGTTCGATGCGGCAGGACGCCGAGGTGGCCGGCACGGCGGTATGGGCGGCGGAGGACGATCCGCGAATAACGCGCATCGGCAAGCTGATCCGGAAAGTGCGCATCGATGAACTGCCGCAATGCTGGAGCGTGCTGAAGGGCGAAATGAGCTTCGTCGGCCCACGCCCCGAACGCCCGCATTTCGTTGCCGATTTGGAACGCGAACTGCCATTCTATGCCGAGCGGCACATGGTGAAGCCGGGTATCACCGGCTGGGCACAGATCAATTATCCCTATGGTGCGTCAACTGAGGACGCGCGGCACAAGCTCGAATACGACCTTTATTACGCGAAGAACTACACGCCGTTCCTCGATCTGTTGATCCTGTTGCAGACATTGCGCGTCGTGCTGTGGCCTGAGGGCGCACGCTGAGGTGACGGTCGCGGCGTTTATCATCTGGCTGCACGGCCTGGCGGCGCTGTTGTTCGTCGGCGCTGCGCTAGCCGAGGCGCGATCGCCGCTACGCGCGATCCCGCGGTGGCTGCTGCTGTTCGCGCTTGGATCGAGCGCGCTTTGGTCGTTGAGCGTTGCAGGGATTGGTGACGGTGACCTGGTCGCGCGAGTGCTGGTGATCGTGCGCAATGCGGGCTGGCTGGCGGTGCTTTTCGCGCTGTCCGCGAACGTCGCGGGCGAGTCGCGCTGGCGTGTCGGCGTCTACATGTCGGTTGCGCTCTGCCTACTGCTGGCAGCAGCGCTGGTCGTGGCGTTCGCGGTGCAGATGCGCGGTGACGCGCAAGCTGAAGTCGAGCGGCTGTGGCTGATCCTGCGTCTGCTCGCCACCATCGGAGCGCTCGTGTTGCTGCACCAGCACGTGATCGCACGTGCAGGCCGCTGGAGCGAGGCAACGGCGGTGTTGACCGCGGCGATGGCGGTTATGTGGGTGAGCGATCTGTTCGTGCTCGCAGTCGCTTATTCTGCGGGTACATGGGCCGACGGGCTGACGACCTTGCGCGGCGTGGCAAATGTGCTGGTGGCAACGACGGCGATTGTCGCGGTCCAGCGCCCCACCGATCGTACGCTCAGCGTGTCGAGAGCGGCGGCGGCGCAGATGATTGTGGTCATAGGCGGAATGACCTACGTTGCCGTCGCAATTGCGGTAACCGGCCTGCTGGGCGAGATTGCGGGGACGCATGCGCGGGTGTTCCAGGTCGCGTTCGTCATCGGCACGGGTACTGCATTGTTCACCTTTGTCGCGACGCCGTGGCTGCGCGCCTGGTCAAAGGTGATGATCGCCAAGCACCTATTCAGTCATCGCTACGATTACCGTGCGGAGTGGATGCGCTTTACCGAGACCCTGGGTGTGTCTGGCGCCGACGTGCCGTCCTTGCCGGACCGGGTCGTGCAGGCGATCGCGGATCTGACCGGGTCGCCCGCAGGCCTGCTGCTCTACGTCGAAGGTGACGAGCTGATGACGGGTTCGGCCTGGCGCTGGGAAGAGGCGCCATCCGTCCGGGCAGAAGCGTTGATCGCGTATCTGGCGCAAACCGCGCGGATCATCGACCTCGATCGCTGCCGGCGAGGAGATGCGCCGGCGGATGAGACCGCGGCCATGCCGCCGTGGCTGATCGCGCGCGACGATGCCTGGGCGGTGGTGCCGCTGCTGCGCGGGACCATGCTGATCGGTGCGGTCGTCCTCGCGCATCCGCTGGTCCCCCGCGCGCTCGACTGGGAGGATTTCGACCTGCTCGGCGCGGCGGGGCAGCAGGCGGCGAGCTTTCTGGCGGAGGAACGCGCGCACGA
>NZ_CAJYVU010000049.1 GCF_913778135.1 uncultured Sphingomonas sp. | reverse complement strand
GCAGCGATGCCGCACACGGCCGGCGCCGCAAGTACGTTGGTCGCATCGAGCCGTCCGCCCAAACCCACCTCGATCACGCACGCGTCCGCCGGCGTGCGCGAGAAAGCCAGGAACGCAGCGGCCGTAGTCACCTCGAAGAAGCTGGCACCGATGCCGTCCGCGACGTCGAGCACCTCTGCCAGCAGAGCGGCCAGCGCGGCGTCGTCGATCAGCCTACCCGACAGGCGAATACGCTCGTTGAAGCGGACCAGATGCGGACTGGTATAGCTGTGAACACGGTAACCCGCCGCCTCCAGCGCAGCGCGCAGGAACGCACAGGTCGATCCCTTGCCGTTCGTGCCCGCGACGTGGAAGACGGGCGGCAGTCGCAGTTGAGGATCACCCAGCCGCGCGAGCAGCCGCGTGATTCGCTCCAGCCCCAACACGTCCGCGCCGGGGGACAGCGTCCATAATCGGTCAAGCTGCGCCTGCACGGCCGCGTCGCTGGAACGCGCATGATCGGGCATGGTCTATCCCCGGTAACTCACGACGGGATGAGCGATCGTCCGCGTCAGGCCGCCGCGCTGCGTTCCGCGCACAGATAGCCGATCACGCTGGCGAGCCGATCGCGCAGGTCCTTGCGGTGGACGACCATGTCGATCATCCCGTGCTCGAGATAATATTCGCTGGTCTGGAAATCGTCGGGCAGCTTTTCGCGGATCGTGTTCTCGATCACGCGGCGTCCGGTGAAGGCGAGAGTCGCCTTCGGCTCGGCGATGTGGATATCACCCAGCATCGCATAGGCCGCCATGACGCCGCCCGAAGTCGGATCGGTCAGCACGACGATATATGGCAGACCCGCATCGTGCAGCATCTGGATCGCAACGGTGCTGCGCGGCATCTGCATCAGGCTCAATATGCCCTCCTGCATCCGCGCGCCGCCTGACGCCGTGAAGACGACATAGGGTGCATGGTCCGCGATGGCCGCCTCGACACCCTGAATAAACGCCTCGCCGACGGCCTGGCCCATCGATCCGCCCATGAAGGCGAAGTCCTGCACCCCGATCACGACCTTGCGCCCGTGGATCGATCCGCGCGCATTGACGAACGCGTCCTGCTCGCCCGTGTCGGTCCGCGCCGCCTTCAGCCGGTCGACGTAGCGCTTCGAATCGCGGAACTTCAGCGGGTCCTCAGGTGCCTTCGGTGGGGCGAGCGGCTGTGCGCTACCCTCGTCGAACAGATAGGCGAACCGCTCGGCCGGCCCGATCCGGTCGTGATGGTCGCACGTCGGACAGACATGGAGGTTCTCCTCCAGTTCCTTGGTGAAGACCATCGTCCCGCAACCCTTGCACTTGTGCCACAGGTTCTCGGGCGTCTGTTGCTTCCCCGCCGGAACGATCGACGATAGGGCATTGCGAACGTTGCTTAACCAACTCATCGTACTGCTTCCTTGCGAGCCTGGGCGAGGGCCTCCGTCAGGCTGCGAACATAGGTGGTGACATGGTCGGGCGCTTGCGAGCCGTGCTTCGCGACGATCTCGACGATCGCGGAGCCTACGACGACACCGTCAGCGACCGCACCGATCTCCCGCGCCTGTTCGGGTGTGCGCACGCCGAACCCGACCGCCACGGGCACGTCGGTAGCCTGCTTCAATCGTGCAACGGCCTGCTCGATCGAGCCTTGCTGTGCTTGCTGCAAGCCGGTGATGCCGGCGACGGAGACGTAGTACAGGAACCCCGACGCACCGTTCACGACGTCGGGCAGGCGCGCGGCGTCCGTCGTCGGCGTCGCAAGACGGATCAGGTCCAGTCCAACGGCACGCAGCGCCGGGCCGAGTGCATCGTCCTCTTCCGGCGGCACGTCAACGCAGATGACGCCATCGACGCCCGCGTCGCGCGCGGACGCTGCAAACCACTTAGCTCCGCGTCGCAGCATAGGGTTGGCGTAGCCCATCAGCACGAGCGGGACGGCCGGGTGCCGGCCGCGGAAATCGCGCGCGATGTTCAGGATGTCGGCGGTGGTGGTGCCACCCGCAAGGCTGCGGATGTTCGCCGCCTGGATCACCGGACCGTCTGCCATCGGATCGGTGAACGGCATGCCCAGCTCGATCACGTCCGCGCCGCCCGCAACCAGCGCGTCGAGGATCGCCGGGGTGGATGCTACATCCGGGTCGCCGGCGGTGACGAAGGTGACCAGCGCAGGCCGATTGGCCGGGAAAGCGTCGGATAGGCGCGACATCAAATCGCCACCCGGAGGGCCTCGGCCACCGTGAAGATGTCCTTGTCACCGCGGCCGCACAGGTTGGCGAGGATCACCTGATCGCGCCGCATCTGCTTCGATTGCGCGACCACCGCCGCGATCGCATGCGACGGTTCGAGCGCGGGGATGATGCCCTCGCTGCGACACAGCAGCTGGAACGCGTCGAGTGCCTCGGTGTCGGTCACGCTGGTGTAGGTGACGCGTCCGATATCCTTCAGCCAGGCGTGTTCGGGACCGATCCCGGGATAATCGAGGCCCGCCGAGATCGAGTGCGCCTCGGCGATCTGTCCGTCGTCGTCCTGCAACAGATAAGTCTTGTTCCCGTGCAGCACGCCGGGGAAGCCGCCAGCGAGGCTCGCGGCATGCTTCGCCTCCAGCCCTTCGCCCGCTGCCTCGACGCCCAGCATCTGTACATCGGCATCATCAAGGAATGGGTGGAACAGCCCTATCGCGTTCGACCCGCCGCCGATCGCGGCGACCAGCAGGTCGGGCAGGCGGTTGGTGCGCGACAGCATCTGCGCACGTGCCTCGCGCCCGATCACGCTCTGAAAGTCGCGAACGAGCTCAGGATAGGGGTGAGGACCCGCGGCGGTGCCGATGATGTAGAAGGTGTCGTGGACGTTCGCGACCCAGTCGCGCAGCGCCTCGTTC
This sequence comes from uncultured Sphingomonas sp., assembly GCF_913778135.1. Taxonomy (GTDB): domain Bacteria; phylum Pseudomonadota; class Alphaproteobacteria; order Sphingomonadales; family Sphingomonadaceae; genus Sphingomonas. Next base: position 13,189 of record NZ_CAJYVU010000049.1, on the reverse strand, counting down.
ATCGCGTCCTTGAGCGTGCGCGCGCCGCTTTCCACCGCCCGGACCTCGGCACCCAGCAGCTTCATGCGAAACACGTTGGGCGCCTGCCGCTCGACGTCCTTTGCGCCCATGTAGATGACGCATGGCAGGCCGAAGCGCGCGCAGACGGTGGCGGTCGCGACGCCGTGCTGGCCCGCACCAGTTTCCGCGATGATGCGCGTCTTGCCCATCCGCATCGCCAGCAGGATCTGGCCGATACAATTGTTGATCTTGTGCGCGCCGGTGTGGTTCAGCTCGTCGCGCTTGAACCAGATTTCCGGCCCCATGTCCTCGGGCGCGCTCTCGCGCAGCGCCTCGGTCAGCCGTTCGGCATAGTAGAGCGGGCTGGGGCGCCCGACATAATGTTCGAGCAGATCGTCGAACTGCGCTTGAAATGCCGGATCCTCCTTCGCCGCGCGATACGCGCGCTCGAGGTCGAGGATCAGCGGCATCAGGGTTTCGGCGACGTAGCGGCCGCCATAATCGCCGAAGTGACCGCGCGCATCGGGCTGCTGGCGGAAACTGTTGGGCGTGGCGGCAGGAGCGGAGGTGAGTGTCATAGGCGGCGCACCGCTTGAAGGAAGGCGGCGATCTTGTCCACGCTCTTGACGCCCGGCGCATCCTCGACTCCCGACGATGTGTCGACCAAGGTGGCGCCGGTGCGCGCGACCGCCTCGGCCAAGTTGGCAGCGTCCAACCCGCCCGACAGCGCCCAGGGCAGCGGCGAACGGAAGCCGTCAAGCAGCGACCAGTCGAACCGCACACCCATCCCGCCGGGCAGTGCCGCACCCGTGGGCGTCTTCGCGTCGAACAGCAGCCGGTCGGCGGCGCCGGTGTAATCGCGTGCAAGGTCGAGGTCGGCCCGGGTCTTGACCGCGATCGCCGCCCAGGTCTCCACGCGGGTTAGCGCTCGCAGATGCGCAACCCTTCCCGGCGCGGTCCGGTGAAGCTGGATCGCGCGCAGCCGCCCCGCCTGTACGGCGCGCGCAACCGTCTCGTCATCGGGATCGACGAACACGCCGACCGCGCCGACGTGGTCGGGCACGCGCTCGGCGAGCATCATTGCTTGATCGAACGACACGTCGCGCGGCGAAGGCGCGAAGAAGACGAAGCCGACGTGGCTCGCCCCGCCCGCGATCGCTGCATCAAGGGTTGCGGGCGTCGAGAGGCCACAAATCTTCGCCGTCACATGCATGGCCCGCTCCTTAGCAACGAGCGCCGCCAATGACCAAGTTTGCGCGAAGGATTACGGCATCGCCAGGCTGGCGAGTTCGTCGACCGAGATCCCGTAAACCGCGCAGATATGATCGCGCAGCGCCCGTTTCGCCGTCGCCATCTCGGCGTAGGCGATCTCCTCGAGCGCCTCGGCATCATGGTTGACGGTGAAGCGGTCGGGCACGAGCACGTTCCACGTCAGGTTGTGACGCCGTGCGGCTTCGCGAACCGCGTCTACGAGCGCGTGGGCGTCATCCTGCATCACGCGGGGCGGTTGTGCGTCGATCATAGCGTCGCAGCGATCGCGCGTGCGGCCTCGTCTGGGTCGCTCGCCTGCGTGATCGGACGCCCGATCACCAGCATCGATGCGCCGTCGTCGAGCGCGCGGCGCGGCGTGACGACGCGCTTCTGATCGCCCGCCGCACCATCTGCGGCACGGACGCCCGGCACGACAAAATAGCCCTTCGGCCATGCACGGTGCGCTTCCTTGACCTCCGCGCCCGAGCAGACGATCCCGTCTAGCCCTGCTTCGCGAGCCAGATCGGCGAGCCGCAGGACGTGATCGTGCGCACTGCCGCTCACGCCGGTCGCGGCGAGATCGACGTCGTCGAGGCTGGTCAGCATCGTCACCGCAACCACGCGCGTGTCGGGATGTGCCGCGGCCTTCGCATCCTCCAGCATGGCGCGACCGCCGCTCGCGTGAACGGTCAGGACAGCGGGTTTGAGCACGGCGAGCGACTGCACTGCCTTGGCAACCGTGTTGGGGATGTCGTGCAGTTTCAGGTCGAGGAAGACGGGTAGGCCCACTTCCTCCATCGCGCGCACGCCCGCCGGACCGTTGGCACAGAAGAATTCGAGTCCCAGCTTCACGCCGCCGACGTGATGCCGCACCTTCTGCGCCAGCGCGCGCGCACGGGCGAGATCGGGGGTGTCGAGCGCGACGAAAATGCGGTTGGACATCAGAGTGCCTCCGTGCTCGTGGGCGGTGGAGCCGGAGCAGGCGACGGCGGTGCTTGTTCGGGCAACGCGGCCTCGCTGATCGCGCGGGTACTGACCAGTGCGCGTTCGGCTGCCGACAATCGCTGCCGCAACCGCCAGCGGATGACGTGCTGGTAGATCAGCGTCGGTAGGAAGCCGAGCAGAAAGGTCAGCAGCAACAGCAATGGCAGATTGATCTCCATCACCAGGTCGCCGAACAGCTGGATCGAGACGGTGGTCCAGTTACCGAAGGTGAACACCGCGGCGATGAACGCCAGCAGGCACCAGAACAGGATTTTTAGAAACTGCATCGCGGCCGACGCTATCGTCCGCGGCGCATTTTGGCCAGCCTTCAGCCGATCTCGCGGCGCAAGGCGGTGAACAGCGACCGGACGGCGGTGAGGCGTTTCTCTTCTTCGTCGAGGATAGCGAGGAACGCGGCCCGCTTGATCGCGGCGATGCGTCCCGCGCGCAAACGGCCCGGACCGGGCAGGGTAGAAACGGTGATATCAATCATCCGCTCGGCGCCATGCAGGCGCCCCCAGAGATAATCGTTCTCGCGGTAGGCCCGGCTGAAGAACGCACCGAAGCTGTTGAACTGTATGCCCTTCAACGTCGCCTCGGCGCCGCCGCTTCGAATCGTTCGCGCATCGTCGGGTGAGATGCGGTCGACACGGATCGGGTCGTACTCGTCCGTGCCCTCTCCCTGCAGCAGCGGCAGTGTCGCCACATCGACGTAGGGGAAGCCGAGATAGTTGAGCAGCATGGCGCGCCGCATCTCGCGCGGCAGCGCCGCGAGCGCGGCGGCGATCCGCGCGTCGGTCTCCGCATCGAGCTTCGTCAGGTCGAGCGAGGTGCCGAGTGCGTCGAGCAGCGGTTCGGCATCGTCACGCAGACCACGCACCATTGCCCGCAACGATCGGTGCCGCCCCGGACGACGCGCGTCGAGATAGGCACCAAGCGAGGCGTACACCTCGTTCCTGAGCGGTTCGAGCGTCGCCGCACCCGCCGTCGCTTCCGCCTCGCTGATACGCCGCGCGAGCAAACGCAGGCGGCGCACGCGGAAGTCGAGGTCGAAGGTGCGCAGGAAGGCGACCGCCGGCTCGCTGCCCGCACCGGTGAACACCGCACGCTCGGTCACGCCGCGTCTGCCAAGCGCCTGATCGATGCGCGCGCGCGTGTTGCTCCACCGCTGCGTTCCCGTTGCGCCGCCGACCGCGTGGAGCAATGTCGCTATGAATTCGATGACGTTGGACGTTTTGAGGTGGCCGTAGCCGGCATAGGAGAAACCGGCACGCTCGGCAGCCGACTCCTGCGCCCGGCGACGCCACGCGACCAGCCGCGCGGGCGTTGGGCGATCGAGAAAGAAGGTTCGGCCGAACAATTGCTCGATCTCGCGATCGATGTCGGGCCTGATCGCCTCCAGCACCGCGCGCATTCGCTCGATGCGACGCGTGCGTTCCGCCAGCGCCTCCAGATTGTCGCGAATCGGCTGCTGTCGCGGCAACTCGCTGACTGCGCCTAGGATGGTTTGAAAGAAGCCCGGCACGCCGTCGACCGCGCCGGATAGCCGGAACTTGGTGCCCGGCGATGGATCGATATATACGAAGCGGCGATCGATCTCGCGGCGTGCGGGCCGATTGCGCAGCGCATCGATTGCGGGGCGGAACGGCGCGTTGGCGAGTACCGATCCGTCGATCAGCGCAGTCTTGGTGATGGTGTTGGCCGCAAATTGCCGCGGCAGGATGCGGCGCAGGAACACGCTTCGGCCGGGCCAGCGTGCGCCGCGTTCCTTCAGCGCCGTGTCCAGCTCCGTGACCGTGAGCGGGGGAAAGGCGCCGGGAAAACTCGAGGTCGCGCGCGCGGCGAAGGTCAGTTCGGCCGGGTCGGCAAGCGTGTCGCAAGCCCGGCCGCCGTCGCTGAACGGGAACACCAATCGGTGCTCGGTCTCGATCACCTCGGGCGGTGAATGCAGCTCCAGCCGCTCCGGGTGGCCGGTGAAGTCGGTCACGGTCACGAACAGATCGAGCGGCTGACCGGGCGGCAGCAGGCGCGGGCCGCGCGCCGTCGCCGCCATCGCCGCGAAGGCGTCGAGCAGCATGTTGGTGAACCCGCTGCCCGAGAAGGGCGGCTCGAACCAGCGTGAGCGGACGAAGTGCGACAGCTTGGCGCGCACTTCCTCGCGCGTGCGTTCGTCGGCATCGTCGAGCTGGTCGGCGCTGCGGCCCGCCGCCATCCAGGCAAGCGGCAGCGCCCACACCTTGGCGAAGCGCGAGGCGGGCGCTGCATCGGCGTCGATCAGGCGTTCAACATCGGCACCGTCGAGCCACAGGTCGGTCAGCGGGTCGAGCGACTGGCCCGACGCGATCGCCTGCGCCAGAAAGATGCCGTTGATTCCGCCCGCGCTCGCACCCGCGACGATATCGGGCAGCACACGTACCCGGATGTCCGCCGTCTCGCGGATCTCATTCAATAGGTCGGCGTAGACGCGTGCGGAGCCGGTCAGGTCAGTCGTGTCGTCGTGAACGGCGCGGCTCGCACGTGCCAGATGCCACACCTCCTTGGTGATGCCGTGCATGTAGACCGCGAGGCTGATGCCGCCGTAACAGACGAGTGCCAGCCGCAGCTCCTTCTCCTTGGGCGCGCTCGCGTCGCCGCTCATGCCAGCGTCAGCTCGGCCCAGATTGGCAGGTGGTCGGATGCTTTGCGGGCAGCGGGGCTGGCGTGGACTCCGCATGCGGCGATCTGCCATTCGGGCGAGGCCATGATCCGGTCGAGCCGTGCGATCGGACGGCGTGCGTGAAAGCTTGGTCCCGTTTCCGCAAAGGCGAAATGCCGGGCGAAGTCACGCAGGCATCCCGACATGCGGCTCCACTCATTCAGGTCGCCCATCATGACCGTTGGATGCTGACGCGCACAGGCAGTGACGTGGGTCATCACCGCCTGCGCCTGACGTCGGCGCCACAGGCCCGAGAGGTCGAGGTGCATGCCGATGATCCGCATCGTCTCGCCGCCAATTGTGACATCCGCCATCACCGCGCCGCGCGGCTCGAGTGCTGGCAGGTGAAGCACCTCGCAGTCAGCGACCACGGCCGAACGACGCACCAGCAGGGCATTGCCGTGCCAGCCGCTGCTGGGCGCGCGAACGCCGAACCCGACCGCCTTCCATCCGCCGTGTTCCTCCAGCAGATGCGGCGTGATGACGGCGGCGCGCGTGCCGAAGCGCCGGTCGGCCTCCTGCAACGCGATGATGTCGGCATCGATCTCGGTGAGCACGTCGAGGATGCGTTGCGGGTCGCGCCGGCGATCGGTGCCGATCCCCTTGCGCATGTTGTAGCTCGCGACCTTGACCTTCATCACACGGGCGAAACGAGCGTTGCCCGGGTGAGTTGCACGCGGCTGACCGGGGAGAGGAGGCGCAGCGCTAAACCGCGAGCATGACTGCTCGCGAATGCACCGCGCTGCTTTGACCGCACGGCGGCTCAGACTCGCGCCGTTTCGCGGCAGATGCGATTACCGGCTTCGGCGAAGGCTGCCCGATCAGGCGCGACAGGTCGCGAAGCGACTGGACAAGCCCAAGGCCACGCGGCCCTGCGATGTAGCGTGACTCCCAATCGGGCGCGAACTTCTCCTTGTAGGTGCGCAGGCCGCGGAAGCCGTAGAAGCGCTCGCCATGCTGGAACACCAGCGCGGCCGCGCGTGCCCAAGCGGGTGCCAGCCGCCGGCCGGCGATCCCCGACAGAGGCGCGATGCCGAGTGAGAAGCGCTCGTAACCCTGCTGGCGCGCCCATTGCATCACGTGCACGAACAGGAAGTCCATCGTCCCCGACGGTGCGTCATCACGATGTCGCATCAGGTCGACCGATGCCTCAGCCCGATTGGTCGTCAGCCACAGATTGGCGAAGGCGACGATGCGGTCGTCAATCATCGCCAGCGCGACATCGAAGTTCGACAGGTAATCGGCGTCGAACCTGCCGAGGCTGAATCCTTTCTCGGCATGGCCCTTCGCGGCGGCCCACTCGTCCGAGACGACGCGCAGATCATCGATGATCGCGGGTACGTCGCTCGCCGGCACGATGCGGAAGGTAAGGCCGCGACGGGCGGCAGCGCGCTCGGCCTTGCGCACCGAGCGCATGCGCGGCGTCTCGAACGTCAGCTCGCGCAGATCGACCACCGCCTCCTCGCCGTATTTGATGACGTGCAACCCCATGCCGATCGCGAGGTCGAGCACCGGCGGCGTGATCTGATAGAGCAACAATCGGCCCTGTGCCGCATCAGCCAGATCGCGGATGCGCCACAGCAGATCAGGCCATTCGCTCTGCTCGCCGACCGGATCGCCCATAACGATCCAGCTCGCGCCGCGTCGACGATACATCAGCATCGCGGTGCCGCTCTCCGACAGGAGGAAGTTCTTGTCGCCGGTGAGCGCCAGCAGCGCGTCGGTACGCTTGCCGCGTGCCAGAATGTCCGAGACCTTGCCCGGATCGCACGCGATATCGGGCGCGCTCGGCGCCGGTCCCATCCACCGCCATATCGCTACTCCGGCCAGCAATACCGCCACACCCAATGTGGCGCGTAAGAAACGCGGGGCGTCGCCGCGCAGGGCAAAGCGCCACCACAGATCGTCCTGGTACGGGATCTGACGATAAGCGAAAAACCCCGCCCAGGTCGCGCTCGCCACCACAACTGCGACTGCGCCCAGCCATGCGCCCGAAAGCGGCATCTGCGTCAGTGCGGTCCGACGATAGAAAGCGGCGCGGGTCCAGTGGAGCAGCGCTGCCAGCATCAGACACGCGGTCGCCTCCTCATAGTCGATGCCTTTCACGAGCGAGAAGATCGCGCCCGCGATCAGCAATGCGCGGGTTGCCACGAACGCGCCGTCAAGCCGCCGGTAGAGACCGGGGGCGAGCAGCAGCAGCCCGGTGCCGACCAGGCTGGCGGCAATGTGGCTCGCCTCGATGAAGGGGAGGGGCGCGATATGCGAGAGCATGCCCATGCGCCCCTTGAGCGACGGCAGCGATCCTGACAGCAAGAGCATCGCGCCGCCGACGAAGGTCGCGGCGGAGAGCACCAGCGGCGCTATGCCCGTGGCAGCAGCGCGCCCTTCGCGCAGCAATCGCATGGACAACGTGCGTCGCCGCGCGACTTCGCGCGTGGCGAGCATGACGACCGACACGGCGAGCGGAAGCAGGTAGTAGATCAGCCGATAGGCGACCAGCGCGGCGAAGGCGGTCACCCGATCGCCCGGCAACACCGCCAGCACGACCGCCTCGAACACGCCGATGCCGCCCGGCACGTGGGTGATCACCGCCGCGACGATGCCCAGCGCGTAGGCGAGCACGAAGCTCGGCAACAGGTGGAGCGACGCGCCCGGCATCAGCACGAACAGCGCGGCGGCGGCGGCGGTAACGTCGATCAGCGCCACGCCGATCTGTGCCAGTGCCTGTCCGCCGCTCGGCAGCGGCAGGCTGAAGCGATGCCAGCGGAGTGGTCCGTTGCTGCGTGCGCACAGCAGCACCAGCGCACCGGCTATCGCCAGAATGGCGGCACCGATGACGTGCGACAGCGCGGGTGAGAGCGTCACGCCAGCGAGCACGATTGCGTCGGGGCGGGCGAGCAGCGCTGCGCCGGCGACGGTGATGATTCCGCTCCAGAACGTCGCGCTCGCGACACCGATCACGCGCGCAATATCCGGTCCGTCGAGCCCGGCGGCCGTGTAGATGCGATATCGCGCCGACCCCCCGGTCACCAGCGACAATCCCAAATTGTGGCTAAGCGTGTAGCTGGTGAACGAAGCGAGCGCCGCAGTGCGCCACGGTAATGGACGTCCGATCACGCGCAGTGCCAGCGCGTCGTACAGCGTCAGCGCCAGATAGCTGAGCGCCGTGAAGGTCATCGCCGCGACGATCTGCGGCACCGTCATCGCGTGCAGTGCACCGCGGACCTCGGCGTAGCTCAGGTGCCGGGTCAACTCCTCCATCGCCGCAAAGCCGAGCGCTACCAGCAGCAGCACCAGCGCGACCGACAGCGCGACGCGGTACCGTGCCGCCGCAGCGAGCAGCTTATCCACGCGGCAGTTCCGACACGCGTTGCCACACCTGCGACTTGCATAGCAGGCCGTGCAGGATGCAGCCGCGAACGCGCATGTTGCTGTCGTCGACCTGCTCGATCAGTGAGTAGAAATGCCGCCCCATATCGGGCACGAACACTGTGCCCGCCCAACTGCGAGCGCCTGTCGGCCGGTAGTTTTCCAGCAGCGAGGTGCCGATCAGATTGGGAACGTTGCCGTCGCGCGCATCCTGCTGCGCTTCGCGACTTGCCCATACAACACGACCGCATAGCCGATCGGCGCACGGCACCGTCCGCACAGCGACGCTATGGTACGGATTAATCCAGGTGCCGTAGATCGAGGCGGTCGGCGCGGGCTCAGCTGCTGCCGCCGCCCCGCCGATCGCCAGCACCGCCAAACCCGCCGCCAACATCGCAAACCGTCGAACCATCGTCATCGCGCCATCCTCCCGCATTCGAGACGGAGCTAGCGCACGCCGACTTGCCGCAGCGTCGACGCTGGCTGAACAATCGGTAATAGTCGGGAGCCACGAGGGAGAATCTGGTGCCGGTTGCAGGAATCGAACCCGCGACCTTCGGTTTACAAATTCTCGGCGCAGTGCCACGCGCGCCGCCTCGTTTGCCGGAGAATTCCGCCAATTCTTCACGCGGTAGCTGTCTCAGACCGCGGCGTTTGTGCCGCGCGCTGTGCCACCGTCGACTTCGCTGCCTTCACCTGCTCAGGCGTCAGAAATGCGAGGTAGCGTTCCGTCACCGTGATCGTGCCGTGCCCCAACTCGCCCTGCAGATCGTAGATCGATAGACGGCCGCTACGCAGCGACTCCACTGCGAACAGGTGCCGGAAATCGTGGTGGCTGAAGGGGTGAAACTCCACACTCTCGCGTGCCGCTTTTCGTGCCACCCGGCGCATGCAGTCGCCGATCCGCGAGCTGACGTTTGTCAGACGCTCGCCCTTGTTCTTCCAGAACGCCCAAGGCTTGCCGATGTAGCGAGGCTGTCGATCGATGATCGCCTCGGCCGCGGCCGATAGCGGCACGACGCGTGTCTTGCTTCCTTTGCCGCGCACAACAGTGATCGTGCGCTCGACGCGATCGACGTGCGCGTGTGAAAGGGTGCATGCCTCGTCGAGGCGGAGACCCGTTTCGCGCGTGAAATCGCACAGGTCGCGCATGCGAGAGGGCAGGCGGGCATAGACCATTGCGATCGATGCTTCTTGCGGCAGCATCAGCACGGCCGTTTTTTCAGGCACGATCCGACGACGATTGAGCGACGCAGTTGGACTTTCCTCGATCCAGCCTTCGTCGGCTGCGTGATTGAGCACGCTGCCGAGGGCGGTCAGATCGCGGCGAATGGTCGCATTCTGCACTCCCGAACGTCGGCGAGCCTTGATCATGTCCTTCAGCAGCTCGGCCGTGACCTCTTGGACGGAGAGCGGGTCGAGCTGGGCGCGCAGCTGTCGCAGGCTGCAGGCGTAGCGGCTGAACGTGCGGTCGCTCAGCCCAGGGCCGACGTTCTCGCTCCAGCTTACGACCGCGTCCTGCCACGCCACGGGCCCGGCCATGCCGTAGACAGCCTGGTTCTCGATCTGCTCGCGTAGAGCAGCGAGACGTTTCACCGCGACCCGCTCAGCACGTGTTCGTAAGCTTTCGCGGTATTCTTGGCCGCCGACCTTGAAGCGGGCCCAATATATGCCCGCGCGTAAGTAGAGGTTTTTCGGCACTTGGCCGTTCCTTTCGTCGTTCGAGTGACCCAAGCGCGCAGCTCGGTCACGACGAAGAGCCACCGGCCGGCCGGCTTGGAGGCGCCGGGAATCGATGGCGCCAGGTCTTGAAGCGTGCGGCGGGACATGCCGGTGATCAAGACGGCGTCGGCTATGCCGATGCGCTCGGGGGTGCCGTCACGACCGTCCCTCATGGCAGCGCGCCCAACACGACGGTGAAGTGCGGCGTGTGGAACAGCAGCGCGCAGATCTCGATCGCGAAGATGCCGAGGCCGAAGCCGAGCAGCATCATGAAGCCGATATGGTCGTGCGCCTGGAGGCCGGCCTCGTCGCGCTCATACCAGGGGCGGCAGCAATCACCGTCACAGTCGATGGGGTGGACGTCGGCAGGCGTAGCGTCGGCGGTTGTCACGGGCGGTTCTCCCGAGAGTGGATTAGCTGCCGCAGCGACGACAGCGCGGCGGTGGAGCCGATCAAGGCGACGAAGAAGGCGGCGGCGGGGTGGTTGCTGAGCCGAAGCGCGACGAACAAGCCGAGGCAGACAGCCGCGACCTGCACACAGCGAGCCGCATAGCGGTTCATGCCGTGTCCTCGTTCCGCTTGGCCGGCTCAGCTGGCGGTGCGAAGGTGGTGCAGGCCGGGCAGCTGCGCGGCCCGGTCCACGTCATAAACTCAGGCTTTGTGTCGTGCGGTCGCGAGCCGCACAGCACGCAGATCTGCGGCGCCATGTCGGGGCTGAGAATGCCTTGCGCGACCATGTCGAGCGCGATGAGCACGCCCATGTTGAAGTCGATCAGGGTGCTGAGCGCGACAATCGTCGAGAACGACGCCGGCATCGCATCGCTTTCGATCAGCTTAAGCCACTCGACGCGGTCCAGTTCGGCGATCGATGGATCGGTGCGCAGCCGAGCGGCGACCTCAGCGAGGCACAGGCCTTTCACTAGTCGGCGCGCCTTCAGATAGGCGCCCGGCGTCGGGATCGTCAGCTGACATTGATCTTCGGACACAGCAGGCCTCAGACAGCGAATGCCGTTCCCGAAAGCACGAGGCGAGCGGGTCGGCGGGTAGTGGGCGGGAGTGGAAGTGGTGGGAGGGCTCAAATCACGGCGGCGGCTCGGCCTTCGCCTTCTGCGCGCACAGCGTCGCGATCACGTCGGCGAAAGCGCCGTGCGCTTCCTCGGCCTCGCGCAGCGCGTTGTCGATCAGCTTAGGGTCGGTGCCGGCGGCGATCGCGGCCGCCATGATAGCGGCCAAAGCCTCGCCGCTTTCGCGCGCGGTGACCTGAGCATGTCGGCCGATCGCGGCCGCGTCGGCGAGACGCTCGGCGCTGGCTTCCTTCAGCAGGAGGCCGACGGTCTCGTAGAAGGGGAAGGTTGGGTCACCGGCCTCGCGGCAGGCGACGTCGAGCGCGATCATGTCGCGGACGGTCAGCTGCTCGCGGCGATCGTGATCGGAGAGGCCGCGCAGGTAATGAGCCTCGCGGCCGGTCACCCCCGCAGCGCGGTCGATGCCAAGCTCACCAAGCACGCGATAGAGCGTGTTCTCGATCGATACGGGTGGGCGCTGCTTCGTCATGCGGCACGCGTCCGAAAATGCGGCGCCAATCGCTGCATACGATTGGCGCCGAAGGTGACACATGCGGAAGGTCGCAGACGAACACGACGCGCGGCGATGGGCGCCACGTTTCGGCCAGTCTGCGAGCGGTCGAAAGGGAAGATCGATGCTTCGAGGGCCGGGCGTGAAGTTACACGACCCACATGGCTGCGCGACGCGGCCCGGCCCCCTGCATCCGCGACCGTGGGAGGTCGGACGCGAAACTGTTGCATGCCGCGCGTCATCGCGCGGGCCCCAAGTCGCCGAGCGATCCAGCGTGCGGCGGCGATTTCACATTACGGGCAAAAAGGTGTGCGAGATCAGGACGAAGATCGAAGCGGGTTACCCCTGTCTCTCTTTCGACCACCTCCAGAAACTCGGCCGGCAGCAGATCGCCGCGAGTAAGCCAGCCGTTAATTACCGACTGCCGTTTGTTGATCAGACGGCCGAATGCCGACTGCGAACCAGCAGCGCGAACGGCGCGGGCTAGGGCCGTGTCTGATTCGTGTTCCAACGCCATGCCGACAGCTAACGTCTACTCGTTATGTTAGTCAAACGAGAAATCGTACTAGGGCATAACGACGCGACGTTAGATAAGTGCCCGATGACTTTAGGCGCCCGCATCGAGGAGCGACGGAAAGCGATCGGCATTACGCAGGCCGAGCTCGCGCGTCGGGTTGGCGTTCGTCAGAGCACTATGAACTCGCTAATCAAGGGCGACTCGCGAACGTCGCGTTCGCTGTTCCAGATTGCGCGAGAGCTTCGCACGACTCCTGACTACCTGCTCGGAAAGATTGACGATCCTGACGAGGGCGCGCCTCCGCCTGAATTGCCGCCGACAATTCAGCATCTCATGATGCCCGTCGCCTTTCCGTCGCAACCGGCGCTTGAAGCGATGCTCCGTGGTCTACTGCGGTCGATGCCTGACCTAAGTGGGGACGAACTCGCTCATGAGCTTTCCATGCTTCTGCCCACCGGACTCGCGCAGCTTCGACAGCCATACCGGTTCGAACCGTTGGTGAATGATGATGCGCCGCTCGCGCTCGATGAAGAGCCGCCTGTCGCACGTCGCGCACGCTCGCGAGGGTCGCGCAGGTGAGGTCGCACCGCCGACACTGCTGCTCGCACCCAGGCGAGGTCTGCACAACGCTCACACGCAACCCGCTACTCCTGTTCCCTTTATGTTCTGTAAAGGGGCAGCGAGTCTACCTGTAATTTCTTACGTGTCGCCCGGGGGGAAGGGGGCGTCATCCACTGAGCGGATCAGATCGCTGAACGCGGGTACAAGTTGGGTATTGTGGGCCGAGGGCAGGGCGGGGCAGGGGGCTGCCGGTGACCGCAAGGCGGAGGGAATATCCGCCGCAGCCAACGTCCGCTTACGCCCAAAATCGGGCATTCAGCTTTAGCCAAAAGTCACCTTCGCGGCAGCCAGACTGTCTTACTTGAGTTGGTTCGGCAACCTTTCGAACTCCGTTGCGCTCTGACCGCGTCGGCGCGCACCGTAAGCGTCTCCGGCTGCTACGCAGGCGGAAGGATGTCACATGGTAGTAGAAGCTGACACGGTTACGATCGACGGCGCATGGTTTCGCCGGACGA
>NZ_CAJYVU010000048.1 GCF_913778135.1 uncultured Sphingomonas sp. | reverse complement strand
GCCGTGTCGCGCTCGAGGCGTTGCTGAGCGATGGCACGCTCAAGTCTCGTCGCGACCATGAGAGCGACAACGGCCGCTCCACGCTCGACTCGATCATGGGTGAAGTCGACGAACTCGCGCGCGAACGATGAGGACGCCCGAGTTCATCAAAAGTCCGCACGCCATCGGATCACGACTATCACTGGCGTTTAGCCCATTGATGATGGTTCAAGCGGGTTAGCCTGACCGACAGCATTTGCTGTCGTGCTAGCAGCACTCCCACTGATTGGCTTGGCTATTGAGTTGACGTGTTGGTCACGCGTTGCGCTATGCGCTACCGATGCACGCCTCATACGAAGACGCCCGCATTCGCGCGATCGATCACGCGCCCTTCCTCGCTGGATTGATTGCGCGCGCCGACGCTGACGAGGCGTTGCTTGCCGAAGCGGACGCGCTGCCTGTTCCGAAGCGCTTGCGCGTGGAGCGCCGCCGCGTTGCGCGCGAGGTGGCACTCGGCGATCTTGCTGGCCAGCTCGACCTGACGGCGGTGACGAAGCGGCTGACGCACTTCGCCGATGCCAGTCTCGACACCGCGATCCGCACCGCGATCGCCGAGCGTACGCCCGATGCCCCGCAACGAGGCTTTGCCGCACTCGCACTCGGCAAACAGGGTAGCTTCGAGCTCAATTATTCCTCCGACATTGACCCGATCCTGATCTACGATTCCGCGACGCTGCCGTGTCGGCCGCGCGAGGAGCCGGGCGACGCCGCCGTCCGCATCGCGCGGCGCATGCTCGAACTGCTGCAGACACGCGACGCTGACGGCTATGTCCTTCGCGTCGATCTGCGGTTGCGCCCGTCGCCGGAGATCACGCCGCTCGCGGTGCCGGTCGACGCGGCGATCGCTTATTACGAGTCGCAGGCGCTGCCGTGGGAACGCGCCGCCTTTATCCGTGCGCGCGCCGCGGCCGGCGACGTGGCGCTGGGACAGCGCTTCCTCGACACGATCCGTCCGTTCATCTGGCGCCGAAGCCTTGATTTCGGCGCAGTCGGCGAGATCCTCGACATCACCCGGCGCATCCGCGACCATCACGCGCAGGGTCAGTCATTCGGCCCCGGCTATGATCTCAAGCGGGGTAGGGGCGGCATCCGCGAGATCGAATTCTTCGCGCAGATACACCAGCTGATTCACGGCGGTCGCGATCCGGCCCTGCGCGCGCCCGCGACGCGCGACGCGCTGGCGGCGCTGGCGGCGGCCGGACGTATCCCCGAGGCGGATGCCGCGGCGCTGGCGGAGGCTTATACGCTGCTGCGCACGATCGAGCACCGCGTGCAGATGATCGACGATCGCCAGACGCACGCCTTGCCGAGCGGCGATGCGCTCGACCGGGTCGCGCGGCTGCACGGTCTGGCAGATGGCGGCGCGCTGCTCGACCTGCTGCGACCCCACGTGGCGCGCGTGGCCGCGACGTTCGACCAATTGGCGCCGACGACGCGCGGCGAACTGCCGCACGATGCGGTTGCGCTCGCCGAGCGGCTGCATGATGCGGGTTTCGTCGATGGCGCCGCGGTGGCCGCGCGGATCGGCGATTGGCGTGAGCGACGCTACCCGGCGCTGCGCAGCCCCGCGGCGCAGTCGGCGCTGGAGGCGGTGCTGCCAGAACTCGTCGGCGCGCTCGCCATAGCGCCGGTGCCGGACGCCGCGGTCGAGCGACTGGACCGCGTGATCGAGCAGTTGCCGAGTGCGATCAATTTCTTCCGGCTGCTGGAGGCGCAGCCCGCGCTCACCGCACTCGTCGCGCGGGTGCTCAGCCACGCGCCGACGTTGGCGGAAGAAATGACGCGGCGGACCGACCTGCTCGACGGATTGATCGACGCGAGCGCGCTCGATCGAGTCGGATCGGTTGATGAACTCGCGCGTACGATGCGGCGGGTCGAGGCGGGGGCCGATTACCAGACCTTGCTCGACCATGTCAGGCGCGTCGTGGGGGAGCAGCGTTTCGCGCTCGGCGTGCAACTGGTCGCTGCCGCCGCCGATCCGTTGCAGGTCGCCGCCGATTATTCCCGCGTCGCGGAGGCCGCCTTGTGCGTGCTGGCGGAGGCGACCGTCGCGGAGTTCGCGCGTGCGCACGGCTGCGTGCCGGGTAGCGAGCTGCTGATCCTGGCACTCGGCCGTTTTGGGGGTGGTGCGCTGACGCACGCGTCGGACCTAGATCTGATCTTTCTGTTCACCGGCGATTTCCTGACCGAGTCTGACGGGGCGAAGCCGCTCGGTGCGACGCTATATTACAATCGCCTTGCGCAGCGGGTCGCGGCGGCGCTGTCGGTAGCGACCGCTGCGGGGCCGCTCTACAAGGTCGATACACGGCTGCGCCCCTCGGGTACGCAAGGTCCGCTCGCCGTCACGCTCGAGTCGTTCGCCCGCTACCAGCGCGAGTCGGCGTGGACGTGGGAGCATATGGCGCTCACGCGTGCGCGCCCCGTGTTCGGTTCTACCGACGCCCGCGCCGCGCTCGATGCCGTGATCGCCGACGTTCTGACGGGAGGTCGTACCGAGCGCGACATCGTCGCCGATGCCCGCACGATGCGCGCCGACATGGCGGCGCACAAGCCGCCGCAGGGGCCGCTCGATGCCAAGCTGCTGCCCGGTGGACTGGTCGACTTGGAGTTCACCACCCACGTCGTGCAGTTGGTGACGCGGAGCGGCTTCAGCCCCGATCTGGGCGAAGCGCTCGACCGGCTGATTGCCGCCGGCCGTGTCCCGGCCACGCTGCGTGACGCGCACGACCTGCTCACGCGGCTGCTCGTTACCGCGCGGCTGGTCGCCCCCGACGCGGCGGAGCCGAGCGCGGAGGCCACGCGGTCGCTGATCGCGCAGGCGCTGAAGCTGCCCGACTGGGCGGCGGTGCTTGCCAGCTTCGCCGCCGTACGCGAGGAGGTCGCGCGTTGCTGGCAGGAGTTGGTCGATGGATGAGTTACCCGATGTGGCGGCGACCGGCGTCGATGGACAACCGCTGCGGCTGCTCGACCTGCCGCGCCCGCTGGTGGTATATTTCTATCCCAAGGACGACACGCCCGGCTGCACGCGCGAGGCGCAGGATTTCTCCGCGCTGGCCGACGATTTCGCCGGCGCGGGCGTTCACGTGCTCGGCGTGTCGCGCGACAGCATCGCCAAACATGAGAAGTTCACTGCCAAGCACGATCTGCGCGTCGCGCTCGCCAGCGACCTCGACGGCCAGGTGACCGAGGCGTTCGGCGTCTGGGGCGAGAAGCAGATGTACGGTCGCACCTATATGGGGATCGAGCGTGCGACCTTCCTGTTCGACCGCGACGGCAGGCTTGCGGCTGAGTGGCGCAAGGTAAAGGTGCCGGGCCATGCCGTGGCCGTGCTCGAGGCCGCGCGACGGCTTTGACCAGCGTTGCAGAAGCCTGTCGCGAAGTCCTGACAACATCCGCACCGGTCGCCAAACTGAAGGCGGCGAGGCGGGTCGCGCGCGCGTGGCGTAAAGGTATGCTCGACCACGCGTTCGACGTCGCCATGCCCGCCAAGCCTGCCTGGCCGCCGCGTCCCGAACTGCTGCCGCCCGGCAAGATGCCCAAGCGCGGCAAGGCGGGGTCGGAGCGCGGGCGGATCGCATTGCTTCACGCGCTGGCGCATATCGAGTTCGTCGCGGTCGATCTGGCGTTCGACATGGCCGGGCGGTTCGGCGCCGGCTTCCCGCGCGCGTTCGTAGACGACTGGATTTCGGTCGGCGCGGACGAGGCGATGCACTTCGCGCTGCTCGACCGCCGCCTGCGCGCGCTCGGCTCCTTCTACGGGGCGCTGCCCGCGCATGCCGGTCTGTGGGAAACCGCGGCGCGGACCGCAGACGATCCGCTCGCGCGGCTTGCGGTGGTGCCGATGGTGCTGGAGGCGCGCGGGCTGGATGTGACCCCGACGACGATCGCACGGTTCCGTGCAAGCGGCGACGAAGCGGGCGCGCGCATCCTGCAGCGCATCTATACCGACGAGATTCGCCACGTCCGATTCGGCACGAGGTGGTTCGAGTGGGCCTGCGCGGAGCAAGGGCTGACCCCGCCGACGCACTGGCGCGCGTTGATCGAGCGGCATTTTCGCGGGCTCGTCCGGCCGCCGTTCAACGACTCGGCGCGCACCTTGGCCGGTCTGACGCGCGAATATTGGGGCGGGCTTGCCTCGGAATGACACAATGCGCCACAAAGCTGCCATCAGGACGGCCGGGGGGTCCCTACCGATCCAGGTTCATTCACGCGGGCGGGCGCTGACCTTACCGGGCAGGCGCGCGGCTGATCGATCGACGATGGGGTTTGATGATTAAGCTCGCTTTGACGTCCGCCGCGGCGGTGATGACGGTGGCCGGTCTGGCGCTTTCGGGTGTCGCGGCTGCCGAAGCGCCCGCGGGCTTCCAGCCGGTCGCGACAACCCAGAACCACGTCCCCGCCGGCGGTCCGTTGATCGGCGCGACCAGCCCCGAAGCGCGCAGCGACATCGCTGCCGACGCGCAGTTCCGATCGTTGTTCATGAGCTGGAAGAAGCTCGACGGCGGCAACACCGGCGCGATCGCGATCCCCTCGGTTCAGCCGGTGTCGAGCCTGAAGTTCACCAGCAACTTCGGCATCCGCTCCGACCCGTTCCGCGGCACCGCTGCGATGCATGCCGGGGTCGATATTCCCGGTCCGATCGGCACGCCGATCTACGCCACCGCCGACGGCATCGTCAGCCACGCCGGACGTCAGGGCGGCTACGGCAATCTGGTCGAGATTAACCACGGCAAGGGGATCGCGACCCGCTACGGCCACTTGTCACGCATCATCGTCGCCGACAATGCGCGCGTGAAGCGTGGGCAGATGATTGCGCTGATGGGCTCGACCGGGCGCTCGACCGGCTCGCACCTCCACTACGAAGTCCGCATCGATGGCCACGCGGTCAATCCGATCCCGTTCCTGACCACTGCCGATTACCTGCTCGCCGCGCAGGATCGCTCGGTTGGCGTGATCCCGGTGTCAACCAGCGGTCCTGCGCCGCAGGACTGAACGATCAGGGCCGGTTGAACCTCAACTTTGTCAACTTCGCCTCCACGTGAGGCACGGGCGGGGTCGGTTGCGGGTGCAGCCGGCCCCGCTTACATGAAGCGTATGGCAATGCTCGCACCCGATATCGCGCTGACCCCCGCCGCTGCGGCCCGCGTCTCCAGCATCGCCGCCAGGCAGGGCAAGCCCGCGATCCTGCGTCTCTCGGTAGAGGGCGGGGGGTGTTCGGGCTTTCAATACAAGTTCGGCTTCGCCGACGCGCCTGACGCGACCGACACCGTTGCGGAGACCGACGGCGTTCGTCTGGTCGTCGACGATGTCAGCCTCGATCTCGTGCGCGGCTGCGCAGTCGATTACGTCGAGTCGCTCGGTGGCGCGTCGTTCCAGGTGAGCAATCCGAACGCCGCGTCAGGCTGTGGTTGCGGGACCAGCTTCTCGGTGTAAGGCTTCGTGGCGTGAAAATCGTCACCTACAACGTCAACGGGATCAAGGCGCGGCTTGAGCGTCTGGTTGAGTATCTAGCCGAGCAGCAGCCCGACGTGGTGTGCCTGCAAGAGCTGAAGTCGTCCGACGAGACGTTTCCGGAGGCCGCAATCCGCGATGCCGGCTACGGCGCGGTCTGGCATGGGCAGAAAGGGTTCAACGGCGTCGCGGTGCTCGCGCGCGGGCAGGACCCCGTGGAGCGCCAGCGTGGGCTGGAGGGCGAGCCCGAGGACGATCACAGCCGCTATCTGGAATGCGGGGTCGATGGGTTGGTCGTCGCGTCGATCTACCTGCCCAACGGCAATCCGCAGCCGGGACCCAAATTCGATTACAAGCTGCGCTGGATCGACCGCCTTCGTGCGCGCGCGCAAGTGCTGCTCGACAGCGAGGTCCCGGCGTTGTTGGCGGGCGATTACAACGTCATCCCCAACGACGACGATACTTTCTCCGTCTCAGCGATGGCGAGCGACGCGTTGATGCAGCCGGAAAGCCGGCATGGTTACCGCGCGCTGGTGGCACAGGGGTGGACCGATGCACTGCGCAGCCGCCACCCGCGCGGCGGCGTGTGGACGTTCTGGGACTATCAGGCGGGGGCGTGGCAGCGTGACGCAGGGTTCCGCATCGATCACCTGTTGCTCAGCCCGGCAGTCGCCGACCGGTTGC
>NZ_CAJYVU010000047.1 GCF_913778135.1 uncultured Sphingomonas sp. | reverse complement strand
TGACGAAGGCGGGTGCGCTCAAATCGTGGCGCTTCACGCGCGCGACCGTGCGTCTCGCCGCCAACATCGCTTACGAGGATGCGCAGGCGATGATCGACGCGGGCGAGGGCGCGCAGATCGATGCACTCCGCCCGCTGTGGGACTGCTGGTGCGCACTGGCGGCAGCGCGTGACAAGCGCGAGCCGCTCGACCTCGATTTGCCCGAGCGGCGCGTGGTGCTCGACGAGAAGGGCCGCATCATGTCGGTCGCCGCGCGCGAGCGGTTGGACGCGCACCGGCTGATCGAGGATTACATGATCGCGGCGAACGTCGCGGCGGCGAAGTCGCTGGAGGCGAAAAAGGCGCCGGTCATGTACCGCGTCCACGAACCGCCCGCGCGCGAGAAGCTGGTGGCGCTGAAGGACTATCTCGATACGTTCGGCGTGCCGTTCGCGATGGGGCAGGTGATCAAGCCCGCGACGTTCAACCGCATCCTCGAACGCATCGCCGACGCCGACTACCGCCCGCAGGTGATGGAGCAGGTGCTGCGCACCCAGACGCAGGCCTATTACGCACCGCTCAACCACGGGCATTTCGGGCTCTCATTGGGAAGCTACGGCCACTTCACCTCGCCGATCCGCCGCTACGCCGACCTGCTGGTCCACCGCGCGCTCGTGTCGGCCTACGCGCTCGGGCCGGGTGGGCTCAACGGCGACGAGAATTTCGAGCATCTGGGCGAGCAGATCAGCAAGCTGGAACGCCGCGCGATGGAGGCGGAGCGCGACACGATCGACCGCTACGTCGCCGCGTTCCTGGCCGAGCGCGAGGGTGAGGTGGTCGAGGTGCGGATCACCGGCGTCACGAACTTCGGCTTCTTCGCGACCGTCGACGGGATCGGCGGCGATGGGTTGATGCCGGTGCGCGATCTCGGCGGCGAGTATTTCCGTTTCGACGAGGGCGCGCGCACGCTGACGGGCGAGCAGAGTGGCGAGGTCTACTCACTCGGCCAGCGGCTCGATCTCCGACTTGCGGAGGCGAACCCGGTGTCGGGTGCGCTGCGCTTCGAACTTCCCGAGGGACGGTTCGCGCCACCTTCGGCCTCGCGCCACCGCGGCGCGGCGGGTAAAGAACGCACACCGAACAAGGCAGGGCGCGTGCTGAAACGCCGCGGACGACCGGCGAACATCCGCCATGACGGCAAGAAGCGATAGGACCGAGCGATGATTGGTGACCGAATGTCCGCACTGATCGCGCGCACGCGCGGGCGCATCGTCGACTATTTTGTCGAGGCGGGTGCGACCAAGCCCGACGCCGCGCTGCCCTATGCGCCCAAGGGCCGGATGGAGACGCGGCTGTTCAAGCGGATGACCGATTTCGGCCTGCTGATCGAGGTGAAGCAGGGCCGCTTCTGGCTCGACCAGTCGCGGTTGTCCGACTTCCGCAAGGAGTCGCTCGCGCGCGTGCTGGGCGGGATCGCGCTCGCGGGCTTCGCCGCGGCGGGTGCGATGGCGATCGGCGGATAAGGCCGCCGATCGGCACCACCATTACTGCGCGGTGAAGGTCATTCCCGCGCGTGCGACCAGCCGGTCGCGCAGACGCGTGCCCATCAACGCGCCGGGCGTCCAGATGCCGCCATTGCCGCGCACGTCCTCGACGAGGCACAACGCACTTTCGGCCAGCATGCGGCTGGTGCAGCCGTAGCCGGGATCGCGGTTGCCGGTCACGACCGCGTCGATCCGCTGTCCGTCGTCGTACAGCCCGGCGAACAGCACGTCGAAGTGTCCCGCCTCACGCTCCTCCTTCGTCGGTCCCTCGCCGGGCTTCGGGCCCTTGTCGCCGCCGAACGGGTTGAGCTTGCCCAGCGCCTCGGCCGCGGCACGGCCCATGTCGCCCAGACCGGTCACCACCATCTCGTCGTAGACGATATCGCCCCATGGCTGGTTGAGCAGGAAGTTGGTGCGGTGGACGTTCTTGGTGTTGATCGGCGCCATGACGAACGGCGCGACCCAGGAATGGAGCGTCGGATCATATTCGGGAATCAGCCCCGACGGCTGGTTCGGCCCCTTGTGCCCCGGCGTCAGCGCGAACGGATCGGCGAGTAGGGGAATCAGCGAGGGCTTCTTCGCCGCGGCCGCCATCGTCGCCTTGAGGCTGGCCGCGGTGCCGCCGGAGAAGCCGCCCTTCATCTCGCGCACGCGTGCCTTGATGCGCGGTACGGGCTTGCCGAAGCGCGCCTGCGCCGCCTCCTGCAGCGTCAGCACCCCAAGGTCGAACGGGATCGAGTCGAACCCGCAGGAGAAGACGATCCGCGCGCCGCTCGCGCGGGCGGCGGCGTGGTGCGCGTCGATCATCTCGCGCATCCATCCCGGCTCCCCGCACAGGTCGACATAGGCGGTGCCGGTCTTGACGCAGGCGGCGACCAGATCGCTGCCGTAGAGTTGGTAGGGGCCGACCGTGGTGATGACGACGGTCGCGCGCGCGCACATCGCGCGCAAACTCGCGGGTGCATCCGCGTCGGCGGTAACGAGCGGCACGTCGGCAGGAACGCCCATCTCGGCGCGGACCGCCTCCAGCTTCGCCATCGAGCGACCTGCCATCGCCCAGCGCACGCCGCTCGGGTAGGCCTGCGCCAGATATTCGGCAACGAGCCGCCCGGTGTACCCGGTCGCGCCGTAGACGATCACGTCGAACTCGCGTTGACCCTGTGACATGTCAGCCTCCCTGCCGTTTCACGGGTCGGAGTAGAGCGAATAGGCGCGCTGGTTACAACCCCAGGGCGATACGCACGCGGAACAGCTCAGGTGACAGGCGGGAGCGTGAGGTTTGCAGGCTTGCCGCCATTCGCGCGCTCGGCGAGCAGCCGTTCGGCCGCGGCAAGGCCATCGGCGCTCGCCACCGCGGCATCGATCGGACGTTGACCGAGCGCGTCGTCGTGCGTGTTGAGAAAGGTAATCGCGTCGTCGCGGTTGCCGAGCGTCAGGAACGCGGCCTGTGCAATCCGACCCTGCCGCTCGGCCGCGGCACGGTCCATCGCGACGCGCGCCGGACGGAAGTGGCGGCCTGCGGGCTTCCGGGCGGCTGGCTGAGCATCAGCCGGGGTGTCGACGGGATCGCTCAACTGACGCGGTCCAGCGTCATGGCGGCGGCACCCATCGTCTCGCGCAGCGCCGCGATCCGCTGGCGGTAGACGAACGCGAGACCACGATGTGCGCAGCGCGCCTCGCTGGTCGCGCCATCATGCGCGCGCATCAGCGAAACCTGATGGCGGTGAAGAAGGTAGTTTAGGTCCAAGGCACATGCTCCTCGTCGTAAGCGGGAGCGCGATGGTCTCTCAGCCGCGCGCGCCTACGGGTCGGTTGCGCGCGATGACTTGGATATAGGGCATGTGGGCGCCTATTGATAGGCGCAGTGGAAAGCGCTCAGGCAGCCTCGTTGAATTGCAGGCTGGCGAGCCGCGCGTAGAGTCCGCCGCGCGCGAACAGCGAGGCGTGCGTGCCCTGCTCGACGATGCGGCCCTCGTCCATCACGATGATGCGGTCGGCGGCGCGGACGGTGGCGAGGCGGTGCGCGATGACGATCGTGGTGCGGTCGGCCATCAACCACTCGAGTGCGTCCTGCACCAGCCGTTCGCTCTCCGCATCGAGCGCGCTGGTCGCCTCGTCGAGCAGTAGGATCGGCGCGTCGCGCAACAGCGCGCGTGCGATCGCGACCCGCTGGCGCTGGCCGCCCGACAGTCGCGCGCCGCCTTCGCCCAGGAACGTGTCGAGCCCGTCCGGCAGCGCGCGCAGGAAATCGGCGGCATTGGCAGCTTCCGCCGCGTGCCAGATCGCGGCGTCGTCGGCGTCCCAGCGGCCGTAGCGCAGATTGTCGCGCGCGCTGGTGCCGAAGATGACGGTCTCCTGCGGCACCATCGCGATCCGCGCGCGCACATCGGCGGGGTCGGCGTCGCGCAAGGCTATACCGTCAACGCTGACCGTACCGGCGGCGGGATCGTAGAAGCGCTGGATCAGCTGGAACAATGTCGACTTGCCCGCACCTGACGGGCCGACGATCGCGACCGTTTCGCCGGGTGCGACCGACAGCGAGAAGTCGTACAGCGCGGGCAGATCGGGTCGGGTCGGGTAGCGGAACTCGACCTGCGCGAAGTCGACGCGGCCCTGCGGTGGCTGCGGCAGGGCGACCGGGTGCGCGGGCGGCGCGATCTCCGGGCGTTCGTCGAGCAGCTCCGCCAGTCGTCCGGCGGCCCCGGCGCCGCGCAGCAGATCGCCGTACACTTCGGTCAGCGCGCCGAACGCGCCCGCGACGATGCCGCCGGTCAGCACGAACGCGGCAATCGCACCGCCCGACAGGCGACCGGCGGCAACATCGATCGCGCCTTCCCACATGACGAGCGTGATCGCGCCGAAGACGAGGCCGATGACGATCGCGGTCATGATCGCGCGCAGGAGGATGCGCTTGCGCGCGGCCGCCATCGTCGCCTCTACCGCGTCGCGGAAGCGCGCAGCCTCGCGGCGTTCCTGCCCAAACGCCTGGACGATCTTCATCGCGCCCAAAGTCTCGGTGACGATCGAGCCGACGTCGGCAATGCGGTCCTGCGAAGTGCGCGAGTAGGTACGCACGCGTTTGCCCAGCAACGCGATCGGCGCGATGATCAACGGGATCGCGACCACCAAGAGCCCGGTCAGCTTGGGCGAGATGGTGAACAGGTAGACGAGACCGCCGACGCTGGTGAAGGCGTTCCTCAGCGCGATCGACACCGTGCTGCCGACCACCGTCTCGATCTGACCAGTATCCGCGGTCAGGCGGCTGGCGATCTCCGACGGGCGGTTTTCCTCGTAGAAGCGCGGGGTGAGCGTGAGGAGGTGGCGCTGCACCTGCGTACGAATGTCGGCGACGACGCGCTCGCCCAGCCACGACACGAAGTAGAAGCGGAACGCGGTGCCGATCGCCAGCACGACGACGATCATCAGCATGTAGTGGAACGCGCCCGACACCGCTTGGCTGTCACCGCCGGCTGCGAAGCCGCGATCGATCACGCGCTTGAAGCTGTAGGGGATTGCGATCGTCGCCGCCGAGGTGACGGCGAGCGCCACGCAGGCGCCGGCGATCTGCAACGGATACGCCCGTGCGGCGCGCCAGACCATCGCGAGATTGCCGATGCGGCGCGACGGCGCGACCTCTGACGACGTCGCAGCAGGAGCGGGGGCCGGGGAAGCGCTTGCCATGCGCGTGCCCTAGCAGCGCGGAGTAGGTGGCTCAACGCCGTGGCGGGGTGTGACCCTTGCGCCACCGCTATCCACGAAGCGTCGATCGGATGATGCAACATCATTGTGCAGTGCAGCGTTTCGGTTAGTATCACTAGTCCCCATTCGGGGGCGGAGAGGCATACCCGATGTTCTACGACGCCTATGAACTGCAGCGCAGCTGGCTCTCGTCCGCCAGTGCATTGGCGACCGCGACCGCCGGCTGGCTCAACGATCCGGCAAACCCGTTTGCCTATCTGGGCGGCGGACCGGTGATGGCGAGCGCGCTGGAAGTGTTCGCGCACGCGAGCGCTTCGCGTGGCAAGCCGGCGTTCGGGCTCGAACAGACGGTGATCGACGGGCGCGAGGTTGAGGTGATCGAAGAGGTCGTGCTCGCGCGGCCGTTCGGCAACCTGAAGCGCTTTCGCCGCGAGGGTGTGGAGGGTGGCCCGAAGCTGCTGATCGTGGCACCGATGTCGGGGCATTTCGCGACACTGCTGCGCGGCACGGTCGAGCGGATGTTGCCGTTCGCCGACGTCCACATCACCGATTGGCACGACGCGAAGAACGTGCCCGTAAGCGAGGGGCGCTTCGACCTCGACGATTACGTCGATTACCTGATTGCGTTTCTGGAGGAGATGGGCAGCAACGAAGGGCAGGGAGGGACGCACATGCTCGCGGTCTGTCAGCCCTCGGTGCCGAGCCTTGCCGCCGTCGCGGTGATGAGCGCGGACCAGAACCCGGCGCGGCCCAAGTCTCTGACGATGATGGGCGGGCCGATCGACACGCGCGAGGCGCCGACGGCGGTCAATACTCTCGCGACCGAGAGGCCGTTCGCGTGGTTCGAGCAGAACGTGATCGCGACGGTGCCGGCGTGCCATCCGGGTGCGGGGCGGCGGGTCTATCCGGGCTTCCTGCAGCTCACCGGCTTCATGTCGATGAATCTGGGCAACCACCTGCTGAGCCATTGGGAAATGTTCAAGCATCTCGTTCAGGGCGACGGCGCGAGCGCGCAGGCGACCAAGGACTTCTACGAGGAATACCGCTCGGTCGCGGACATGACGGCGGAATTCTACCTTCAGACGATCGACGTCGTGTTCCAGGAGCACAAGCTGCCTAGAGGCATGATGACGCATCGTGGGCGCAAGGTCGACACGGGCGCGATCACCGACGTGGCGCTGCTCGCGATCGAAGGCGAGCGCGATGACATTTCAGGGCTGGGGCAGACCGAGGCGGCGCTGACGCTCGCAACCAATCTGCCCGAGGAGAAGAAGCGTTACCTAATAGCCGAGGGCGTCGGGCATTACGGCATCTTCAACGGCTCGAAGTGGCGCAACCGTATCGCGCCGGTGGTCGAGGAGTTCATTACCGCCAACGCCTGACATGCGAAGAGCCGGCCGCGGATGACGCGACCGGCTCTTGCAGTACGCCGACGCGAGGGTCAGGCGTTCGAATTTTCCGCCGTCGTTTGCACCTTGGCGTGGCTGCCCTCCTCGCCGGCCTTGATCGTGCCGCCGAACAGCTGCTTTACCTTGCCCGAGATCGACATATCGGTTTCCCACAGCTCGGCGCTGTCGATATCGACCTGCAGCAGCGCGAGGTTCGGGTCTTCCTTGTCGCCCGGAAACCATGCCTCGACCTGGTTATTCCACAGCTTGTCGATCAGCGCGCGGTCGTTGTTGATGCGGCCGCGGCCGTGCATGCAGGCGAAGAAGTCGTGTCCTTTCGACACGAACTGCACCATCACCTTGTCCTTGCCCGCGACGCGGTTGTCCTTGCCGATGAAGAAGAACAACGTGTCGACCTGATCCTTGTCGAGCTGCACCGCCAGCGGCTCGCTGTGCGTGCTGCCGTCAGCCGGGCCGACCATCAGGTAGGGGCTCTCGGCCATCTTCTTCCACATGTCGGTCTTGAGCTGCTTGGGATCGGTGTTGGCGTCGGCCATCGTCGTCTCTCCTCACGGGGGTGTTCGGCGGGAGAACGAGGCGCGGCGGGGTTGGTTGCGCGGGCGTATCGGACCTGCTTGGATGACCGGTGGCGGCATTGTCGCCGTCGAACCGAAAAGGTGAACTATGTCACTCACCGACTTGTCGCAGGTGCTTGCGGCGCTCTTCGGCTTCGGGATGCTTGTCCTGAAGATCGTAGAGGTCGCCCGCAAGAACTAGGCACGGGCGGGGCTCGACCTGGCAGTCGAGCCCCAAACGACAAGAACCCCGACCGCTGGCACGATCGGGGTTCCCGAAAAGGCGCTATGTCATCGCCGCGATCTACATAAGCCGATTTGGCTTACGCTTCAATTACAGCACTTCGAACAATCCGGCCGCGCCCATGCCACCGCCGACGCACATCGTGACGACGACGTACTTCGCGCCGCGACGCTTGCCCTCGATCAGCGCGTGGCCGGTCATGCGTGCGCCCGACATGCCATAGGGGTGGCCGATCGAGATCGCACCGCCGTTGACGTTGAGCAGTTCGTCCGGGATGCCGAGCTTGTCACGGCAATAGAGTACCTGCACGGCGAACGCCTCGTTCAGCTCCCACAGCCCGATGTCGTCCATCTTGAGGCCGTTGCGCTCAAGCAGCTTCGGGATCGCGAACACAGGGCCGATGCCCATCTCGTCGGGCTCGGTGCCCGCCACTGCCATGCCGACGTAGCGGCCGAGCGGGGTTAGCCCCTTCTTGGCGGCGAGGCTTTCCTCCATCAGCACGCTGGCCGAGGCGCCGTCCGACAGCTGCGACGCATTGCCCGCAGTGATGTTCAGGTCGGGACCGAGCACGGGTTTCAAGGACTTCAAACCTTCGATCGTCGTGTCGGCGCGGTTGCCCTCGTCCTTCGAGAGCGTCACGTCCTTGTGCGAGACTTCCTTGGTCTCCTTATTCGTTACCGCCATCGTCGCCGAGACCGACACGATCTCGTCGTCGAACTTGCCCGCGGCCTGCGCGGCGGCAGTGCGCATCTGCGACTGGTAGCCGTACTCGTCCTGGGCGTCGCGGCTGATGCCGTAACGCTTGGCGACCACCTCGGCGGTCTGCAGCATCGGCATGTAGATGTCGCCGTGCATCGCCAGTAGCTCGGGATCGGGCGCGACGCGCATCTGCGGCGTCTGCACGAGGCTGATCG
Source organism: uncultured Sphingomonas sp. (assembly GCF_913778135.1). Taxonomy (GTDB): domain Bacteria; phylum Pseudomonadota; class Alphaproteobacteria; order Sphingomonadales; family Sphingomonadaceae; genus Sphingomonas. The sequence goes on along the minus strand of NZ_CAJYVU010000047.1, from coordinate 2,169 downwards.
ATTCGACGCCGCCACCGATCGTCACGTCCATACCGTCGACGATAATCTGCTTCGCCGCGGTCGCGATCGCCATCAGCCCGCTCGCGCACTGACGGTCGAGTGACATGCCCGACACGGTCGTCGGGAGGCCTGCGCGCAGCAAGGAAGTGCGCGCGATGTTGCCGGCCTGATGACCCTGCTGCAGCGCGGAGCCGAGGATCACGTCGTCGACCTCTGCGCCGTCGATCTTCGCGCGCTCGACCGCCGCCTTGATCGCGTGGCTCGCGAGCGTCGGCGAGGGCAGGTTGTTGAACGCGCCGCGGTAGGCGCGGCCGATCGGGGTGCGGGCGGTGGAGACGATAACGGCGGAACGCATGGGCGAGCCTTTCAGATGAAACAGGGTTGGGGTGTCGGCGGTCAGTTGAACACCTGCGTGATCCATTCAGCGATCATCGCGGGTTTGTCCGAACCCTCGATCTCGATCGTCGTCTCGGTGGTGTACTGATACTGACCGGGGCGCTTTTCATCGAACTGGATGATCTTGGAGCGGCCACGCACGCGCGAGCCCGAGGGTACGGGGGCGAGGAAGCGAACCTTGTTGCCGCCGTAATTGACGCCCATCTTCACCCCGTCGAGCTTCGGCGCATCCGGCGTCTTGGCGGCGAGTTGCGGCAGCAGCGACAGGGTGAGGAAACCGTGCGCGATCGTGGTGCCGAACGGCGTCATTTTCGCCATTTCCGGGTTCACGTGGATGAACTGGTGGTCACCCGTGGCATCGGCGAACTTGTTGATCATGTCCTGCGTCACCTCGACCCAGTCGGAAACGCTTTCCTGCCCGATGTTCGCCTTCATCTCGTCTGCGGTCACGACGAATTCCCCTTCACGGTACGACGCGCTAAAGCGGCGGCCGAGCGCCGCGCTGCACTGCGGCACTGCATAAGCGCGGGGTAGCCCATCCCGCAAGTGGTCCACGAACCGGAAACATGAACATGTCCTCTGCCGTAGCGTCAGCAACCCGCGAAACCATGCGTCACCTGCACCGCGCGAGCGAACCGGATGTTCTAAAACCGCTGCTCCAACGCGCGGCGCTGACGCCTGATTCGCGCGAGCGGGTGATGGACACCGCGTCAGGGTTGCTCGCCGACCTGCGCGCGGCGCAATCGCGCGGCTGGGTGAACCAGTTCCTGCAGGAATATCGCCTCAACTCGTCCGAGGGCGTCGCGCTGCTGAGCCTGGCCGAGGCGTTCCTGCGCGTGCCCGATCCCGAGACCGCCGACCTGCTGATCTCCGACAAGCTGGGCGAGGCGAACTGGCGCAGCCACGCGGGTCAATCGAACAGCCGCCTCGTCAACACCGCGACCTGGGGGCTGGTAGTCGGCCGTGCGCTGGTCGGCGAGAGCGAGGCGGGGCCATTGAAGCGCCTGCTGAGTCGCGCTGGCGAGCCGTTCGTGCGCCAGGCGGTGGGTGCCGCGATGAAGATGATGGGCGAGATCTTCGTCATGGGACGCACCATTGACGAGGCGATGCGCCGCATGAAGAAGCCCGACAATCGCGGCTTCACCGCCAGTTTCGACATGCTGGGCGAGGCCGCGCGCACGACCGCGGACGGCGAGCGCTACTTCAAGGCATATGTCGACGCGATCGACGCGGTCGGGCGCGATCCGTCCGCCGGGCACTCGATCTCGGTCAAGCTGTCGGCGCTTCACCCGCGCTACGAGGTGGCGAAGTGGGACGAGTGCGTCCCTGCGCTGACCGAGATGCTCGAAGCGCTGGCGGTGCAAGCGGCGGGCAAGGGGATCGCGCTGACCGTCGACGCGGAGGAGAGCGAGCGGCTCGACATGAGCCTCGACATCATCGGCAATGTCGCCGCGCTCCCGGCACTGAACGGCTGGGAAGGGTTCGGCATGGCGGTGCAGGCGTACGGCAAGCGCGCACGCCCCGTCGTCGCCTGGGCGAACGAGCTCGGCCGCGTGATGAACGTGCGGCTGGTCAAGGGTGCGTACTGGGACAGCGAGATCAAGCGGACGCAGGTCGAGGGGCTGGAAGACTACCCGCTCTTCACGCGCAAGGCGTCGACCGACGTCAGCTATCTGGCGGTCGCGCGCGATATGCTCGACGCGCCCAACATTCGCCCGGCCTTCGCCAGCCACAATGCGCTGACGGTCGCGACGATCGTCGAATGGGCCGGCA
>NZ_CAJYVU010000046.1 GCF_913778135.1 uncultured Sphingomonas sp. | reverse complement strand
GCACCTTCGGGCCGGCTAGGCGCGCCCGCGACGACACTGGTATGGCGCGTGTTGGCGAAGCCACGGACGAATTGCTGATAGCTCTGCCCGCTGGCCTGCCCGCCGCGCGACCACGACCGATAGGCGCTGCGATAGTCGCGGCGGTCGATCGCCGCGTAGTAACGCTGGACGACGGCGCGGGCGGCGGCAGGGGTGGCAGAGGGCGCGGCGGCGGCGCTGGCGAGCAGGACGGAAGCGATCAGGCTCATGCCCGCGACAACGGCTGAGCCTTTACCCGGTTGCGCGGGTACTCGCGGGAATTAGGCGTTGCTGCGTTCGAGCAGATCGGCGGCATCGAGCCCGAGCAGGTCGATATAGCCGCGGATGCGGGGCCATTGATTGGCGACGAAATTGTCGCGTTCGGCCTGGCGCAGCCGCTCCGCCGCGCCCGCGAGCACGAACATGCCGACACCGCGGCGCACCTCGACATAGCCGTCGTCCTGGAAGCTCTGATACGCCTTCGCGACCGTCAACGGGTTGGCACCGTGTTCGGCCGCGAGCGCACGCACCGAGGGGAGCTGATCGCCCGCCACGAAGTCACCGCGCAGGATCCCCGCGGCGATGGTTGCGCGCAGCCGGATGTAAACCGGGCTGTCCTCGTTGCTCAGTGCTGCCATGCTGCGTTAATACAGCAAATGGGAACGGAGTCGAGCCTCGCCCACGCTTCAACCCTGCCAGTCGCTCCAAACCTGTTCAATCGCGGGACGCGGCCGTTCGTCGAGCGCGCGGCCCGGCGTGCCGATGAAGATGAATCCGGTGATCCGCTCTGTCGCTTTCCCGAACGCATCTCGGACGCGGTCGGAGAAGGCCGGCCAGCCGGTCAGCCAGCCCGCCGCGAACCCATGCGCGTGCGCTGCATGGAGCAGGTTCATGCACGCCGCGCCCGCCGACAGCTCCTGTTCCCACAACGGAATCTTGTTGTCGGTCTTGGGGGAGGAGAGCGCGACCACCAGCGCTGGTGCCTGGGTCGCAAACTGGACCATGTTGTCCAGCTCCGCCTGCCGTGCCTCCGGCTTCTCGGCGCGGTAGGCCTCCACCAGCAATTCGGCGAGCCGCACGCGCTGGTCGTCGCGCACGATCACGAACCGCCACGGCGCGAGCTTTCCGTGATCGGGGGTGCGCGCGGCGAGCGTGATCATCTGCACCAGTTCGGCGTGATCGGGGCCGGGCGCGACCAAATCGCGCGGCTTGCCCGAGCGGCGGGTGGCGAGATGCGCGAGGAGTGAGGAGCGATCGTTGAACATGGGTGCGGCATCTAGGAAGTGTTAACGCGTATTTACAGCGCGATCTCAGCCGCTAGTCTCCTGTGCAACCATCGCGCGCGCCGCATCAGTGTAAGCGTGAACGTAAGTTCAGGGAGCGTATTTCGAACAATGGTGGACACCCCGACGGCCGACAATCGCGGCGAGCCCGATATCACCCACACCAATCCGGCGGCGGAGGAAACCTGGTTCGGCCATCCGCGCCAGCTCGCACGGCTGTTCACCACCGAGATGTGGGAGCGGTTCGGTTACTACGGGATGCGCGCGCTCCTGACGCTGTATCTCACCAAGCATTTCGTGTTCGGCGACCGCGAGGCGACGGGCCTGTACGGCGGGTTCACCGCGCTGGTGTATTTGACCCCGCTGGTAGGCGGCTATTTGGCCGACCAGTATCTCGGCTCCAAGCGGTCGGTGAAGTTCGGCGCTATCATGATGGCGATCGGTTATTTCACGCTCTGCTTCGGCGGCGAGACGGCCCGGCCGTACGCGACGATCGACGGGCAGCGCTACGAAGTTCAGGTCGACGGTTTCCGCGATGCGCCGACGAGTGCCACGGCCGAGGTGCGCTACCTCGTCACCCCGCAGGGGCGGCTGGAGATCAAGGGCAACGAGGACGGTTCGGTCTCGCTGCTCAACCCAGACAAGTCGGTCGCGCAGACCGTCGCCAAGGGCGGGTTCGAGACGGGCGGTGAGCGTAGCGCGCTGCTGACCGCGGTGCTGCTCATCGCGCTCAGCCTGATCTCGGTCGGTAACGGCTTCTTCAAGCCCAACATCTCGACAATGGTGGGCGAGCTCTACGCCGGCGGCGACCGTCGCCGCGACGCGGGGTTCACGATCTTCTACATGGGGATCAATCTCGGCTCGCTCGGCTCGCAGCTGCTCTGCCCGCTGCTCGCCGACAAGGTCGGCTGGTGGGCGGGCTTCGGCCTTGCGGCCGCAGGCATGCTGATCTCCTGGGCGCTGATCCAGTTCAACGGCGGGAAGCTGAACGGTATCGGCGAAGCGCCGGTGCGCGCGGGGCCCGACCGCACGCTCGCGATCTTCGCCGGCGCGATCCTGGCGGTGCCGGTGTTCTACTTCCTGTTCGTCAATCTGATGAACTCGACCGCGCCCGAACCCGGCTCGGGCATTCTCGGCTATATCGCCTCCCTGTCGCTGATGGGTAAGCTGCTGTTCGGCACCTTCCTGGTCAGCGTGCCGGGCATCCTGATCTGGTCGTACGCGAAGGGCAGCAAGGCCGAGTTCCAGATGATGCTGGCGGCGATGATCCTGATCGTGTTCAATGTCGTATTCTGGACCCTGTTCGAGCAGGCGGGGTCGAGCCTGACGCTGTTCGCCGACCGCAACACCGACCTGACGATCGCAGGAAGCTTCGCGATCACCGCGCCGCAGACGCAGTTCTTCAACGCGTTCTTCATCGTGGCACTCGCGCCGGTCATGTCGATCCTGTGGACCAAGCTGGCCGCACGCGGGATCGAGCCGACGATCCCCGTCAAGTTCGGCCTCGCGCTGATCGGCGTCGGCCTGGGCTTCCTGTTCCTCGTCTGGGGCGGACAGTTCGCCGGCCAAGACTTCAAGGTCGCGATCTGGTGGCTCGCCGGGCTGTACCTGATCCACTCGGTCGCCGAACTGTGCATCTCGCCGGTGGGGTTGAGCATGATCACCAAGCTGTCGATCGCGCGCATCGTCGGATTGATGATGGGCGTATGGTTCCTGTCGATCTCGGTCGCGCAATATGTCGCGGGCATCGTGGCGCAGGTCGCCTCGGTCGAAACGGTCGGCGGGCAGGTGACCAACCTGAAGGTCAGCCTCGACACCTACAATCAGGTGTTCTGGACCATCGGGCTGACCGCCGCCATCATCGGTGCGGTGCTGCTGGCGCTGTCGCCCTTCATCAAGCGCTGGATGCACGGGGTTCAGTAACGACGAGCGGAAATCGGGAGGAGAAGCCGGGATGGAGGAAGTGCTGGTCGCCGCGGTCGCGTTCGTGGGAACGCACTTCCTCCTGTCGCATCCGCTGCGTGCGCCGCTGGTGCGGCGGATCGGCGAGGGCGGGTTCCTCGGCCTCTACAGCCTGGTCGCGGTGGTGACGCTCGGCTGGCTCGTCGTCGCGTACCGCGCCGCGCCGGCGGCGACGCCGCTGTGGCCGGTCGGCGACGGGTTGTGGGCGATCGCTAGCGCCGTCATGCTGGTGGCGAGCGTGTTGTTCATGGGTTCGCTGGTCCGCAACCCGGCGCTGCCTGATCCCACGGGTAGGACCAAGCCGGTTCCTGACGCCAGCGGTGTCTACGCGATCACGCGCCACCCGATGATGTGGGCCTTTGCGCTGTGGGGAGCGTCGCACATCCTCGTTTATCCCGACCCCTCCAACGTCGTGCTGGCCGGCGCGATCATGGTGCTGGCGCTGGTCGGCGCCCATTTGCAGGACCGCAAGAAGGCACGGCTCCAGCCCGATTTCTGGCCCGAGTGGGAGCGGCGGACGAGCTACCTGCCGTTCGCCCGGATCGCGGCGGGGCGCGCGCGGATCGGCAAGCTTGGCGGTCACGCGCTCGGTGGTGGCATCGTGCTGTGGCTGGCGGCGACCTGGGCGCACATCCCGCTCGCGGGCTGGGCGGCGGGCATCTGGCGCTGGATCAACTGACGCCACACCAACAAAAGTCACGTAAGCGGGCTGGCGACACCAAACGAAACACGACAAGTCGGGGCTGCAACGGCCACAAGGCACGGGACCGGCGAGACAGCCGGTGTGGATAGGAGAGTTGACGCCATGTCGCAGCCGCTGTTCGGATTGATGCAGGACGTGTCGCTGACGGTCGACGGCTTCCTTGATCACGCGAACACCTGGCACGGCGCGCGCGAGATCGTGGCGCGCGAGGCGGACGGCAGCGTCACCCGGCTCGACTATGCCTGGCTGCACCGGGCGGCGAAGCGCGTGTCGAACGCACTCGCCCGCGTTGGGATCGGGCAGGGCGACCGGGTCGCGACGATGGGATGGAACAGCGCGCGCCATCTCGCCGCCTGGTACGGCGCGACCAACATGGGCGCGGTGCTCCACACGCTCAACCCGCGGCTGTTTCCCGAACAGATCGCCTATATTGCCGCCCACGCAGGCGACCGCATCCTGCTCGCCGATCCGGCCTGCGCAGCCCTGATCGGTCCGCTGCTCGCCGCCGCGCCGTCGATCGAGCGGGTGGTGTTCCTGTGCGCCGCGGCCGACCTGCCCGCGACCGATTTTTCGGCGGTTGCGTTCGATGACTGGATCGCGGACGAGCCGGCCGACTATGTCTGGGGCGGCTTCGACGAGCGGCTGGCGTGCGGGCTGTGCTATACGTCGGGAACGACGGGCAACCCGAAGGGGGTGCTCTACTCGCACCGATCCAACTACCTGCACACGATGATGACGCTGCAGGCCGATGCGCTCGCGCTGACGACGCGCGACACGGTGCTGCTGGTGGTGCCGATGTACCATGCCAATGCCTGGGGCGTGGTCTATTCCGCGCCGGCGGTCGGCGCGAAGCTGGTGCTGCCGGGCGCGCGGATGGACGGCGAGTCGATCTACCGGCTGATCGAGGACGAGGGCGTGACCTTTTCCGCCGCGGTGCCGACCGTGTGGCAGGGATTGCTCCAGTATCTGCGTTCCAGCGGCGCGCGCTTCTCGACGTTGAAGCGCGTGGTGATCGGCGGCTCCGCTCCGCCCGAGGCTTTGATCCGCGCGTTCCAGGACGATTATGGCGTCGAGGTGGTGCAGGGCTGGGGCATGACCGAGACCTCGCCGCTCGCGACCTTGTCGACACCCAGCCCGGAGGTGCTGGCGCAGCCGTACGACGAGCAGGTGCGGCGCAAGGGGATGCAGGGCCGGCTGGTGTGCGGGCTGGAGTTCAAGCTGGCTGACGACGCGGGCAACCGCCTGCCGCACGATGGCCGCAACGCCGGTCGGTTGATGATCAAGGGGCCGACGATCACCAGCGGTTATTTCGGCGGGGAGGGCGGCGACGTGCTCGACGCGGAAGGATTCTTCGACACCGGCGACGTGTCGACGATCGACGCGGCGGGCTACATGCAGATCACCGATCGCGCCAAGGACATCGTCAAGTCGGGCGGCGAGTGGATCAGCTCGATCGAGATCGAGAATGTCGCGGTCGGCCACCCGGAGGTCGCGCTTGCCGCGGTGATCGGCGTCGCGCACCCGAAATGGGACGAGCGCCCGATCCTGCTGATCCAGCGCCACGCAGGCGCGACCTGCGGCAAGGCGGAGTTGCTCGCCTTCCTGGATGGCAAGATCGCGCGCTGGTGGATGCCCGACGACGTGGTCGTGGTGGACGAGATCCCGCTCGGCGCGACGGGCAAGATCGACAAGAAGCTGCTGCGGCAGCGCATGGCCGGGTACGCGCTGCCGGATGCGTGAGCGGTCAGCGCGCGCCGCGCAGCTCGTCCGACGCGATTTCCTGCAACGCCGCCGCCATGTCCTGCGACAGGCCGAGCTCGTCCGCTGAGCGCTCGCCCCGGCCTAGCGTGCGCGGGTCGATGCCGGTCAGCTGCCCGAACACGATCAGCGCTTCGAGGTAATAGCCCGCGACGCTGGCGTGATATTGGTCGTAGGTCCACAAATCGGCCTGTCCGAAGGTGACCCCGTCATAGGGGTTGGGGTCGGCGACGCCGCGCGCGAAGGCGCGGTTCCACGCCTGCCCGACCGGCAGCACGCCCGACACGCCCGGCGTGGCGGCGCGCGCCTGATCGGCGGCGGCGCGCAGGTCGAGCGCCATCGTCGCGATCGGCTTGCCCGCCCAGCGGCCCTGACCACGATAGGCGAGGTCGGCGCGGCTCCACGTCGACATGAGCTCAACGCGCACGCGCGGGTTGCGTGCGGTGAGCAGCCGCGTCAGCCGACCGACATCGCGGACGTAGTCGGTCGCATCGCCCGGACGCGCGCGGCTGAGCGTCGACAGTTCCTGCAACACCACCACGTCCCACGACCGGTCGAACAGTTGCCGCCGCTCGTCATAATGGAAGCCGAGCGTCTTGCCGCCCTGCGTCTCCAGGCTGACCTCGTAGTTGAGCCCGGCCTGGTCGGCGAATGCCTTGAACAGCGCGGGCACCCCGCCATAGCCGGCGCGGTTGAGGTCGGTGACCGTTCCCGCATGCCAGTTGCGCACCGCCGAATGCGCGCCCTGCGTGAAGCTGTTGCCGATGAACAGCACGCGGAGCGGCGCACTCGTCCGTGTGATCGGGGTTGGCGCTGGCGCCGCCTGCTGCGCGAAGGCAGGCGTGGCGGCGAGGAGCGAGAGGGTGGCGAGCAGGCGTAGCATCAGAAGCGCTTTCCAACGGTCAAATACCAGTAACGTGCATACGGCACGTAGAGCGAGCCGAGATAGCCGTCGGCGGTGACCGGCGGCTGCTTGTCGAACAGGTTGCGCACGCCGATGCGCAATCGCGTGTCATCCATGAACCCGCCCTTCACGCGGTACTGGCCGTACAGGTTGAACGTGGTGGTGCCGTCGACGACGTAGGGGTTGCCGTCGGTGTCGAGGAAGTTGGTGTCGTTGACCGGGCCGATGTAATTGGCGAACGCGCCGACCTGCCATTGGTCGAGCGACCAGGTGAGCGAGCCGGTCACGCGCCATTTCGGGCGACCGCGGTCCTGCAACAGGTCGCTGGCGTCGGTCAGCGGGGTGGCGGCGTTGATCTGTCCCGCCGCACGCGCGTCGAACAAGGCCTGCACCGCGGGCGGGGTGTCGCGGCTGAACTTGGTCAGCCGCGCGCCGTTGATCGCGAGGTCGAACTTACCCACGTCGGTGCGCACATTGTAGAGCAAAGCGAGATCAAGGCCCTGTACGGTCTGCGGCAGCAGGTTGACGAACTGGTCGTTGATCTGCGTGATCGTGCCCGCGGGCGCGATGCCGGTGCCGGCGAACAGCGGCGTGTCGTCGGCGGTCGGCGCGGCGCGGATGACGTTGGGATTGGACGACCCCTGCTGGCGCAGCAGATAGTCGAGCACCAGCGCGTTCTGCGCGCCGAACTGCCCGACGATGCCGACCTGCTTGATCGACCAGAAATCGGCGGTGAGCGTCAGGCGCCCGTATTTGCGCGGGATGAACGCGGGTTGCAGCACGGTGCCGACGGTCCAGTTGGTGCTGTCCTCCGGCTTCAGGTCCTGATTGCCCGAAACCGCGATCTGGTAGCTGTTGGCGCGGCCGCAGGCGTTGAACGTCGCGATCCGACCCGAACGCAGGTCCGCCTCGCAGCGGATGAAGTCGGTGTTGGAGCCGAGCCGCGAATAGCGCGTCGTGTTGACCTGTTCGAGGTTGGGCGCACGGAACCCCTTCGACGCGGAGGCGCGCAGGCGAAACCCTTCGACCAGGTCCCAGGCGGCGGCGATCTTGGGCTTCGCGACCGAGCCGAAGTCGCTGTAATGCTCGTACCGCCCGGCGAGCTGGACGTCGAAGCGGTACATCAGCGGCACGCCCATCTCGGGCGAGGCGATCGGGATCGCGAGCTCGCCGAAGGCGGAGAAGACGGTGCGCCGGCCATAGACGCTTGGCGTGGGGCTGACCGCGGCGACGTTCGACAGGTTGACCTCGCCGGTCACCGCGTCGCGGAAGGTGACCGTGCCGTTCAGATTGTCGTCGCGGATATCGGCCTGCGTCTCGCGCCGCGCCTCGACGCCCAGCGCCACGCCGACGTTGCCGCCGGGCAGCGCGAACAGGCTGGCGTTCGACAGCTTGAAATCGCCCAGCGCCAGCGTCGTCTTGCTGCGGCGGACGAGATCGAACGAGAAGCTGTCGATCGATGCCTGGCTGGAGGGCGAGCAGTCGCCGACCGAGGGCGTCGCCGAGCAGCCGCCCGAGAAGGGATTGTACGCGTCAGGCGTCGAGAGCGCGAGGTTCTGCTGCAACAGCGTCATGTTGATCGCGTTGGAGCGATCGGTCGACTTGGCTTCCGAATAGAGCAATGCGCTGTCGAAGTCGAAGCTGCCGATCTTGCCGCGCGCGCCGCCCAGGAAGCGCGACTGCCAGTTGGTCACGTCGACGCGCTGCTGCCCGGCATCGACGAAGCGGTAGGTGCTGAGCCGTACCGGCAGACCCGCGGCGGGTACGTTGGTGAGGCCCGGAACGCGATTGGGGTTGAGCGTTCCATCGGCGAAGCGCACCGGACCGAACGGGTTCCAGTAATTGGACGCGGGGATGACGATCGCGTTCAGGTTGATCGTCGGCGGCTGGATGCGCACCGTGTCGGCCTGATAGTAACCGAGCTCAGTGTAGAAGGTCAGCGCGTCCGATACGTCATAGTGCGCCGACAGGAACGAATTGTAGCGGTTGAACGACGGCGTCACGGTGGTGCCCGGGCGCGTGTCGAACCGTTCGGAGCGGAGCGTCGACGCGGTCGCGCGCGTGCCGGTGCCGTAGCAGGTGTTGCCGTTCAGGATGTACGCGCATCCCGGGTTTGCTGCCGATTGCGTGTGAAACGCCCCCGCCGCCGAGGTGAGCGCGGTCGTCCCGCGACGGATCGTGCCGGGTCCGCCGACTACCGCGAGGTTCGCCCACGGCGACTGCGTCGCGCGTCCGTCGGCGGCGAGGTTTCCGGCGAAGGCGGGATCGTTCGCGAATAGCGGCAGCAGATTGTCGCTGGCGGTGTAATCCTGATCCTGCGGCAGCTGCGCGGTGCGGCGGGTATAGTCGAGGAACACCGACACGTTGCCGCGGCCTTCGTCGAAATTCTTGCCGTAGGTGCCGGTCACCTGCAATTCCTTGCGGTGCGTGCCCTCCGCAAAGCCGAAGCGATAGTCCAGGCTGCCGCCGTCGAACTTGTCCTTGGTGACGGTGTTGACCACGCCCGCCACCGCGTCGGCGCCGTAGATCGCGGCGGCACCGTCGCGCAGCACCTCCAGCCGCTGGATGCCCGCGACCGGCAGCGAATTGGAGTTGTAGCCTAGCACCGGCACGTTGCCGTCGCCGGCCTGGCTGGTCGGATGCTGGACGAGGCGACGGCCGTTCAACAGCACCAATGTGTTGCCGACGCCAAGATTGCGCAGGTTGATCGAATTGACGTCGCCGCGCGCCGAGTTCGACGTCTGCGCGCCCTGCGCCTCGTTAAAGGTCACGTCGCCGACCTGCGGGATCGAGCGGAACAGCTCGTCGCCCGACAGCGCGCCGGTTGCATCGATCTGCGCCTGGTCGATCACCGTGACGGGCAGCGCGGCGGTCGCGCTCGCGCCCTTGATCTGGGTGCCGACGACGACGATGTCCGCGACCGGCTCGGCGGCCTGCGTGGCGATGTCGGGGCTCTGGTCGGCCTGCGGCGTCGCCTCGGCGAGGCCGGGTACGGCTTCCTGCGGCGGTGCCGGCGGCGTGGTCTGCGCAGCGGCGCCACTGGCGACGGCGAGCGCCGCGAGCATGCTGGTGCCCGCGAGCAGGTGTTGAAAACGGTTCACAATCACTCTCCCTGTATCGTGGTGGCGGGAGCCTTCTGAACGGGCTCCTCGTTGTTAAGCGTGGCGCGCAGCCGCTCGAGATCGAGCTTGCCTTCCCAGCGCGCGACGACGATCGCGGCGACGCCGTTGCCGATGAAGTTGGTCAAGCTGCGGCACTCGGACATGAAGCGGTCGACGCCGAGGATCAGCGCCATGCCGGCGACGGGCACCGACGGCACGATCGACAAGGTGGCGGCGAGCGTGATGAACCCAGCGCCGGTGACGCCCGCCGCCCCCTTCGACGACAGCATCGCGACGCCCAGTAGCAGCAACTGCTGCCCCAGTGTCAGGTCGACGTTGCACGCCTGCGCGATGAACAAGGCGGCAAGCGTCATGTAGATGTTGGTGCCGTCGAGGTTGAACGAGTAACCCGTCGGTACGACCAGCCCGACGACGCCGCGGTCGCACCCCGCTGCCTCCAGCTTGGCGATGAGATTGGGCAGCGCTGCTTCCGACGACGAGGTGCCGAGCACCAGCAGCAGCTCCGCCTTAAGGTACGCGATCAGCTTCAGGATCGAGAAGCCATGCACGCGCGCGACGGTGCCGAGCACCACCAGCACGAACAGCAAGGAGGTGGCGTAGAAGGTCGCGACCAGACCACCCAGATTGACCAGGCTGCCCGCGCCGTACTTGCCGACGGTGAATGCGATCGCACCGAACGCGCCGATCGGCGCCGCGCGCATCAGGATGCCGGTCAGGCGGAACACGATCGTGCCCAGCCGCTCGATCAAGTCGAGCACGGGCTGCGCGGGCTCGCCGACCAGGCTGATCGTAATGCCGGTCAGGATCGCGACCAGCAGCACTTGCAGGATGTTGCCCTGGATCAGCGCGGAGACGAGCGTGTCGGGGATGATGCCGAGCAGGAAGCCCGTCAGCGTCGTCTCGTGCGCCTGATGCGCGTAGCCCGCGATCGCGCCGCTATCGAGCCCGGCGGGGTCGATGTTCATCCCCGCGCCTGGCCGCACCACATTGGCGACGATCAGTCCGACGATCAGCGCCAGCGTGGAGAAGAACAGGAAATAGCCGAATGCCTTGCCGGCGACGCGCCCGACTGCGCGCAATTCCTTCATGCCCGCGATGCCGCTGACCAATGTCAGGAAGATGACGGGCGCGATCACCATCTTTACCAGCTTGATGAAGGCATCGCCCAGCGGCTTCAGCGCCTCACCAGTCTGAGGGGCGAAATGACCGACCAGCGCGCCGAGCAGGATCGCGAATAGCACCTGCGCGTAGAGGTGCGTGTAGAACGGCCGCCGCGCCGGCGCCTGGGCGTCGCTCGGATGTGCGTTCTGGCTGACAGACGGGCCGTTCATGATCCTCACCTTTTTCCGCGTTCTCGTGGCGGAACGTTGCGTACAGTGTAGAGGCGGATGAAGCACGCACCACGTTGGAGCGGAACGAAGACCAAGTGACTGCGAAGACGGCAGAAAATGCGTCTAGGCGAGATGTGGGGGTGATCAGCTAGGCATGTCGGACGGAGCCGCGGGACAGGAAAGTGTGTGGAAAACCGCACATTGGCGGCGCTCGATCCTGTTCGTCGTGTTCGCGGGCGTCGCATGCGCGGTGCTCGGCTGGAGCGCGTGGCGCTGGACCGAGGTTCGTGCGCGCGCCGCCACGGACGAGGCCGCAGCGACGATTGCCGCCAATCACGCCGGATTGCTGGCGAGCGAGCTGGAGAAGTTCCGGCTACTGCCACTGGTGCTGGTCGAATATCCCGACGTTGCCGCGGCGCTGGCCGGCGATGGAGCGCAACAACGACTCGACCAGACGCTTGAATTGCTCGCGGCGCGGACCAACGCCGCCGTCATCTACGCGATCGATCGAAGCGGGCGCACCGTGGCGGCGAGCAACTGGCGCCTGCCGACCAGCTTCGTCGGGCAGGATTACAGCTTTCGCCCGTATTTCATCGACGCGATGCGTGACGGCGCGGCCGAATTGTTCGCACTCGGCACCGTCAGCGGGCGACCGGGGCTCTACCTGTCGCGTCGGGTGACGAGGGACCGCCGCACGCTCGGTGTCGTCGTGGTGAAGGTCGAGTTCGACCGGGTGGAGGCGCAATGGGCGCGAACGTCGGGCATCAGCGTCGCGACCGATCGGCGCGGCATCGTGCTGGTGACCAGCCGCCCCGACTGGCGCTTTCACGCCCTCGATGGAATCGACCGCGCGACGGCCGCACGCGCGCGCCGCACGCTGCAATTCGGACGATCCGTGCCGAAGCCCGTTCCGCTCACCATCGCAGGCAAGGATGCGAACGCGCCGGGCGAGCCGGTCGGCTACCGCGTTGCGCGAACCGCGTCACCGCTCGCGGGCGGCGAGGTGTTGCACTTCGCCCCGCTCGCGCCGGCGCTGACCGCCGCGCGGCAGCAGGTGACCTTGTGGGCGTTGGCGCTGCTGTTCGTCGTTGCGGTGTTCGGGGGCGCAACGTGGCGCTCGGCGGAGCGGCGGCGATTGCAGCGCGAGGCGCGCGCCGGTCTCGAGCGTGAGGTCGCCGCGCGTACCGCCGAGCTTCGCGACGCGAATGCGCGGTTGAGCGTCGAATCGGCTGAGCGGCTCGCCGCCGACCAGCGCTACCGCACCGCGCGCGAGGAACTGGCACTCGCCAGCCGACTCGGCTCACTCGGGCAGATTACCGCGGGCGTCGCGCACGAGATCAACCAGCCCGTCGCCGCGATCCGCACCTTCGCCGAAAACGGCACGATCCTGCTCGACCGCGCCGCACCCGAGCGCGCGCGCGAGAACCTGGGCCACATCGTCGCGCTGACCGACCGTATCGGCGCGATCACCGGCGAGTTGCGCGCCTTCTCACGTCGACGGCCCAGCGCGTCGGGGAATACGACGGTCGGTGAGGTGATCGACGGGCTGCTGCTGTTGATGGGAGAGCGGGTGCGCGGTGCGTTGACGCTCGACGTGCCCGCGGACGTGCGCGACGCACGCGTCCTCGGCGATCGGATCCGGCTGGAACAGGTGCTGGTCAACCTTACGCAGAACGCGCTCGACGCAACCGCCGGCGTCGTGCGGCAGGCGATACACCTCGGCGTGGCCGCGTCCGCCAATACGATAACGGTCAGCGTATCGGACAATGGTACGGGGATCGCGCCAGAGGTGCGCGAAACACTGTTCACGCCCTTCGTGACCGGTCGTGCCGACGGCTTGGGGCTGGGCCTGGCAATCGCACGCGACATCGCGCGTGAATTCGGCGGCGAGCTCGCGGTCGATGACGCGCCGCATCTGTCGGGCGTCGGGTTCGTGCTGACGCTCAGGAGGGCGATGTGAGCGAGCGGGTGTTGTTGATCGAGGACGATCACGCGCTGCGACTCGCGACCGAACAGGCGCTCGACCTCGCCGGAATTTCGGTTGAGGCGTTCGCGCGCGCCGAGCCGGCGCTCGCCGCGGTCGAAGGCGACTTCGCCGGCGTCGTCGTGTCCGACATCCGCATGCCCGGCATGGATGGTTTCGAGCTGCTCTCGCGGCTGCGCATGCTCGACCCCGATCTGCCCGTCATCCTCGTCACCGGTCATGGCGACGTGCCGATGGCCGTGTTGGCGCTGCGCGATGGAGCGTTCGACTTCGTGACCAAGCCGTTCGCGACCGAGCAGCTGGTCGCCACGGTCCGCCGCGCGCTGGAGCGTCGCGCGCTGGTGCTGGAGAACAGACGCCTGCGCGACGCGGTGCAGGAGAGCGAAGGGCCGCTGATCGGCAATGCGCCCGCGATGCTCAACCTCCGGCGTTCGGTACGCGAACTGGCGGATCTGCCCGTCGACGTGCTGATCGAGGGGGAAAGCGGCACGGGCAAGGACCTGGTCGCGCGGCTGCTGCACCGATCGGGGCGTCGCGGCACACGTCCCTTCGTCGCCGTCGATTGCGCCGCATTGGGCGCCGACGTGGCCGAGGTCGAGCTGTTCGGCGACGCACGTCGGGGCGGACGGATTGCGGCATCGAACAACGGCACGCTGCTGCTCGACGCGGTGAACACCTTGCCCGACGCGATTCAGGCGCGATTGCTGCGCGTCGTCGAGGACCGCGAGGTGCAGCCATCGGGCACATCTTGGAGCGATCCGGTCAATCTTCGGCTGGTCGTGACCAGCGAGACGCCGCTGGCACAGGTGGTCGCCGAAGGGCGGTTCCGCGCCGACCTATTCCACCGGCTGGCGCAGGCGAGGCTGTACCTGCCGGCCTTGCGGGAGCGAGGCGACGACGTGGCGCTGCTGTTCACGCATTTCGTCGACGAAGCGAGGCAATCGCTCGGACGCGCCGACTATCTGGTTCCATCGGAGGTGCGCCACCGGCTGCTGACGCACGGGTGGCCGGGCAACGTGCGCGAGCTGCGCAACTACGCGTTCGCGAGCGTATTGGCGTCGGGCAGCGACGCGGCAGAAAATAGTGGTCTTCGGGAGCAGGTGGCGCGGTTCGAGGCATCGATCATCACCGACACGCTGACCGCGACCGGCGGTCACGTCGCCAACGCGCTCGCGATCCTCGGCATTCCGCGCAAGACGCTGTACGAGAAGATGGCGCGCCACGGCATCGATCCGGCGGCGTTTCGCGCGCCCGTGTGAGGTCGCGGCGTGTAATCGTGCAGTCGTTGTCGATTTTTTTCGAAAGCTCACCGACGGATTGGCGGGCAAACTCCGTTCAACGTCTGGTCGTCGCTGTGACGTGACGAAGCGCGAAGGAGTATCGATGATGAAGACCCTTCTTTTGGCGGCAGCGGCGCTGGGCGGCATGGTGATGGCGAGTGCGCCGGCCGAGGCACGTCAGGGTTGCGGCCCCGGTTTCCACCGCGGCTATTACGGCCGCTGCGTGTCCAACCGCGGCCCGCGTTATGCCCCGCGCGCCTATATCGTGCACCGTTACTATCCCGGGCGCGGTTACTGGTACGGCAACCGGTTCTGGGGCCACCGCTATCGCTGGCACGGCGGCTGGCGCTATCGTTGAGCGATCCGCACGGGCGGCGTCCGCGCCGCCCGGCGACGCGTAAACGCGGCACAGGTATACGGGGACAAGAGCAGCGTGACGAACATGAAGACGCGATATGGTGCGGCATCGGCCGCGTTCGCCCTGCTGCTGCCGGCGATGGCGTGCGGGCAGGCGATGCCGCCCGCGGTGCATGACAACGGCGCTGCCGCGCGGCCGAGAAGCGGACTGACGCTGCAGGATTTCACCAGCCGGCGTGAGCGGCGGGTGCTCGCCGCCGATACCGATGGTGACGGCAAGGTCAGCCGGGCGGAATATCTCGCCGCCGCGACCAGGGGAAAGGGTGATCCCGCTCGCCGCTTCGCCAGGCTCGACCGCAACGGTGACGGCGTGGTCGACCGGCAGGAAATCGCGTCGCTGCTGGCGCGTCGGTTCGCACGGTTGGATACCGACCACGACGGCGTGCTGACACCGACGGAGCGATCCGCGGCGCGCCCGTCCGCGAGGCGAGCCGCGCCGGAGGCCTGACGTGACGACGCGCGGCGGCGTGGGCATCGGGCAGGCTTGAGCGGGAGCGATCCCGACGCGGACCTGATCGCGCGGATAGGGCGCGGCGATGCGGCCGCGACGCGGCTGCTCGTGTCGGCCAAGCTGCCGCGTATTTTGGCGCTCGCCACGCGGATGCTGCGCGACCGCGCGGCGGCGGAGGACGTGGCGCAGGAGGCGTTTGCGCGGGTGTGGCGAGTCGCGGGCACGTGGCAGCCGGATCGCGCGCGCGTCGACACGTGGTTGCACACCGTCGTGCTCAACCTGTGCCGCGACCGGCTGCGCCGCCGCCGCGAGGTGACGAGCGACGCGGTGCCCGATCTCGCGGACCCCGCGCCCGACGCGGAGGCCGCGCTGTTGGTGGCGGAGCGAGGAGCGCAGGTCGCGGCCGCAATCGCGCAACTGCCCGAGCGGCAGCGCGAGGCGATCCTGCTGGTTCACTATCAGGATCTCTCCGGCGCGGAGGCCGCAGAGGCGCTGGGCGTCAGCATCGAGGCGCTCGAATCATTGCTGGCGCGGGGAAGACGTACGTTGCGCACGCGGCTGATGCCGTCGCAGGAAAGCAGGCAAGATGACTGATCCGCTCGATCTCGATCGTTTCCGTGACTTGGCGGACGCTTATGGCGGCGTGGTGGCGCGCTGGCCCATCACGTACCGCGCGGCGGCGGCGCGCGTGGCTTCGACCCCAGAAGGGCGCGTCATCCTGGCGGACGCGATGTCGCTCGACGCGCGGCTCGACTCTTGGACGGTACCGGCGCCGGCAGCCGGGCTCGCAGCGCGTGTCGCGGATCAGGCCGCGGTCGGCACCCGCACCGCGCGGGTTCGGCAGCACTGGTGGTGGTCGGGCTTCGGACTGGCCGCGACGCTCGCCGGCGCGGTCGCAGGCACGGCCGCGGTCGCGATTGCGATCGCGCCGCCGGTCGACATGGCGGCGGGCAGCACCTCGTTCGGCGACGTGGCCGGGATGGAGGGCTAGAAGATGAACCGTATCCGATTGGCGCTGATCGTCTCGGTCCTGCTCAACCTGTTCCTCGCGGGCGCGCTGGTCGCGGGCTACGCGTCGCTGCGCACGGGCAAGCGGATGGTGAACGCGGGGTCGCTGCGCATCGCGGGTGCCGAGCTGCCGCCCGACGAGCGACGCCAGTTCCGACGCGCCCTGCGACAGACGCGGCAGTCGATGCGCGCGACGATCGACGCGTCGCGCGCGGCAAAGGCACGCGCCGCCGATTTACTCAGGCAAGATCCGGTCGATCAGACTGCAGTCGTCGCCGCGCTGGACGCCGCACGCGCGGCCGACACGGCGGTGCGCGCCGCGGTCGAGCGGCGCGCGGTGACCTTCGCGGCTGAACTGCCCGCGGCGGACCGTGCCAGACTGGCCGAGGCGATGACCCGGCGGTCGACGAGACGGGGCGCGCCGAACGATTAAGCGCGCGACGGAAAACCGGCATACGTCCGTTCAAGGAAGTCGGGCGGCTGATCGACGGCCACCTGCATTTCAACAGAATCAGCGGAGCCAAGATCATGCCTGTTTTGGCTGCCAAGCTGTCCCCGGCCGCGATCGCGCTCAACCGCTTCGGCCTGGGCGCGCGACCGGACGATGCGCCGCCGAGCGATCCGGCGCGGTGGGTTTCACAGCAGTTCGACCGCTTCGATCCGCGTCCGGCCCGCTTCGCCGCGCTTGCCGATGCGGGCGAACTGGTTGCCAGGTATCGCGCGCAGCAGCAGACGGCCAGGATGGCTCGTGCCGCGTCGTCGCCCGGCACGGCGCAGCCCGACGACGCGAAGGCCACGCTGAAGGCGGCGCGGCAGGATTATCGGCAGGATGTGCAGGCGCTCTACAACGAGGGCGTTCGCGCACGCGCCGATGCCGCACTCGCGACCGAGGCACCGTTCGTCGAGCGGATGGTGCATTTCTGGTCCAACCATTTCTGCGTCTCGGCCGACAACGCGCCCGTCACCGCCTTCGCCGCCGCGTTCGAGCGCGACGCGATCCGCCCGCACGTGCTCGGCCGCTTCTCCGACATGCTGCTGGCGGTCGAGCAGCATCCTGCGATGCTCATCTACCTCAATCAGGCGCAGTCGATCGGTCCGGGCAGCCCCGCGGCGCTGCGCAACGCCGCTCGCAATCCGCTGCGCAAGCGTGGCCTGAACGAGAATCTCGGGCGTGAGATCATGGAATTGCACACGCTCGGTGTCCGCTCTGGCTACACGCAGGCCGACGTGACCGAATTCGCGCGCGCGCTGACCGGCTGGTCGGTGGGCGGCATGTGGGGCGGTGCAGGCGGCGATCCCAACCGTTTCGCGTTCCGCGCGAACCAGCACGAACCCGGCAGCAGGACGATCCTGGGCAAGCGCTACGATGAAGGCGGCGAGGGGCAGGCGCGCGCGGTCCTGGCGGACTTCGCACGCTCGCCCGCCACCGCGACGCACATCGCGACCAAGCTGGCACGTCATTTCGCCGGCGACGATCCGCCGCCCGCGCTGGTCGCGCGGCTGGCGAAAAGCTTCACCGCCAACGGCGGCGACCTGCCGACGCTCTACCGCGCGCTGATCGCCTCGCCCGAGGCGTGGGTGCCGACGCCGACCAAGTTCAAGACGCCGTGGGAGTGGACGATCTCCGCGCTGCGCGGCACCGGGCGGCGTGACGTCGGTGCGATGCAGATCGCGGGGCTCCAGACGCAGCTCGGCCAGCGGGTGTGGAGGCCCGGCACGCCGGCGGGATGGGACAATGCCGCCGCCAGCTGGGCCGCGTCCGACGCGCTGCTGCGCCGCGTCGAGATCGCGCAGCGCCTCGCCGCGCCGCTCGGCCAGACGCTCGACGCGCGGGTCGTCGCGCCCCGGATCATGCCGGCCTCGCTGGCGGCGAGCACGGCCGATCAGATCGCCCGCTCCGAAAGCCCGGCCGGCGCCATCGCGCTGATGCTGGTGTCGCCCGATTTCCTGAGGAGATGATCGCATGATCGCTCGCCGCCAGTTCCTGTCCACCGCCGCGCTCGGCGCCGGTGCGCTGTTCGTCGCGCCCGGCCTCGCGCTCGCCACCGTGCCGACCGAACGCCGCTTCGTGTTCATCATCCAGCGCGGCGCGGCCGACGGGCTCGACATCCTGCGCCCCGTCGGCGACCCGGCGTTCGCAGCCTTGCGTGAAGCGTTGATCGGTGATGGCGGGGCGGGCGTGAAGCTCGACGGCATGTTCATGCTCCACCCGGCGCTCAGCGAGATTGCCGCGATGTATGCGCGGGGGCAGGCGCTGTTCGTCCACGCGGTCGCCTCGCCGTACCGCGATCGCTCGCATTTCGACGGGCAGAACGTGCTCGAGACCGGGGGCACGCAGCCCTATGCGGTGCGCGACGGCTGGATGAACCGGCTCGTCGCGATAATGCCGCGATCGGCGGAAGAGGCGATCGCGATCGCGCCAACGGTGCCGACCGCGCTGCGCGGCGCGGTGCAGGTTGCCTCCTACGCGCCATCCGCGCTGCCGCATGCCGCGGACGACCTGATGACGCGCGTCACCGCGCTATACGATGCCGACCCGCAGCTGCATGCACCGTGGGCGGCGGCGCTGGAGACCAACGGGCTGGCGGGCGATCTCGACGCCAAGCAGGATCCCGCCAGCCTCGGCCGGCTGACCGCCAGCTTCCTCACCAAACCGAACGGACCCAGGATCGCGATGCTGGAAACGCTCGGCTGGGACACGCACAACGCGCAACAGGGACGGCTCGCGGGGCAGTTGCGCAACTTGGACGCGCTGGTCGCGGCGCTGCGCGACGGACTGGGCGCGGCGTGGGGCATGACGACGGTGCTCGTCGCGACCGAGTTCGGCCGGACCGCGGCGCTCAACGGCACCGGCGGTACCGATCACGGCACCGGTTCGGTCGCGATGCTGGTTGGTGGCAACGTGATGGGTGGACGCGTCATCGCCGACTGGCCGGGCCTGGCCGCCGGCCGCCTCTACGAAGCGCGCGACCTGCGGCCGACCAGCGCGCTCGACGCGGTCATTGCCGGTGCCGTCGCGGAGAGCCTGGCGCTCGATCCCGAACGGGTCAGGCGCGGCCTGTTCGCGCAGGCGACGGCGCAACGGCCGCTGACGGGCCTGCTGCGTGCGTGACGAGGTTCGGGCGCCTATGCTGGCACAACACGACGGAGATTGGTCGGTGCATCTTAATCGGACCCACTAAGACGGTTTAACATTCTGTCTCGTGAAGACACTGCGTTTCCAAAAAACCCATAGGGTAGAACCCACTAACGCATCGCGCCTGCGGCTTGAAACCCACTAACATGCTCAGACGGCTTGCTTGCGGGACGCGTACCCGTCGAACGAGCACCGTGCCGGTCTCGGGAAAAGTTCAAGCCGAGATTTACACCTAGGCTTTCTGCATCTTGTTAGATTGTCGGTCTTGTGCAGATTATAGCTGTTGGCTGGGGAGCCGACGCCATCTCGGGGGGGATTATTCGCATGAAATTACTTGCAGGGGCCGCGGCAGCCGTTGCGATGGTGATCATGCCTGCCAACGCGCAGGAGCGAACCGCCGTGAAGAACGGTTTCGATCTCAAAGCTGCGAGCGGCAAGACCATCCTGGTCATGCGCCCAACTGTGAAGGTGGGAGCGCAGTCAACAGGCGGCATGTTCGAGCCAAATGGAGATTGGACGGAGCAATCGCGCAAAAACATCGACGGCGCGTTAGCTAAACTTCAGACGAAACTTGGAAATAGGGTGATCGTCGCGCCAGAGGCTTATGGCGACGACGCGCGCTTGGCTGAAGAATATGCGGCACTCTTTGCCGCTGTGTCCCGATCCGTTATCAACTATCAGTTCTTCGTGGGCAATAGGCTGCCAACCAAGAAGCGCGACAACAAAGCGAATATATTCGATTGGTCTCTCGGCTCTGGCGTATCCGCGCTTCCGGGTGCCAAAGGTGCTGACTACGCTCTCTTTATCTACAACAAGGATGCTTACGGCTCGACTGGTCGCAAGCTGCTTCAAGTTGTTGCGCTTTTAGGTCCCGGCATCGGGGTAAAGTCAGGTGAACATGCTGGCTACGCCGGATTGATCGACTTGAAAACAGGTGACGTGCTCTGGCTGAACGCGGACGGGGCGATGGGCGGAGATGTGCGCACGGCGGAAGGCGCCGATAAGCGCGTGGCGCAGCTCCTTGAGGAATTCCCGGGCAGTTCGATTGTCGCTGCACCCACTAGTGCCCCGACCGAGGCAGGAAAGTGAAGTTTCGTGCACTGGCGCTCTACGCCGCACTGACCCTGGCTGGATCAGCTGGCGCCGCCACAAAGCCAAAGGTCCAGCCTGCTCCACCGCCTGCTCCATACGCTGGCGCTTACCAACCTCAGGGCGTCGACGAGATTGGCCTTTGGCGTGAAGCGGACGAAAACGAACGAAAGCTCGCCAACTCTCCGCTGCTGATCCGCGACGAGAAGCTCAACGCTTACGTCCGCCAAGCGCTGTGCAACGCTGTTGGCACCGATCGCTGCGCATCGGTGCGCGTCTATCTCGTCCGCTTTCCTGTATTTAACGCGAGCATGACGCCGAACGGCACGATGGAGGTGTTTAGCGGCTTGCTGCTGCGCGTGCGCAGTGAAGCTGAACTAGGCGCCGTCCTTGGTCACGAGTTTGGCCACTTCGAAAAGCGACACACGCTCCAGCAGTATAAGGCTGCTCGGAAGGGCACGGACCTGATGAGTTGGGCGGCGGTGCTCACGTCTATGGCAGGCACGCAGAGTGCATACGGCAGCTTCGACAATCTGCAGCTGTCGGTGTTGGGTGGCTTGGCTCGTTTCGGACGCGATCAGGAGCGCGAGGCTGATCTGATTGGTCTCGGTTACCTAAACGGCAGCACCCTGCGGCCTGGTGCCGCTTCGCGCGTGTGGCGCAATCTCATCTTGGAGCGTGAAGCATCCGCAAGCGAACGCGGGCTGCGCAAACCTGACTTTGATCGAGTAGCGTTCTTCGCGTCCCATCCTGCCGATGGTGAGCGGGCAGATTACCTGTTTGCCCTCGCAGCACCCGATGGGGATACCCGCGACGACGGAGCAGATCGATACACCGCGGCATTGGCTCCGTGGCTGCCAACGTTCCTCGATGACCAGATCAAGCTGAATGACTTCGGAGGGAGCGACTTCATCATAACTCGGCTGGCCGAGACAGGATGGACAGCCCCCCTTTGGCGGGCGCGAGGCGATCTGTATCGTGGTCGAGGCAACCAGCGTGATTTGATGAATGCTGCGGATTACTACGGCAAAGCTGTGGCGCTTGATCCATCGCTTCCTGAAGCACAACGCGGTCTAGGCCTATCGCTGTTCAAGACCGGGCGGCAAGTCGAAGGGAAGGCAGCATTGCAGCGCTATCTTTCGCTTAGGCCAGACGCCCCCGATGCCACAATGATCAGCATGCTAGCTCAAAAGGACGCCAAGTAATGCGTGCTAACCAAATCCACATCCTGCCGATCGCACTTGCAACAGCGATCTTGTTCACGTCAGCCGGCGCTATCGCAAACAGCTATCGGCCTAAGGCTCAGCCCGCGAAGATCGCTGACTCCGCGCTGACTGTGACACCGGCACGAGACTGGAACAAGCTGAGCGTCGCGGTCGGTAAAAACACCGAAACTTGGACGCTGGATGGTGAAGAGCTGAATGATGTGACCTTCTATGCCGGTATCGAACCGGGCAAACCCCTAGTCCGCGAGGTGAGTAAGAAGCGTAAACCTCTTCCTAAGTTTACTAAAGAAACCTTACTGGTTGAAGTACCTGAATTGGTTGAAGGCACTTATCGGGCAGGCAAGGACATCGCGACCTTCAACGTGACGGGAGCGAAGCCAGACAAATTCCTTGGTCGCGAAGGCATTCGTTTCACGTTCGACTACATCGATAACGATGCTTTGCCGCGGCGGGGCGAAGGGCGGGCAGCGTTGGTAAACGGCCTTTTGTATATGGCAGTGTTCGCAGCACCTAAACTCAATTATTATGACAGGACGATCGAGGACTTCCACACGCTGAGCGACAGCGCTCAATTAAGTCAGGCAACTTAAGTGATCGCGTCCAGTCAAAAACGCTGCTGCTGAAACAAGCGCGTCATAACTCAGTTGCCATGTGGCTCAGTGCAGTGACCGCATTATGACTTCGCGCATGCGCCGCCGTGCGGGCGTACCTGTCATTCCGGCAAGACCGACGAGGAAAAGCCCGCACTCGTCGCCAAGCGCGCTCTCCCCGGCCTCGATCATCGACCATGCGCCGAACCGGGGAGCTTGGATTGGCCGTGTCTCGACCATCTCCACGTCTGTGTGTCGGTGATCCGCCATGATGCGCTGCATGGTGATCATCACTGCCGCTTCCTCGCCTTCCAACGCCTGAACGAAATTATGATCATCCGACCACAACATGCCGGTGATGGTCGCGCTCCTGTTCCGGGCCGCGGCTGCCTGCACAATGCTCGTCAGGGTGCCCTGCTGCCCACCGATCAGGGATCGGCTAACGTAGATGACGCGATACATCACCGATCAGCGTATCCAGCCGAGACTGGTTCCGGGCATGTGGCGTGATAAGGCGTGGACCTACACGCCGTATCGCTTATTTCCACCGCTCGTGATGCAGTAACGACCGCCCCGCGGGCCTATGCAGACGTTCCCACCCGAGCAAGGGCAGGAGCCGCCGCCATAGGAGAAGGAGCCTTGCGAACGCCGAGATGTGGAAGACCGGCGATACTTCCGAGGCGTTGAATAACCAAAGGCATACGAGCGTGGACGGCTGCGGATTGCTCGTGACGACGAACGAGCGCGAATCGCGCTGTAGGTTGGCATGCGGAAGTTCGATGAGGTTGCGGCGTCATCTTCTAGATAGCGGCTAAGCACCCAACAGCCCGCCTTTATGCGATCGACCAGCGACCACTTGCTGAGGCGAGACATGATTGTGACCGACGTTCCGGTGGGAATGCGGGACACCAGCCGTCCCGATACTTCGGGCGCTGAGCGGCAATTAACATTGGCTGTCGTTACCGCAGCCGATGCAGGACCAGCACTTACGATCGCTACGAGTAGCAGACCAAGCATGTATAACGGCCGCATCGCGCGCCTCCCGTCCTGGCGCGCAAATGACGCCTCTGTAGGCTGGAAGTTACCTTACGCATTGAAGGAGTCGAGCGCGCGTATTTACACTTGGCTTACCGGTGCAGGTGAAGGGTATGATCTAAATCACACCCCTGACCGGATGTCAGTAACGGTAGCGACGGGCGTAGTAGCCACGCGGTCCACGGTAGCCGCGGTAGTTCCGATACCCACGATAGCCGCGATACCCACGATAAGCGCGGTATCCACGGTAGCCACGGTACCCGCGGTTTCGATAGCCGCCACGGTATCCGCGATAACCCCTGTATCCACGATAGCCGCGGAACCCACGACGGGGCGCGTAGTAGCGTCCGCGGTTGTAGCCACGATTGCGGGAGTAGCCCCTGTCGTAGCGGTATGACTGGGCCGAAGCGTCGGTCGGGGCGACGCTCGCGCCAAACCCTGTCAACACCATTGCCAGGGCAGCAAAGATGCCCATCAATCTGTTACGCATACACATATCTCCCGGCGCCTCGCGCGCTCTTGGTCGAAAACAGCCAGCCGCACCCCATCGTTCCTGCGATGTGCGGCTGGCGGGTTCGATCACTTGACCGGCGTTGCTCCTGGCGTGCCGCACTTAGCGAACTTGCCCTTACTGTCTTTGCAGCGGGTCGCCTTCGCGGGTGTCTTCTCGGCGCACTTGATGAACTTGCCCTTCGCATCGCGGCAAGCAGCAGCCTGTGCAGGAGCGGTGAGCAGAGCGGATGCGGTGAGCGCGGCAAGCAGAAGCTTCATGTCTCTCTCCATCATTCAGCGACAATCCGAGTCGCTGTGTGCAAGGTGCCACGCATGATTGATCTACCGCCAGCCTTCGTCTGTGACGTTGTAAAAGTTCACGACGGCGACGGACCGCTTTGGTGTCGCAATGGCATAAAGGTACGGGTCGCGGGTATCCAGGCGCCTGACTACGAAAGCGCGCAGCCATGTCGCACAGGTCGCGCAAATTACGTCTGTGACGATCGTGCGGCCGCTGCCAGCCAGCAGGTTGCTCAGCGCCTCACGCTCCACAAGCGCCTGATCTGCCAGCCTGTCGACCGCTCCTACAAGCGAGTGGTTGCCAAGTGCACGCTGCCGGATGGTCGCTCGTTGTCATGCGCCATGCTTGCCGCCGGTGCTGCTACACGGTGGGACACATACTGGCGTCGCTACGGAATGGGCGGCTGCTTATGACTCTGCAAAGATAGTTGACGACGGGGCGTATGTGACGCTCACCCCACGCGACTGTTACCGCTTGGATTAGGCGGGGGCGTCAATTGGTTGGCGGCATGCGACATCAGAACGTCTGACCATCGAGGCGACGATGGTAGAGAGCCGTCGTCCGATCGATGCGCCACTGAATGTCCGCGTCGTGCTCGGGCGTCAGCTTTCCGCCGTCCGCCTGCTGTAGAGCGCGCGCCTCGTCGCGCAATTTCAGCATTTGCATTTTGTAGAGCTTGAATGCTGCGAGCGGTGGTGGAGCGAGTGGGTCTGGTGCCTTACGCTGGACTTGCGCCGTCACCGGCACCGCGGCGACGATTAAGAGAGCTACGGCGACTAGAGCACTGCGCATTCAAGCCTCCATCAGATCGGAAAAGTCACTGTTTCATGCATCGATGGGTCTGTCGAGTGCCGGCCGCTTCCGTAGGGCACGCTGGAAGCGCGGGGAGGCGACCGGCTGCGCTACGACCGAGGGGCGGACCTGCGCAGATAGAGAATGACCCACTCGCTGCCGCAAGCAACCGCTATTTCTCACATCTGTAAGGAAGGCCGGTTGAGAGCGCTCGAGGCGGCGTTAACCACAAGCCATGAGCTTGGGACCATCGGACGAAGGAGTTGAGGCATTTCGCGGAATACTCATCACCGCGGCTGTCACCTGCGTCATGCTGCTGGCGCTCTGCTGGTGGATGTGGCGCCAAGGCTGACGCGGAGTTGTGATCGTAGAAAGATTGTCATTGCGTGGTTGGTTCGACGCCGCGCAGAACCCAGCTTACGCCCTCGGCCACCGTTGACGTTACTCGGCAGTATGGTTGTTTGAACAGGCGCCGGACCTGCATGCGCGCCAGCGATCTGCCCGTGACCACGGCGAGCGCGCGCGCCTTCGGCATTGACGCCATGTGCTCGCCCATCGCGGTGATCGTATCCTGCGATTGGATAGGCATGTCCGTCACATCGATCACCATCGCGTAATCGTGAAGGCGCTGCGCAACGAATTGCCGCTTCAATTCGGCTATGTATGCTGCAACTTCAGGCAGTCCCATCATGCCGGTCAGTGCAACGTTCACGAGGCTATTCGCCTTGTCGATCTTGATGCTGTACATCTTGCTCTCCCGTGAAGAGAGCCATGCCATGCCGGCATTAAGGAACAGTAGAGCGGCACCGTGTGGACTCGAGGGATACCGCTTGCACGCGTTCGTCTGATGGGCTGGCGCTCAACTCCGGCCATGCGTTATCACCCTCGTCGCCATCTGCTTCTTGGGGCTCATCCTCCAGGTCGCAGTCGGGTGTGAGCCGGTCGAGCACGGCGATCAGACTCTCGATCGTAAGCGCGATCTCGCGTCGTGCCCTCCACCGGTGAGCCGGGCGATCTTCGTCGAGCCGCTCCCATCTGCTCATGACGTCGCGGATCACGTCCGCCGACTTGCCAAGGGCGGTTCGCTCGGATTGCACCTGATGAGCATGCGCAAGCCTCATGGTTGCGGCCTGCTGAAATGTGCGACCCAGCCTTCGTAGATGCTCTTGTCGTAGGTAGGCAGAGCGAAGTCGACATCATCTTGATCTGGGAAAGACCAGAGGCCGAACGCGTGACCGACGAATTCTGCAATTTCAATCGACGGTGTGGTGCGGTTCCAGCGAAGATCATCGATCAGACCCTCGGCCGCTCTGAGATGCGTCCCGGTATAGCGCCGGGCTAGTCTCAAGCATGGCGGCGCGCTTGCGATCGGTGGCGCAGGGTAGTTAGCGTCAAATCGGTAATCAGCGAAGCTAGAAGGCAGTAAGCCGTAGCGCCGGTGAGGACCGCGTAGGTCAGTCGATCCATCCGAGGATCGATGATCCTCGCCAGGTGTCCCATGACAGCCAAGAGCTGGAAGGCGGCCACGAAGATCAAAGGAAGGCGCGGCTTCCACATCGCGCACGCGACTAGAAGACACAGTATGATCACGTCGATCATCGCAAGCCTGCGTTCCAGGCCATGATAGTCGATCGTCGAGAGACTGAGCTGCCCTAGCGTCAAGCCGACCACAAGGGTCAGCGCCACGCACTGCTGCGAGCGAGTGCCCCAGAGCAAGCAGGCGGCGCCCACCGCGAACAGGCAGGGCCAGAAGGCAACGGAATAGAGGATCGTCCATACCGGCATGTCTGACCGGACCACAGGGGGGCAGTCCGGTCAACCTTTCCTATGCTCCGGTGAATGTGCGGGCGAAGTCGGGCTCGGGGCAGTTCGGCGGACCCGCAAAGACGATCCCGTGCTTGTCAGCCAGTCGGCGCATCGCGGCATGTGCCTGGCCGATGCGCGCTCGGCTCTGCGCCGCATGGTGGGATGCTTCGGACAAGATCGAGACGATCGCCATGCCATCCTCTTCCGGGATCGCTGCTTGGGCATGCGCCTCAAGGACGAGGCTCATGAACATGGACGCTTGAAGCGCGGTTTGGTGTGCGCTCTGTTCCAGCGGATCAGGCTGTGTGCGACTTGGTCGCCGACGACTTTTCGCGCGGCAACGGCAGAGCGAAGATCAACGGGCATGTGTGTCCTCCACCCGGATCGGTGGAGATCCAGGTCTACGTTCGAGAGTGGATAAGCTGGGTTAGCTGGTCGGCGCTGCTGACCAGTGCGGGTATGGCTAGGACGACGATCATCATGGCAGCGGCGATAGCCACTATCAGCAGGATCGTGACGAGCGGGCTGGTGTTCAATCCGGTGGGATCATCGACATTCTCCATCGAGTATGCCGGGATGGGCGCATCGTATTCAGCTCTTTCCTCGCGCACGCTGGCTAGAGGTTCGCTTGGCTCGACACGATCACTCGCAGCTCCATCGACATCCAGTCTTTGGGCTTCCGGTGGTATCGACGCCGTGGGTCTAGACGCACGTTGGCTATGTTCGGCCTGACGGAACCGATCAGCGGCATGGTAGCGGTTTAGGCTTCCCAGACGCCGTCGCGCGCTCTTGATCTGGTGATCGACGGTCGATGTGGAACGGCCGACGATGGATGCGATCTCACCCGTCGTGCGGGTTCGATCCACAAGGCGCAGAACCTCGGCTTCCTTCTCCGTCAGACCGAAAGGCAGCTGCGGCACAACTCACCTCAATTAATGATCCGAATTGTGCCAAACTGGATCATCAATGCGTGAGAGTCAGCGTGCAGTCACTTAACTTAGACTAAGTTGTAAGCCTTAGCACTCCGGTGGGTTGCTGCGTTGGGTCGAAGGCGGTGTGACAAAGAAGGCGATTATTGACGAGGCTATCGCACACATGTCGCAAGCCCTCGATCTGCTTGACAGCGTCGGTGAGACGAACGCTGCTCCCTACCTCGACTCCGCCTTGGAGCGACTTCGGCGTCGTGACTTGGGTGTGTCGTATACGGGATCTGATACAGTTCAGTGATCGGGAGCGCTCAGCAACCTAGAACAGCTCCGGCTCCGCCGTCGGGCTGGCGTTAGGCGCCAGTCGCACGGACATCAGCTGGGAGGGGAAGGGGCGGGCAAGGGCGACCGCTTCGTCGAACGAACAGGTGAGCCACCGTTCCTCGTCCTGCTCGTCGAGCAACACCGGCATGGCTTTTGGGTGGATCGGTGCGACAAGCGGGTTCGGCTCGGTGGTCAGGAAGGCGAATACCGCTCCTTCATCGACGGGACGCCACACGCCCGCGAAGCTGACGATCGGGCGGCTGGGCACATCGAACCAGTAGAGTGGCCGCTTACCAGCCGGGCCCGGTCCATACTCGCTGAATGCCGTGAACGGGACGAGGCAGCGCCGTTCGGGATTCGCTAGCGCCGACTTCCAGAAGGGCGACGTGTAGTTGCGCACGTTCGTCACCTTGGTGTCGAGCAGCAGGGGCTTTCCGGTCGCCTTGTCGATCTTCTTGCCCGGCACTTTGCGTGGGAAGCCCCACTTCATGGTGTCCAGCACGCGGCCGTCCTCGCCTCGACGTGCCACCCACGCGAGGCGGTCGGGAAACAGCTCAGACGGTGGGAAGTCGGCATCTTCGGGGTAGGGCGCCTCCACACCGTAGCGTGAGGCAAGCTCGGCCTGTTTGGCAGTCATGCGGTAGCGGTTGCACATGCGTTGATGGTGCCATGCCGCCGCGGACAGGTCGACTCACGGCTGGTTGGCTTCATCCACCGAATGACCGGCATCCATGAGGCGCTGTGCGACATGACGATAGGGTAGCTGACAGCTCGTCCAAGGGTGGCGCGGCTGAACAATGGCAGAGCGCCAGAAGGCGTTCAGCAGATGCTGATCGCGAACGAACGGGCGCAGCACGTGCAGGGCTAGCCTTACCTCAATCGTCCCCACAGCCTCGGTTGCCGATCGCGCCGCCGCCTCTCGCAGTATCTGCAATGACAGGTTGATCAGAGCGTGTCGGTGAGCCTGCTTTCGCGCGCGCTCACGGCCAAACGGTATCGGAAGCAGCTTGATGATCGGTGACGCGCAGCGGCGCGGGCATTTCACTGCATAGCGCGCGGTGTGCCAATCCGTGTTGCCGCCGTTCTTCCGCACTTCGGTGATCAGCGCATCCAGCTCCCAAACCTCGGTTGCCCTGCAACTGGTGCAGGTGACCTTCACCTGCGCTTCTATCCGGTGCAGGTCCGACAGGTTCTTGGGATCGCCAACCACACCGACTGATCAGACGAGGGTTGGCGGAGTCAGCTGTTCACCGCGGCTGGCCAAGACCACGCGAGCTTGCTGGGCTGCACCAACCGCCTGCCTGTAGTGCACGGTTGCGTATCGCTCAGCCTCATCGAAGCCGATCGGTGCCCAGTCCTCGGACGGGTAGCAGGCGTCGTAGATCGCGCGTGCAGCTGCACGCAGTTGGAGATCGTGCTCCATTCGAAAGCTCCATCGCTGTCGCTTCACCGCGAATCAACAGAGCCTCCGCGTAGAACACAAAGTGAACAAAGGGCAAGATCGGTCAGGTTAAGCACCTGCAGCCAGGAGGTCGGTGGTAGGGTGACGGCGGAGATGAGGGAGGCGAAACAGCAATCATAGCGGTCTATTACATGGTCTGTTTCCGATCGGGTCTCAGGTACCGAGCTTCGCCATCGCCAATTCCACTACCTCTCGATCCCATCCGAGGGCGCTAAGTTTCGGAATCCGGTTTCTTCCTTTTAAAGGAGAGGGAAGCCGTCGATTTGATCGATTCCACCGCGCTAGGATCTCGCTTTCTGAAATGTTCCTTTGAGCTAGATCTAGAATAGAAACTCGCTCATTAGCTCCCGCAACCGGCAATGGTATCACACCTTGACTCAACGCGATAGGTTTTGCTTTTGGAAAAATATTTAAGAGCTCTTCAGTATCTCGCCAGTTGATCTGTTCTTCAAAAGAAAACGACGGGTATTTCGTGCGATCAAACCAGCTGTTACAAATATCGTCAAAATAATCGAGAGGTATGTAGACTCTCTCAAGTAGGCGGCCTTTACCATCGGTGAGCGTGAACGCTATGTCGCCATTCAGCAGCGCCACGATAACTGGTCCCCACGGTTTTTCACGTCCACCGATTGCACGCATTGCGTACTGGATCGGTACGCAATCCACATCATTCAAGACGCTAGAAGCCGCCGAGAGTTGAGCGACGAGCTGATCGAAGTCAGATTTACACGCTTGGCGCCGAACGTGTGCGTGGCTTACCGGGCCGCTGTCGAATACTTGGATCCTGCCGAGGCAGGCCAGCTGCTCGACGCCATGTCTGCTAATGCCCATACGTTCGGAAATAGCACCGACCGAGATGCTGTCGTCAAGAAGTGATCGTAATTGCTCAAGCTTGGCGCCTTCGAAGATTTGATGAGATCTAATGCTGCCCGTTGAGATAGCGGGAGTCAGTTCTTTATTTCGAAGCCGCTGCACCAGCCTCTGACTGATGCCGAGGGTGCTCTCGAGCTCAGTCGCGTTGACGCCATTCGATAAGCTCGCTTTTACAAAGCCACGAGGTCCCCCTTTCAACGCGGGCGCCGCAGTATAGAAAGCTGCCGTTAGATCAGGCCAAGCCTTTGCGAGGGGCAGTAAGCGGCGAAACGAACCTGCGGACACTTTGGTTTGGCTCTTCGCCTCCCGGCTAAAATCTTGAAGCATGTCGCGTAGGCTACATGGCCAAGTTGCAATAGCCTTTGATCCAGCGCTGAGGATCTTGAGGCGAGTTGGTACTGCAAGTCGTTTAGCATTCATGCGATTATAAGACCGGGTGCCGGTCAAGATGCACCCCATCCGCCAGCCAATCTCAAAAACTACTCCGCGATTTAGGTTCCGCAAAAGCGGCGGGAGAGTTTGAAGGGCAACCTTATGTCTATCTGCATTTGGATGAATAAGGTCAAGCATCAGCCGCGTTGCGTTAGCCAGTTCCCGTGAAACGACTTCGCCCCGATGCTCTGTAATATCAAGCTGACACCGATGACAGGTGTGGATAGCAGATCGTGTCCAGTTAAGTTTTAAGCCGCAGCGCGGACATGAGTCGATGAAAAGTTCATCGGACACTGGGCAGTGAGTAGCAAGCGCGTGATGACCAAATGCGGAATGATAGCCCATTCGAAGCCATGAGGGTGTCACTCTGCATGCGCGAAGTTGGAGATCGTACGCGGGTATTGTCGCGCCGTGAAAGCCGACACCATACACTTCCAGTGCATTTTTGTCAGAAAGATAGCGCCGCTCCTCGATCGACTGCAGAGGAAGGCGACATGTAAACGCAAGCTGAGCCGCGTCGAGTTTTTCTCGCGCCGCAAGGTTGTAGTAGGCGTGTCGTTCAACCTTTGCGGCTGCCAGGATCGGACGGAGATTTGAAAGCCAGTTCGCTCTTGATGTGCGAGCAATAAGCCCGATCAGGCTCTCGCCTGGCATCGGGCTGACACTCGTCAGAACGCGGGGCGTAGACCTGTCTGGCGATGATCCGCTGCACTTGGCGCAGTGACAGTTATCGCCTTGAGAATCGCACCGAGTACCAGTCTCGGGCGAGTCGCCAGCGTTCACCTTACCATCCACTATGGCCTTAGCCACCTGCAATGCCGAACCGAAAAGGGTCGTGCGGCGTTAGCCGTTGCTGGACCGCCCACGACGTAGAGGCATGCGAAAGGTCGTGCAACTCGATCGAAGTCGCGCCGCGCAGGAAAGCTCGCCGCCCTGCAATCTGCAGCAGCGTGACAACTCTGCCGAGAAAGCCACTAGCGATAGTCATCAGGCAACCCGCAACCCGTGCATCGCGAAGAGGCAGGCTGGTCGTGAAGAGCTTGTTTGCAATCAGGGCATCGTCGTAGTCGGCAAGGAACTTTCCAAATCTCGGCAAGGCGGATGGCTCAGTGATGTCGAGCGGCTTGATGTCGCATGGTTCCTGCAACCGGTGGCTCAGTTGATTATTGGATTGGAGAAGCTCGAGCGTTTGCTCGTTGCCGAACAGCCCGACGCCAACCTGTGCATCGGAGATGAAGCGCTTGATAACGTCGGTCGGTGCGGAGGAACCCTTGGATCGGTATCCGGCGTGTTGCACCTCGTCGATGATCAGCAGCTTCGTCCCGTGACGCTCAAAGGCATCGTAGGTGCTGCGACGCAATCCTTCCTCGTCCTTCGAAGCCGTGAAGCCGTCGCCATACTTTCCGAGGATTGTCGACCAGAAGCGCCTTGACGTGCATGCCTGCTCGAGCTCCACCCGGACAACTGGGCTGGTCTCCTTGGGGTAAGTCTCGCGCCGTTCTACGATCCGCGCGAACTCATCCGCAGACGCGCTCTTCCCTGCGAAACTTGGTGCGGCGTTCCGAACACCAGTCTGAAAAACACCTTTGACACCGAGGCTAAGAACCAGGTCAAGGGATTTAAAGACGGGCGTGTGGTTCGGATTTTGAATATAGATCGACCGTATTATCTGATCGCGCGAAGCGAGAGCGACCAACTTTCGGGGTTTTACATCCGGTTGAGGGCTGCCCGTCTGTGGAAGCAGCTCGGAGGGGCTGAAAACCACGGTTCTGAGCCTGTTCGACATCAACGATACTCCTCATCGTCAAGATCATCCGCGTCGAAGTCCGAAAGCTCAACGAGCGGGATGCTGGGTTTGAGAAGCGGAGCTTCGTTATCCGCGTTGCCGCTTTCATCCTCGTCAAAATGCACGGAAACGTCATCACTCTTGATCGGGCGGCTCATCGCTCGGTGAGCATCTCTACGGGTGTTCGCCGGTACGTCGTGATGGATGATGGAAGCCATTCCGTCGTGGCGCGGCGGCGCATCGGCAAAATCAACTGCGTGGGCGGGTTCGGCCTTGCTACGCGACCCAAGCAGGCGTGCTGCGGCGCGGCGTTCGCGCGCGGGCATCTCGGGAAACGCATCACGGATCGCCAGATTGAGCGAGTGGCGGGCAGCCAGCCGATCGGCATCGCTCGCAAACGCTAGAGACTGGCTCTTGGACCAAGCGCGGATTTGGCGATGATGCCACAGTGACAGGTTAGCGGCGTAGTCTGGCTGAGTATTCTCTAGCTCAATCCAGTCGTTGCCAACGTAGACGAGTACGTGAAGAAGATTCTCAGGGTTGTACTTGATCTTGGTTGTGACGGCTGCGGTGGCGTCCAGACGTTTGCGGTGTGGCTCTTTCGCGGCAAGTGCCTCGATAACGCGGTCAAGCCCGGCGCCTTTCCAGATCATGCCGAACATTCGTACACCACCTCCGGCAGTAATCCTCTTGTTGTGTACCGTGATGCCGGTAACAATATCGATCTGTCGGTTGTCCAAGATCATGTCTCGTCCATGAACAGCCATGCTGGCGCTCCACTTTTGCAACGGAGCGGTATCGATTCCGCTATGGTGGGTGATATGATAGATGTAGACGAAGCGCTCGATCAGCTCCGTTAACTCGGACATCGATACGATTGCTTCACTTGTGGGATCGATACCAAGCTTGCGTAGAATGCTGGGATCGAGGGTTGCGCCCGGAAGCTTGTCGATCAGGAAGGTGTTGAAGGAGCGAAAGAAGCGTTCGATCATCGCCTTGTGACGCGGCGCTTTCACCGGCGCGAGCTCGTGAATGATACCGAGGTCGAGCATCATTTCTGTGAAGGCCGGCGCTACGTAGTTGAACCCGTTGTCAGTGATGACCTTGGCGGGCTTGCCATTTATTGTTGCAAGACCGGGGTGCTGCTGGAGCCATTCCGGGCGCAGGTTGACCTTGGGTCGATTTCCTTCACGAACGCAGTTCAGCGCGATACGTATGCACTCCGCTGCTTTGTCGACCGTAGGTGGTTGGAAGCTGACGGTGACGGCGAGAATGCACCGTGAGTGCACATCCATCAGAACATTCAGGTAGGGACGGCCCGCGATCAGGCCGCGATCCATGTCCAGGACTGTGACGAGGTCGACGACCGTGTCATCCATCAGTGCGACCTGAAGAATGCGAGAGGCGGAGATACCTTTACCCGAACCGTCGAACTTGCGGCGCGCAGCTGGCTCGCCGTACTTGTCGGCGTAAGTATCTCGGCAGAGCAGCTCGTTCACCCGGCGGCGAATTGTCTCCTTCCCAGGAATCCTGAGCGGGGGCTCGCCGACGAGAAGACGTTGCCGATTCGCGTTGCAAATCTCCGAGCTAACCTCGGCCTGAACGTCGATGATCTTCCATCCGCGACTTCTCCAGAAGCGGTTGCGAGCAGCTTCGATGATTGTCTCGACGGCCGGAGCAAGACGGTTCGCGCGCGGGACGCGTCCTGACATGCTGAGCATATCAGCAAGATCGCAGGAGTCGCCGCGGCACCGGCCAAACCAAGTCCGAACGGTTCCGACCTCAGGACACGGGCCATGCTTCTTTTCAAGATCATCGGTCCAAGCCCTCCTGATCTCGGCTTCAAGTCGCGGACCAGCCGAGGAGATGCCGCGTTCGATGAGCGTTGAGATGACAGCTAGGCGCGCCTCAGCGTACGGATCAAGCGTGAGGATGGCGTCACGGTCGAAGACCTTAGCGAGCTTGCGCTCGGGTGCGATGCCGCTATTATTCGCGTTATAAAGCCGCAAAGATCCGTCTGACAGGCCACGTTCAAGCCAGTTGGTGTCCGGCAGCAGAAGATCGCCAGTCGTTTGGTCCTGTGTCCGGTAGAGAGCGCCACCGGGTACCGTTATGACGTAAAGATGTCCGTCGCCGAGCTCGCGCTCAACAAGAAGCTTTTCACCAGCACCTGTGATGAACGTGGCTCCAATGGCGCCATTGATGGAGTTCTTACTCATTCAAGATGTCCCGATGTCTGTAATATCAAAGCGAGAAACCGGACTTGCTGTTCGTCCTTTGTGGTGGCGAACCGCGTCCTAGTGACGGATGCTTGGCATTGCGGAGGGCAGGGCGGGCACTGCACGACATTCACTGTTGACCCCTAAGGGGCGATCCAGATCGATCTCTACCAAGCGGCGAACCATGAGCGCGAAAACCATCGCGCGGCCGTTTGCGGGGTGAAGAAGGTCACTCAAGTGGCCAAGTGAAATGCCGCCGGCTTTGAGGATTAGTGCGGCCCGTGCCGCGAGGTGATCGGGAACGTGCACGAAGCGTGCTGCCTGCACCTCATTGATGTTGCGACGGCGCACGTCGCTACCAGCGCTCCCGAGGATAATTCGCTCGTAGCGGTACCCCATCATGTCGGCGGCGAGCTGCCCAAGGAATGTCTGTTTGTAACCGAGCGGCTTCCGAAAATCACTCCACACGCGCTTGGCGTCGACAAGTGCACGCTCTCCATTCGCGTAAAGCGTCGCGAAATCGGGAATATGGGAAAGCCAATTCGGACCCGCGGGGGTATGAACTAGCGCTTCGATGCGCATCGGCTGCGCAACGCCGTCGACAACCGCGACTTCAACCTCTTCAGCCTCGATCCGCTCGAACTCGGCGGCTCCTTCAGCAAAGCGCGCGCGCTGCGTTTTCCGTGAGGGATAGCTCAGCGTACGAACCGTCTTCGTACCGGTAATCTGGCCCCGCAACTGGTCCCGGTCGGGTGCGCGGACGATCACAATCCGCTCAACAGCCAGCCCACTAAAATCACGAGCTGCTGCAGTCGCCGACTGGAGCGATTGTTTGGAAGTCGCATCAAAGACCGGCGAATCGGATTTTGTGAACGCACCGCCTGCTCGGCGTAGGTCGATGGTGGGAGCTGTCTGCATACGTCGATTCTCGTGCGTCAGACACTAACACTCAAGTACAAAAAAGCGGAGGTAGTGTTAAGTCAGACTAACACGTAGACAATCCATAATAACACTTGCTCCGTTAACCTTAACAGGGTCACCTGCGCAAACTAAACACAAGTAACGCGTTGACAAGGCCGGGATGCGTTATCTATTTCAAAGACGCTCTGCTGCTAGAGTGATTGTGCTAGGAAGTTAAGGAGTGAAGCTTGAGGGTATCAATATCGTTGATTGGGTCTTCTCAGCCGATTGTGGCGGAGGCTGCCGCGCGAAGCTTGGATGAGCTTTCGTTGGAAATGGCTCGCTCGCGCTGTCTGCGCGTGAAGGATCTGGAGATTGGCGGGTCTCTTATCGCTTCGGAGGCGCTTGTGAGTGCGCCGAGGTGTCAGCTGATCGCCGTGTTGGCGGAGTAAACCGCACCAGGTGCAAAGGTGTTTTGGAAGGAGTGTATGGATGGAATCTTTAAAGGCTAAAATTAGCCAATATAATATCCCGCACGGGCAATTAAGGACTTTGGTTGATTTGTCGAGAGTGCGTGGCGAAAACCTTCATCACGCGTATCGTTGCGCCGTACCAAATAGCTCGCTTCAAACTGATGTGGCTGCGGGTATCGGTCTTATGGCTCTCGCAGACGCTGTTCAGGCGAGGATTCCCGTAGGAATTGTGACTCCTGCTTTGGGAAGGTTTGTCTACGCGGCGCTCGGGCACTTGTCATGCGACTTGACCAGCTGGCGTGTAGAAGGGGCTGGGGAGAAGATGGCTGCGTTCAAGCAATCGTTCGCAGCCATGACGGAGCCAGCGCGCAAACGATGGTTCGAGCGGGAAATGAGCATCGCGGAGCGCGGTGAGGCTGCCTTTATGGTGTTTTCTACGGAGAAGAAGCTGATCGCAGCTGGCGATGCGACTGCCGTATCTGCTGCGACGTCCGATGGGTTTTCATACCGGTTTGATGCAGTTCGCTATGCCGAGACTCTGAAGCGTGCTTTGCCTGGTGCGCTCTTCATCTGCGAGGTCCTATGAAAGTAGGAAGGACAACTCGTGAAGGTCTCGGGGCGGGCTTCTCTGGCCATCTCGGCTTACGCGGTCCTAGGCGGCAACGTTCCGCTTGGTTTCCGATCTCAGAAGAAACGGAGCTGCAGGTACGCAGGCGGCTGCGCTCCTCGATTGGTGGCATCTCCATCATCGAAACTCTGAATAACCGGCTGCTTATTGTCGACCTGCTTCAGATGCCGATGATCTCGCTGCTCGATGATGGAGATTATTGGCCTAAAGGCGACCACCCATGCGATGGACCCTTTAACGACTATGCTGGCCTACCCATAGAAACTTACAGGCTCATGTCATTGTGGGCAGAAGGTGATCCGGAGTTTGAAGTATCTAACACGCTGAGTGCACGCGCCGAAGTTGCGTCAATAATCGATACTGCAGGATTCACAGACCGACAGGAGGAGCTCGTTAAGTATCTACGTCACACGACGATCCATTTTCGGAACGGTACCTCGATCAGTTACGAAGCCAATCGAACTAACCTCATTGCGCTCCTCGAACTCGAAGACGATGACAAGATCAACTTCGTTGAAATCTCCTGTGTTGAGGGTGCTGAACGTTACTACCCACTTGAACAGATTTCTCTAATCGAAGTCTCCCTTCTTGAGTTTGAAGCGGCTCGTCGGGATGCCGCTGGTGAATAACAGCAGGCATCTATTAAGCATCTGCTCGCGTGCTTCCCGCAGCGAAAATCTACCCGGTCCAGGTGGAGGTGCGTCTGAGTGAGAAGCTCAAGCGGATCTTGGCAGATCCCGGCCGCAAAAAGACGATCCATGTCGTGAACAGAAAAACGGCGAGAGAGGTTGTGGCAGAAATCATGGCAGAGCGCAGGGTTGGGCAGTTTACCAGCAGTAGGATAGTTGGCAGACGTATGACCAAGAAGGAGCTTGCAGCTTTAAATCGATGTGGTTTAACGCCGTCCACCTAGCATTTTAAGAAAGTATCTGAGGCAGATAATGGGTCTGCCATTAAGCAAACGGGCTGGTGTGAAAATGAATAGCTCATCAGAATGACGGTGTTGTCCTTCTAACCAATCAAATGTGCAACGATGCGATCATTTTGGTAGTTATTTGACGAAACGTTAACTGCTTGGATTGGTGGAAATCGGCGTGTCCGCTTTAACGTGGCGCCCGCTGCAAACACTCATTCGTTCATTTGGCGAGCACCCGCATCCGGCTCAGTCTCGCGCGGTATCGAAGAGGTCGCGCATTCCCCGGCCGTCGCGGCTATGGCTTCTGGCTATCCTCGGCCGCATAACCGATCGATTGCCGAGCACTTTGATGTGCGCCGCAGGTATGCCGGCCGTGGTGAACAATTTCCACTTGGGCGGAAAGAACAGATCGATAGCATCGTTTGACCCGCGATACCGCGCCTTAATCCTGCTCCTCGCGCTGGTCAGGTCCGGCACGGCCTCGCGGCAGTACTTGTCGAGTTCGCAGAACAGACCTTGGCAGTCGATCGCGTGCAGAGGCCGACCGAACAACCCTTGGAACGGTAGGTCCAAGCGTGCGAATTCAGCTTCCTGGTTGTCGACCATCCACAGAATTGCGTCGGACGGCGAATGGTCACCCAGGTGGATAAAGGCCTTCTTTAAGCCGCGGAGCGCGCCAGGGCCGGCCTGGGTGTGGTCGTTCTCGCTAAATGCCGTCAGTTCAGAGTAGTTGATGTCGATGGCGGTCTGGTACGCCATAAAGGGCCCGAGCAGCGGGAAGCTCTGCAGCAGCTCCACAACGCCGCGTAGGGAAGGCAACTGTAGGACCCGTTCAGCGCACATGCTCTCTAGGAACATGTGCTTGAACAACGCAATGTGATTTCGGTGCTTTTCCTGGAAGCCGAAGGCCTTGTTGGCGCATAGGATGAAGGCACCTGTATAGAGACCGCCGTTGCGCGCCCTGACCTGGTCAAGCGCCGTCTCAAATGCGCCGGAGCGGAGGTGCTCTAGCATCGGTGGACCGCCCAGCTCATCGACTACCCCCTCCCACGTCGCGATCTTGCTGAACGTGCGGAAGGCCGTGATCTGGAAAACGCGGTCTCTAGGCGTCGTTTCCGGATGGTTGTCGTAGGCCACGTGCCGAATGAGGTATTGTGACACGCGGTCGGCTGCACGATAAACATTGCAGAACTTGAAGGTCTGCAGAATCGGGTCGGGCGACCAAGGCCAGCAGCTGCCCGCAAGCCGGGCCTCGAACGCCGCTTGGCGCTTTGATGCGAACTGCCAGTACAGGTCGTAGACGCCGGCGCGTGGCATCGGCGGTACGCGCCGCACGAAATGGCTGCCGGTTGCGCTCATTCCTGCCTCAGAAATACACCGGTGCCGTGCAGGTTGAAGTAGCGTCGATCCGCGGCCAGAGTCATCGCCGCTATCCGCTCGCCAATGGTGTCGAGGTACCGATCGACGCCTGTCCAATGATCAAACACGATGGCGCCACCCACCTGAGTGCGATCCGCTATGACTGCCAGGATCGCATTGGCCGACGTGTAATTGTCCGTGTCCACAAAAGAGAGCACGAGCCGCTCGTCATTGAGACGCGCGCATGTCTCCACTACGTCTCCCTCGACGATCTCGACGTCGCGGCCTGCGAACATGGCGCGCAGGGTGCCCACGTCGAGAAATACGCAGTCAGGATGAGCGTACATGTCCAGTGGGCTGCGCTTCGACGGAAAGCCATCGAACGTATCGAAGCCAATCACCTTCCAGTCGGCGCCGAGTTCCTCGATGAAGCGGGACATGAGCATGGTGGTGCCGCCCTTGAACATGCCGAACTCCGCCACAACGCCGGTCAGGCCTCGCGCGCGGGCGTTCCTCAGACACTGGTAAATGTGCACAAGGCAATTGGGATACCCGTTTGCGAAAGAGGGGATGAGAGCGTCGCGCCGGACGCGGTCGAACAGCTCGTCACGAAAGGCGAAGTGACCGAAGCCGGCGATAACGATGGTTGTGGTCGCGGGAACCAGCCTCGCTACCGCCTTGAGGAGGGGCTCTTTGCCGTCGTCCTCCGCGACGACGACGACGTCTGGGATCGCGGACGCAAGTTCAGAGAGGGGCAGGATGGAGCCGCCCGTTTGCGCTGCATATCGCCCGATGAGCGTCGCGGCCCCCTCCGCGAAGATCGGATCGGCAGCGAGTTCGATGGCCGCCGTCGACCAGCCGACTATCGCAACGCGGGCGCCCGGATTGCGCTTAGCGAGGGTCTGCACGAGGCGGATCCGGAGGTCGGTCGTGATGTTGGGCGTCATTTCCGAGCTTCGTGTCGAAGGAACCGGGCGACCGCCTCTCTGTCGCGCCCAGCCAGCAGTGCCACAAGTTCGCCGGCAAGTGTGGACACGAGGGTAGCGGTCTCGAAACGGTCCT
This sequence comes from uncultured Sphingomonas sp., assembly GCF_913778135.1. Taxonomy (GTDB): domain Bacteria; phylum Pseudomonadota; class Alphaproteobacteria; order Sphingomonadales; family Sphingomonadaceae; genus Sphingomonas. The sequence continues at coordinate 27,911 of NZ_CAJYVU010000046.1, read as the reverse complement.
CGGGCAAGGCGCCGCTCTCCGCTCTCCGCCAGCTATGATCGAATGCCTCGACGATTTCCCGTACGATGATTTCAACCTCGCGCCCGCTCGGCGTCAGACCCAAGCGGTCGATGAGCAGATCAAGGTTGGCGTCGTGGTCGCTTAACGGCTCCAGAGCGTCCGTTGGGATCAATGTGCCCGGCGTCATCCCCTCGGCCAAGAAAAGCCGGTATTTCTCCGCGTAGATAAGGAGGTCTATCGCGGTGTCGAGCGCCGTCTCGCCCGCCATGAGCGTTCTGGTGGCGACCAACGTCTCCAGCCGATCGACCTTGCGGGCGATGTTGGGTTGAATGCTGACCAGCTCGCCCCGCCGCTTCCATGCCCCGGCATAGGCTCTGTTCTTCTCCGCGTGCAGACGCTTAATGGCGCCCCTCACGTCCTCGTCGGAAATTTCTGCCGCCGTTCCGGCCGCGGAGAAGAATGCCGCTACCTCCTCTTGCGGGATGCACTCAAGGACATCGGGCCGGCGCCGGCCGAGGTGACGGTAGGCGGCCACGACGTGATCGGCGGCCGGTAATTGGCCGAGTTCCCGGACCAGTCGCCGGTCGTCCCAGACCTCCGAGGCCCACCTCAGGTGGACGAGCGTGAGTGCGGCATCGAGCAGCGGGTCTCCCACGGAGCCGAAGCTGCCGATCGGCTGTCCAGGATTCGTGGAGACGGCCTGCTCCAGAGCAAACCAGCGCGCGAGCTTGGCGTCAAAATCCACCCAAGGGGTTGCGAACGGATGCCGTTTGATTCTGAAGTCATACGGCGACGGCCGTCGCGCCGCCTGCACAATCCTGCCCGCGCGATCGACGTGCCGGTCGTACAGGTGCAGCGACATGGCGAAGTAGTTCGCGGGGCCGACCTCCACGCCGAGCCAGAACGCGAGCATCTCCTGCAGGATGCTCCACTCGAACGAGTTGACGCCGGAGAAGCCCCATATCACGTCGTTGCTGCGCAGCGTGACGCTCATTTCGAGCCGCTTATCGCGGATGATCCATCCCAGCCAATTGGTGCACGGAACGTCCTTCGACTCGATGAAGTCGCGGTCGGGATCGAAGAGCGACATCACCGCGCGGCGGCTGGTCGGGTCTTCGGTCAGCAGCCGCACCGTCTCGGCAATCTGGTCGCGTCCGTTCCAGTTACGCAGGCGCGGCCCGTATGCTGCGCGCCAGGTCTCGCCATTATCCGAGAACTCGCGCGCCCTTGGGAGGTATCGCTCCAGCCAGGCGACGTCATCCCGGCCGGCGAGCACCCACATGGTTTCTGCGACCTGCGCGAAGACGTCGTCGTTGCGTTCCGGCACGAAGAGGTAGCGCTCCAGCGGACGCTCCAGTCGCGTATGGCGGGCGAGGACCTCGCGGGTTTGCAAGCCGCGGACCGAGATCGTTGATCCCGTGCTCAGCAGCTCCCCAACGATATTCACCGTCGCCACGCTGATGTTGCGGTATGAGGTCACGTCAGCCCACAATGTTTGATGCTATTGAATCGCCGCGTGACATCCGGAATCGACCGAACGGCCGGGCCGCTGCGGGGTGAACCATCGCCGTCAAATCATCTTCTGCCCGACGTAGGAGAACGTCTTGCCGGTTTTGTCGAAGTCGATGGGATCGCCGACGACGGATGCTGCCGCGGCGGCCTTCAGCCCTTCGATCCACCCAATTAGGTCCGCCGCCTCTTCCATCGTGAATTTGCGGCGATCACGCGGATTCTTCCAATACTTTAGCTCGACGAGTATCTCATTCGGGACGGCGCGCGCTTGATCACCGAGGTAGAGGAAGTGGTCGGACAGCAGGATCCGGTTCACGCGCGTGTCGTGATCTCGATTAAGATCGCATTGCAGGCCGCCGGGAAGGCTGTGCACTGAATCTTCCTGGATCCAGTCGGTTTCGGGTCTGTCGCGATGGTAAATGTTGTCGCCCACCTGCGCCTTCTGCGAACCGTTGCGGGCCGCCTTTCGACCGGCGAACTCCGCCGAACTCCAGTATTCGTCGAAGTCGCTGATCCTAGAGACCCTCATTGCGAACACGAGCCGCAGCGCTGGTGGGAGCTTGGTGCTGGTCAATCCGACGACCCAGTCGTCGAGTTGCGCGGTCCTCCTGATCTCCGGCTTGCAGCAGGCCAGACTGCACACGCCGCCGAACGGGTTCGGCGCGAAGCCTAGGTCGTAGCTGACAGCGTAGACGTGGACGTGCGGCATTAGGCGGCGCAGCTGCTCCGCGCGCCGTCACCAGAGGTGGCGCGCGATCCGCCATCTGGTCGTTCGAAGGGGGAGCACGTGCCGTCTATCGCACCGATCACATTGTCGGAGTTCCAGCCGACGAGGGCGTCACCGTACTTCTTGAACGCATCCGGAATGTCGTTCTCGCGCCCGCCGCGCTCGTAGACACCGACGATCCGCTTCCCCAGCTCGTGCGCCTTCCTGATCTCCCAATCGACCCACGGTCGCGCGTGAGTCTGCTTGCCGATCAGCACTACGACCGTGGACGCCCAATTCATCTTCATCCGCAGCAGTCGTTTGATGGCATTGTCGCTCACGCGGCCCTCATCCAGGCGACGCTGGTTGGCCGGCTTGGCGCGGATCGAGCTGTTGCGGATCTCATGACCGTTGCGCTTGAGCATGTCGGTCAGGCCGCTGACGTGGGCGTCGTCGGCATGGTGGTGGCTGATAAAGACGTGGCGACGCTTTGCCATCGGAAAGTCATCCTCGCTTTTCCACCCGAGCTGCACCGGCGTTCAGACACGGGAATTTGTTCCATCAACGTTCTCCCACCTTGCGCGACCAAACTCAACCCTTCTCCGCGACAGGTCGTTCTTTGACGCGAGCGCCGCGGTGTCTAACGTGCAGGCGCCTGGTGGGCCGATGCCTTCCAGGGATGACGTAGCGAGCAATGGGACGGGGTCGGTGAGCGAAACGACTTGGGAGGACCAGCTGAGGGCGTTGGACGTCGGCGCGACGCCCGTCCTAACGAACGCGTTCCTGGAGGCGCACGGCCACCGCGCGTGGGCTCCCAGCGAGACCGATGTCAGGGCCGCTTCGCTGCTGCATCTGGAGTTGACGTCGCGTGTCGCGACTCAGGAGATCGGCTATTCGAGCGGCGACGAGGTGTCTGCGCTTGAGAGCGTGCACGCATTGTTCGAACGGACGCGTGTGATCTGTCGGGAGAACGCGACGGGGCGAATCTTCGAGACGGTCACGTGGTTCGTGCTTAACCACCACGTTCGCCCATTCACCTCGCGCTGGCACCGTCGCAATCGCGCGGGGCGCCTAGCCGCGCTCGACGACACGGACGACTTCCGGCTGCAGCTAGCCGCCTTGCAGGAGACCCTGCGAACTCTGGATCTCATGCTCCTTAGGCTGGCGGGCGAGAAGGATCCTGGGCGGCTGCCGCAGGCGGAGGCGGCCGCCGTAGATCTGGAGATGGGAGTGGCGCTGTGTTGGGGTCTAGACAAGGGCGATCCGAACGATCTCGATGGCGTAAAGGGCATCTCCTTTGACGAAATCGCGTCGGTTGAGCGGGAGGCGGTCAATCGACGGCGGCTGCGCTACGGCATTGAGCTAACGGCTGAGCGGGCGACCGGGCTGGCGCTTTCTGGCGGCGGCATTCGGTCGGCCACTTTCGCCCTCGGCGTGCTGACCGTGTTCGCTAAACGCGGCCTGCTCAAGCAGTTCGACTACCTCTCGACGGTCAGCGGCGGCGGCTATCTCGGGGCATTTCTGACGAACTACCTGGCTGCCGGTGAGACGACAGATGTCGATCGAACGAGCGGGCCCGCTGGTGACGTCGGGGCCGGTGACGGCGCGATCGAGGCGGCACGGCCGATCGGACTAGAGCGTGGCGACAGGCCGTTCGGGGAAACGCACCGCGATGCCGCAGCCACGGGTCACATCCGTCAGAACAGCCGCTATCTAGCGTCAGGACCCTTGTCTAAGATATGGTCCACGGTCTTCGCGCAGACGAGCGGCCTGCTGAACAACCTCCTCGCGCTGTCTGCGGTCCTGTGCCTTTTCTCGGCTCTATTCGTTATCCTCATACCTTCCTTCTTTACCAACTGGATTGCCGTCGTTTCGCTTGGAGCTCTCTCCTTGGCTATGATCGGAGCGCCGTTGGCGTGGCGGCAGGGGCGAGAGGGGGTGAAGTTTGCCGACCAAGCAACGGCTATGTGCGCGGTGGTTCTGGCCGTGGCGCTGGCCGCGATCGGCATGCGGGAATCCGCCGCGTGGATGGCTCTCGCGATGGGTGACGACCCCTTGCAACTGCTCTACGTTTGCATCGCTCCGCTCGGCCTGCTGGTCGTCGGCATCGTTCTGGAACGGACCCTGACCAGGGCGCCGATCGTCGGGCGCTGGTTGGCGCGCTCCTCCGCCCCGCTGTTCGTGACAATCGTGACGCTGGCGTCGACCGCATTTTTTATCGATCATGAGCAATACGGCCTCTGGTTCGCCGTCGCCGCGCTTGGTATCGCAGGCTACTATCACTTTTTCTTAAACCTCAACGTCACTGGCTTGCACCGGCACTATCGGCGCAAGCTGGCGGAAGCGTTTCTCGTAGCTGACGCCAAGCCGGGAGCGGTGGTCACCGACGACGACCGCAAGCTCAGTTCGCTCGCTGAAGGTCGTCTCGGCCCCTATCCCATCTTCAACGCGGCGCTCAACGTGCCGAGTTCCGACGCACCAGCGATGCGAGGGCGCCTCACCGACTTTTTCTCGTTCACACCACACCACTGTGGCAGTCCGATCAGCGGCTATCACCGGACGACGGAATGGGAGTGCCTGGAGCCTGACCTGACGATCGCCACAGCGATGGCGATCTCCGGTGCAGCGATCTCGCCCCGCATGGGTCTACACAATCGGGGGCAGTTCAGCTTTTGGCTTTCGCTGCTGAACGTCAGGCTGGGATACTGGCTAAGAAATCCCGCGGTCGAAAAATCGAGCCCGCAAGGCTTACCAGGCCTCAGTTACCTGCTTCGCGAACTCACCGGTCGGATGGACGAGCGTGCCGCTTTCCTTAACCTCTCCGACGGCGGCCATATTGAAAATCTCGGAGTCTACGAGCTGCTGAGGCGACGCTGCAAGTTCGTGGTTGTGATCGATGGCGAGCAGGACCAAGACATGACCTTTCATGCCATTGCTAACCTGCAGCGGCTCGCCTCGATCGACTTGGGCGTGCGTATCGAGATCAATCTGGATGAACTGAGGCGTAATGGAGACGGACTCAGCCGCTCACACTTCCAGTTCTGCCGCATCCGCTATCGCGACGGAGCGGTCGGCTACATGCTCTACCTCAAGCTGTCCCTCACCGGTAACGAAGGGGAGTTCCTGCGCCGGTTTAGGCTCGATGAGCCCGCCTTTCCCCATCATCCGACGGCGGATCAGAACTTTAGCGAGGCCCGCTTTGAGGCCTATCGGAGCCTCGGGCAGCACGTTGGGGAGAAGCTCTTCCTCCAGAGCATCGTTGGGGCGTTCCCGACAGACCAGGATGTAGACATCGGACATTGGTTCGCGGCAATGGGAAAGAGCTTGCTTGAGCCTCTTGACGCGGCCACGTCGGTGACCGGGGATGGCATCGTTGCACCGAAAGCGATCGGAGAACCAGCTTGACCGTCGCCCGCGTGATCACCGCTCCACAGCCTCTCGCCAACGCGAACCGATGGCCGATGGTTTACTTAGGCGGCACCATTGACATGGGCGACTCCGAAGATTGGCAGGCGCAGGCCATAGAATTGCTGTCCGGCGAGCGCGCGGCGATCGTGAACCCGCGCCGGGCGGACTGGAGCGCTGACTGGCTGCCTGTCGCCGACGAGCCGCACTTCAGAGAGCAGGTCAAGTGGGAACTTGAGGCCCTGGAGGTGGCCGACATTGTCGTGCTGCATTTCGCGTCAGGCTCCAAGAGTCCTATCAGCCTTCTCGAATTAGGATTACACGCCCGCGGAGGAAGGCTGATCGTGTTCTGCGCGCCCGACTACTTTCGCAAGGGTAACATCGACATCACGGCTGAGCGCTACGGCATCGAGCGGGCGTCGTCGGTGGAAGATCTGGTCGAAAGGGTTCGATGCAGGCTGGCGCGGATCGCTCATCCCTGATTGCAACGTCGATGATCTCGCGGTTGCGGACGTTGCACGTGGGGATCGACGCGCGCTATGCGTCCGATTTGGCTTTGGAGTAAAGTCGTGGCGCGCCGGGTCTTCTTTAGCTTCCACTACGATCGCGACATCTGGCGCGTGAACCAGATCCGCAACATCGGCGAGATTGTCGGCGTCGCGGCGGCGGGCTTCCACGACGCCTCACTGTGGGAAGACGCCAAGACCAAGGGTGACAAGGCCATTAAAGCGCTCATCGACAACGGCTTGGCGAACACGTCGGTGACAGTCGTGTGCATCGGCGCAAAATCAGCGGGTCGCAAGTACATCGATTATGAGATCGAGCAGTCGATCGCGCGCGGGAACGGGATTGTCGCGCTTCGCATCAACCATCTCAAGGACAAAACGGGCATGACTGATCCGGTCGGTGCGACGCCTCAAGCCATCGTCAATTCTCAGGCCCCCGTGCGCAGCTACGTCGATCACGCGATGTTGAAGAAGTGGATCGATGAAGCGGCCGACTAAGCGGTCTGCCCGCTGTGTACCGTGCGCGGCTAGGCCCGACGCGAAAATGTCACTTCGTGGGTCAGGGCGCGTCGTGTGGGTCGTCGAAGCGAGGGCTGCCCGCCCTCGACCATGCCGCTTTTTCGCAACCGGTAATGGCGGCGGAGCCACGGCATTAGGCCGGCTGACCCGCCGGTATAACTATTCTGAGCGCGAGAAGATCGAGCCCAGCATGCGCTGATTGCGCTCCGCCTCCAGGGCCGACTGTCGCTCCGCCAAGCCTTGCCGCTCTTTCTCGTCGGCCGCGTCGAGTCCGACTTCTGCTCCCTTGCGGTTCAGGATCGATAGGCGGAGACCTGTGTGAACCGGCGTGCCACGATCGCGGAGCGTCGTCCATAGGCCCTCTGCAGCGTCGAGGCTGCCGAACCGAATTTCGTATTTGCATCGCAAGCCGACTTGGGCGTCATGGTTGGCTCCTCCGAAGCGCTTAGACAATAAGGTCAGCGTCGAGAGTGCGGCCTCGGCACGGTCCGCCTCAATTTCACAGTTTGCCAGGTTAGCCATGACTTCGAATGGCGGATGCGGTATGGTGCGGTTTGCCGTTTCGGCGTATCGCAGCGCCGCCCCTGGATTGCCACGCGCCTGCTCGAAAGTTGAACGGCGGTGGTCGGCGAAGCCGCTCGGATCTACTCGTTCGAGGACATCCAAAGTTCTGGCTGCGGTTTCCAAGTCTCCGTGGCGCAGCGCTATAGTACAGCGCAGGTCAACGACGTAGCGGTTGTGCGGCGACTTCTCCTCGGCTTGTGTGATATGATGCTCGGCTTTGGCGAGATCTCCTAGCTCGAAATAGCTGCTGGCGAGTTCGCGATGAACGGCAACGCCCCCGCGGCCATACGCGAGGCTCTTCTCATACGCTTCGACCGCTGCACCGTACTCCCTTCTGCGGCGGGCCGCGAAGCCTCGAATATAGAAAGCCTCCTTCAGCTCACCTTGCCTGATCAGCTCGTCGATATGAGCGTCCGCATCGTCGAACTTATCTCGTCTGATGAAAGCCTGCGCAACGTAGCGGCGCACGTCGACGTTGTCGGGCCGGGCCTCCAACGCCGCCGCTCCGTAGCGTATCGCAAGATCGTAGTCTTGGTCGTGGTAGCTGCGGGTGGCCACTTGGATCAGATCTGCCGCGAAACCGACCGCGAACGGGGACAGCGCCGGCGTTCCCGCGAGCAGGCTGGCTCGGAAGATCGTCTGCCCGAGGCTCAACCGTGCGTCGTCGCCGGCCTCTTCTCGCAGATATGCGTCCAGCAGGTCGGCGAGGCGTGAGGAATCCACCCTTAAGCCGTCGAAGGCACGGTAGGCGGCATCGCGAAGCGGCTCGGTAATGCGGAAGTTCAGCCCATCCGGTAACACGAAGGCGAGATCAATGAGCTGGTCCATTGCTGCGTTGGCTTCGGCATCAGCAATTCCGCCGTAATCCGCTAAGACGCCGAGTGGCAAAGGGCTGAAGGCCGATAGCAGCCTCAGCATTGTGACCATTGCGGGCGTAATTGCGCTGTTCTCTTTCAGCTGTCGAAGAAAGAGCTCGGCGCTGAAGTTTACCAACGCGCGTTGATTTGCCACGACCTGCGGCACGCCTCTGGTCCGCGCTTCGTCCAGCGCGAAGCGTACGGCGGGCGGGTAGCCCCTAGAGTACGTCGCCAGTGAGCTGAGTTCGGATCTTGCGAAGACCAGCCCCATGTCTCGGCCCGCGACCCGCAGTAAGTTTTGGGTAGATGCCTGGTCAAGTTCAGGAACGCGCAGCGAGGGCAGGCTCGCTCCCCCGGCCCCGTACAGGCGTCGGCTCGCAATAAAGACCGCGTCAATCATGCGATCTGCCGCGATCGCATGGTAGAGCGCCTCGAACTCCGGTCGGAGCACGCCGTTCTGCTGAGCCAAGGCGCCGTTGTCGACGATGACCGGCAGCGTTCCTGCGTCGCATGCGACGCTCATGAGTTCAAGCACGTCAGCCCTGAGAGTGTCGGGCGCCTTGGCCTGCTGCTCGGCCAAGAGGACAGCGTAGTCGGCGACTCCGCCTGGCGACAGGGCGTCCGAGAGCCGAACGAACGTCTCCGGCATCAGATCGCCGGCTCCGAGCGGGACCGGCAACGTGGTCGAATAGGAGAGATTGTCCCTTGCTACCGCTTGGACGAGGGTCCGCCGACCAATTCCCTTAAGACCGTATACTAGCAGAGGCGGACGCTGGTCGGGATCGGTAAAACTCGAAATGACGTCAAGGGCCTCCTCAATCTCGGCACGTCGTCCGACAAAGTAGGACGGTATTCTTTCCGCGAGACGTTGGCCAATCATGCGCCTGATCTCGATCGCGATCAGGCCGGCGTTGTCTTGACGGACGATGAGCGTCTGCTTCATCCAATTGGGTAGATCGTCAAGGTCGAGGGCTGGATCTATTATAAAGGTAACTACCCTGCTGAGGGCCTTGCGCGTCATCGCCTCCTTCGCGGTGGCAATCTCAAATCTGACCCAGTCGCGTGTCAGTGCGCCACGACTAGCGAAAAGGACGAAGATGTCCGAACGAGAGAGGCTAGCGAGAATAGCCTCCCTGAAGTCATCACCAGCGTCAAATTCGAAGGCGTCATAAATCACTGCGGCGCGGCCGAGCGACCTTGCGACTTCGCCGACAATCTTCTTGTCAGCCGAGTGGTGAGATAGGAAGGCGCGAGGAAGTTTGGGCATGATTGCCTTTCGAGGACTAGCCGTTTTGATAGCGGCTGCCGCGCGCGAGAGTCGATTCCCAGTCCGCCTGCCGCTACCCGCTCGACCTAACCCAGTATCAAGGTAGGCTAGTTCGCTGCCGGTCACGCTCGCGCTGCGCTATCGTTCATGCCCCTTCGACACAATCACGGTTTGATCCGTCAAGCGGCGCGATGCGTCGGAGACCGGCTGACGCCGTATAGGGGCATTAGTTTCAGAAGGGCGGAGATCTACCGCCGATGCCGTTCAGCCGGTTCGACGAAAGCGCCAAATCCGCCGCTCGGCCGAGGTGAACGAAGGGCCGGAGTTGGAGAGGGGTAAACTGGCTCTGAACGGCCGAAAATGGTGATCCGCATGACGCTTCTTGAGCTTCAGCCAAGAAGAGGGCGATGACTGGAATTCTTCGAACAATTTAGGTCGAATATGCGCCGCTGACTTCTCAACGTCACAGCTACAGGCCTCTAAATGGTGCCTGCGAACACGTTAGCGGGTCAGAGCTTAGGTCTTGGCGGGTCCGATTACATCTGATGGTGCCCAGGGACGGGATCGAACCGCCGACACTGCGATTTTCAGTCGCATGCTCTACCAACTGAGCTACCTGGGCATGTACCGCTGAGCAGCGGTGAGCGGCGTCCTTAATCGGGGTTGCGGGGGCTGTCCAGCGCTTCTTCGTCGACGGCGGGGCCGGGGATGCGATAACCCTCGCCCAGCCATTGTAGCAGGTCGCGGTCCTTGCACCCGCGGCTGCAGAAGGGCGCGTGTTCGGGCAGCGTAGGTGCGGTGCATATCGGGCAGCGGGCGGTCGTCATGCGTCGAATATAGGCGTGCGGCCGGTGCGGCGCACCAGCTCGTCGAGCCAGTGCGGATGCGCGTCGAGGCAGGCGCCGACGGGTGCGGAGAGGCGATGGCGATTGGGCGCGGTCGCAGGAACGCGCTCGATCTGGCGCAGCGCAGCGCGCGTCGCGGCGGCGGCGAGGTCGTCGCGCAGCAATTCGGGCAGCGAGGCGCGGGGGCGCGGGCGGACGATCTGCAGAAAGCCGAAGCCGTTGACCGCGGTGCGCTCGAACGGGGGCGCCAGGTGCGCGTCGATCGCGGCCGCAACCGCCTGCCGCGTGGCCTTTCCGGTAATGCTGGGAAAGTCGACGCCAATCGAGCCGCCGATGCCGTGCCGTCGGATCGCGAGCGCCACCGCCACCGCTGCGCGCTCGGCGAGTACGTCGAGCGGACCGTCGCCGTCGACATCGAACAGCGTCATCGCCGGCGTCGGCGACATCCGCAGCGCGCCGCCCGCAAACGCGATCTCGCCGGACAGCGCCTCGTCGAGCACCTCCGACCAGCCGACCTGTTCGAGCAGGTCGGGCTCGTGCGCGCGCAAGGTCCGGACCGGCGCCCCGGTCGCGGTGATGCGGGCGAGCAGATCGGGGCCGGTCGTTATCGGCAGCTCGCTCACCCGCCCGCGCGCGCGCTTGGCGCGGCCGGGTTCGGGGATCGCCTCACGCACCACCTCGACCGTGATCGCGGAACCGAGCGTCACGCCGGTTGGGCGGCGGTCGAGCATCACCTGCTCGCCCATATCTAGCGTGGCGAGCTGGAACTCGGTCAGCCGTGCAGGTGCGACGGTGCCGACGCGCAGCCGGCCGGGCAGTTCGATCCTCGCGGCAAGGATACGGTTGCCGTGGACCAGCGCGGCGCGCGCCTCGCCGATGCCGTCCTCGTAGAGCCAGCAGGCGTCAGGCAAGGATGCCGGCGGTGACGAGCAGCGCGCGCGTCTCGAACAGGGGCAGGCCGATCACGCCCGAGTGGCTGCCCGAGAGAAAGCGGACCCAGCCCTCGGCACGACCCTGGATCGCGTAGCCGCCCGCTTTGCCGAGCCCCTCGCCGCACGCGATGTAAGCATCGATCTCGCGCGCGGTCAGCGGCTTGAACGCGACGATCGTGTCGGCGAGCCGCGTGCGCTCGGTGCCGCTCGCGTCGATGACGCAGACGGCGGACAGCGCGTGGTGGCGGCGACCCGACAGTGCGGAGAGCAGGTCGTGCTGGACCTCCTCGGTCGTGGCAGGCGGCAGGATGCGTCGGCCGAGCGCGATCGTGGTGTCGCCGGCGAGCACGACCTCACCATCCGCGCGGGCAACGGCGCGTGCCTTTTCGACGGCGAGGCGCAAAGCATAGGCGCGGGGCAGCTCGCCCTTGAGCGGCGTTTCGTCGATCTCGGGCGCGGCGACCCGGTCGGGCGCGGCACCGAGGCGCGCGAGCAGGTCGCGCCGGCGCGGCGAAGAGGAAGCTAGGACGAGTGGCATCGGCGAAAACGGGCGAAGGCCGCCCGGCGCGATTATTGTGGGCCGGGGCCGCCGCGGCCGGGCATGAAGCGGTAGGTGATCCGACCCTTGGTCAGGTCGTATGGGGTCAGTTCGACCAGCACCTCGTCGCCGACGAGCACGCGGATGCGGTTCTTGCGCATCTTGCCCGCGGTGTGGCCGAGGATTTCGTGATCATTCTCGAGCCGGACGCGGAACATCGCGTTGGGCAGCAGCTCGACCACCTGGCCGCGCATTTCGAGGAGTTCTTCTTTCGCCAAACGGTGTCTCTTTCGGGATTGGACGAGCGCGCCCTTAGCCGAAGAACGGCCAAAAGGGAAGGAGCGCCGGGAGTACAACAATAACCGGACCCGCGCGAGGCGAGTCCGGTCGACACCAATGATATGGGCGCTCTGCCACCGTCGGGCAAGGCGAGCGGCGGCTCACCTTGCCCGAGGCGCTGTCAGCCCGCACCACCCGCCAGCGCGGCGAGCAGCAGCAAGGCAACGATGTTGGTGATCTTGATCATCGGGTTGACCGCGGGGCCGGCGGTGTCCTTGTACGGGTCTCCCACCGTGTCGCCCGTCACCGCGGCCTTGTGCGCCTCCGATCCCTTGCCGCCGTGGTTACCGTCCTCGATATATTTCTTGGCATTGTCCCAAGCGCCGCCCCCGGATGTCATCGACAGCGCGACGAACAGTCCCGAGACGATGACGCCCAAGAGCATCGCGCCGACCGCGGCGAAGGCGCTGGCCTGCCCGTCGACGGCGCGTACAATGAAGTAGAGCGCGAGCGGGGAAAGCACGGGCAGCAGCGACGGCACGATCATCTCGCGGATCGCGGCGCGGGTGACGAGGTCGACGGTGCGACCGTAGTTCGGACGGCTGGTGCCCTGCATGATGCCCGGATTGTCGCGGAACTGACCACGTACTTCCTCGACCACTGCGCCTGCCGCGCGGCCCACCGCGGTCATCCCGAACGCGCCGAACAGGTACGGGAGCAGCGCGCCGAGCAGCAGGCCGACGATCACGTACGGATTGGACAGGCTGAAATCGACCGTCAGATCGGGGAAGTAGGTTGCGAGGTCGGTCGTATAGGCACCGAACAGCACCAGCGCGGCGAGGCCGGCCGAGCCGATCGCATAGCCCTTGGTCACCGCCTTGGTCGTGTTGCCGACCGCGTCGAGCGCATCGGTGCGCGCGCGCACCTCGTCCTCCAGCCCCGCCATCTCGGCGATGCCGCCGGCATTGTCGGTGACCGGCCCGTAGGCGTCGAGCGCGACGACCATGCCCGCGAGCGCCAGCATCGCGGTCGCGCCAAATGCGATGCCGATGATGCCTGCCAGCTTGTACGCGGCGATGACCGCGACGACGATGACGATCGTCGGCAGCGCGGTCGCCTCCAGGCTGATCGCCAGGCCCTGGATCACGTTGGTGCCGTGCCCGGTCTCCGACGCGCGTGCGATGGATCTCACCGGGCGGTAGTTGGTGCCAGTGTAATATTCGGTGATCCACACGATCAGCCCGGTGACGGCGAGGCCTATCAGCATGCACCAGAACAGGTCGTTGCCGGTGAACGAGGCGAGCGTGCCGCCCGCTTGCACCGCACCCTCCGCGCCCGTCGTCAGGTCGTCGCCCGCGGGATCGAGGAAGCCCGCGCCGCCGATCACCGCGCCCATGTCGCCCAATGTCCAGCGCGTCACCGCGTAGATCGCGGGGATCGACAGCAGCGCCGAGGTCCAGAACCCCTTGTAGAGCGCGCCCATGATCGAGCCGCCACGTCCCAGCCGCACCATGTAGGTGCCGATGATGCTGGTCACGATGCACACGCCGCCTACGATCAGCGGCAGGCTCATTAGCCGCAGCAGCTCGGCCGCGTCGGCGCGGATGAGGAGCGCGATCGAGATCATCGTGACGCCCAGCGTGACGACGTAGGTCTCAAACAGGTCGGCCGCCATGCCGGCGCAGTCGCCGACATTGTCACCGACGTTGTCGGCGATGACCGCGGGATTGCGGGGATCGTCCTCCGGAATGCCGGCCTCGACCTTGCCGACCAGGTCTGCGCCGACGTCGGCTGCCTTGGTGAAGATGCCGCCGCCCAGCCGCGCGAAGATCGAAATCAGCGACGCACCGAACGCGAGCGCGGTCAGCGCCTCCACGATCGCGCGGTCGTTGGGCGCGCGTCCGCCCGGGCCGACGAGGTACCAGAAGAACCCCGCGATCGCGAGCAGGCCGAGCCCCGCGACCAGCATCCCCGTCACCGCGCCCGACCGGAACGCGGTGGTGAGCCCACCCTGAAGGCTGCCGCGCGCCGCCTCCGCGGTGCGGACATTGGCGCGCACCGAGATGTTCATGCCAACGTAGCCCGCGACCCCCGACAATAGTGCGCCGATCACGAATCCGGTGGTGGACAGCAGGCCGAGCGTCGCGAACAGCACCACCGCGACGATCACGCCGACGATCGCGATGGTGGTGTACTGCCGGCCGAGATACGCCTTCGCGCCCTCCTGGATCGCGGCAGCGATGTCTTGCATGCGCTCATTGCCGGCGGGTTGTCGCAGCACCTGGCCGCTGGTGAGGATGCCATAGGCCACGGCCACCAGGCCGCAGAGAATGGCGACATAGACGCTCGTCATGCCCGTTCTTCCCTCCTATTTTTGGCGGCGCGATGTTCGCTCGCGCTCGCCTCGGGCACGAAGGGGCACCCAAGTGCCTCCAAAGTCAAGCGTTGTGCTGATAACCCAAGAGTGCCGGCAGTGGCACGCGCGCGCCATCGTCGACGAGCACAAGCCCGCGACCGCGCGCGAACGCGCCGACGCGCACGGCCGGAACGGGAGGCGTCCAGTCGGCCGGTGCTGCGAACAGCAGCTCGTAATCGTCCCCCGCCGTCGCGGCGGCGAGCGGGGTCGATCCGTATCGGCGCGTGGGCATCGAGAGCGGCACCGCGGCGAGGTCGACAGTCACCGCCATTCCGCTCGCCTCCGCCATGCGCGCGGCGTCGATCAGCAGCCCGTCGGACACGTCCATCATAGCATGGACGTGGGGGGCAAGCGCTCGTCCCTCGGCAAGGCGCGGGGTCGGTCGGCGATAGCGGGCGAGCAGCCACGCCTCGTCGGAGTCGCGCGCCCGTCCGGCTTGCGCGATCGCGAGACCCGCCCCCGCGTCCCCGATCGTGCCGGTGACCCACAATGCATCACCCGCGCGTGCACCCGAACGCGGTGGCGCGGCGGCATCGGCCCCGAACGCGGTTAGCGTCAGCACGCGCGGTGCGCCCGGCGGCAGCGACACGGTGTCGCCGCCCAGCAGCGGCGCGTCATACTGCGCCAGTACCGCGCGGAAACCACGCAGAAAGGCGGCGTCCCACGCCACTTCCGACAACGGATAGTTGAGCAGCACCCCCTCGACCAACGCGCCCTTGGCGGCGAGATCGGACAGGTTGGTCGCGACCAGCCGCCACGCCACATCGCCCGCCGGATCGGCCGAGAGAAAATGGACGCCCTCGACCATCGTGTCGGTGGTGACAACCAGCCCGGCGAGCATCGCGGTATCGTCGGTCAGGCCAGCCGCACCGGGATGCAGGGGCAGCGTGCGCAGCGCATCGAGGAAAGCGCGTTCGTCCACGCTCAATTCTCCTCGATCCGGCGGTCCTCGTCGCCCGACACGGTCAGCTGGCGCCAGTCGAGCGCTTCCTGCAGCAGCAGGTAGGTGTCGCTGCTGATCGACTGATCGTGGCGCAGCGCCTCGAGCCGGTCGCGCTGCGCGAGGACGGCGGCGATGGCGAGACCGTGGCGGCGGTTGAGCGTGTCGGGGTCCTTGCCCGACACGCCGTCGCGAATGTCCTGATACTCGCGGCGCAATTGTTCAGCCGCTTCGCCGTCTTCGCCCTCAAGCCGCGAGAGCGCGGCTTGGGCAAGTTCAAGCCGTGCGTGGTCGACCTCCTCGCGCACCTCCTTTGCCCGCCCGATCCCCAGCCAGCGGATCAGCGGGTTCAGCGTCGCGCCTTGTATCACCACGGTCGCGAGCACGACCGCGAAGGCGGCGAGTACCACCGCATCGCGCTGTGGGAAGCCGGCGGGCAGCGCGAACGCGGTGGCGAGCGTGACCAGCCCGCGCATCCCCGACCAGCCGAGCAGGAACGTCTCGGCCGGGCTGATCGGCGTCATCTGCCGTCCGTGGCGGATGCGCCACATCACAACGCCGCGGTAACCGAACGCGATCAGCAGCCGCGTGGCGATCACGCCCAGCACCACCCACAGGGCGAGCCAGCCGGCGTTGACCAGTTCCGCGCCCGACATCGCCGACAGGATGTTGCGCGCCTGCTCGCCCATCAGCAGGAAGGCGAAGACGTTCAGCAGGAACACGACGGTGGTCCACACCGCGTAGGAGTGGACGCGCATGCGGGGCGAACTGCCGCCGCCCGGCTTCGCCGCGATCGTCATCGCGCTCGCCACCACTGCCAGCACGGCGGACAGATGCAGATGCTCGGCGACGATCCAAGTGACGAAGGCGTGGAGGAATTGCAGCAGCGTGCCGCCGACCGTCTTCTCGACGTGCGGCTGCAAGCGGCGGACCAGCAACCCGTAGGCGATGCCGAACAGGATGCCGCCCGGTGCCGCTAGTGCGAAGCGTGCACCCGTGCCCCAATCGAACGTGCCGCTCATCTGTGCGGCAAGCGCGGCATTGAACAGCATCAGCGCGGTCGCGTCGTTGAACAGGCTCTCGCCCTTCAACACCGCCTCGACCCGCTTGGCGACGGGCAGGTTGGTCAGCACCGCGGTCGCGGCGGCCGCATCGGGCGGCGCGACGATCGCGCCGAGTGTCAGCGCGGCGGCGACCGGCAACCCGATCGTGTACCAACCGATCCAGGCGACGAACCCCGCGGTCGCGAGCACCGCCACACCCGCGTAGACGATCAGCGGCAGCATCAGCCGCCGTGCCGCGCCCACGGGAAAGTCGAAGGCCGCATCGACCAGGATGGGTGCGATGAACAGCGCGAGCGCGGTGGCGGGATCGATCAACAAGACCGGCGCACCCGGGATCGCAGCAACCGCGACACCCGCGGCGGCCATCACGGTCGGGTAGGGCAGCGACAGTCGGCGCGCGACCTGCAGCATCGCCACTGCGGCGAGCATCAGTGCGAGAAGGCTCTCGAAGAAGGTCACGGCGCGACGGTAGCGGCTCGCGCTGTGAAGTCACTCACCCGCGTCAGTCTTGCTCGCGCCGTGCGCCGTCGAGTGTGGCGTCGAACCGGTCGCGCGCGGCCGCGTCGCGCTGCTTCTCCGCTTTCGTGCGGCCGAAGGCGGCGCGGTTGGTGGCGGCGGTCGTCTCTGCCTCGGTGCGCGCCTTGGCCTTGCGCGCACGGCGCAGGTTGACGACCTCGCCCATCGTCAGTCTTGCCCGGCGTCGGCGGTCCCCGCGCCGCGCACGTCCTTGGCGACCGCGTCGAGGATGCCGTTGACGAAGCCCTTCTCGCGTCGTTCGTAGAAGGCGTCGGCCACGTCGACATATTCGCTGATCGCCGCGCCGACCGGCACGTCGCTGCGCGCGAGCAATTCATAGGTGCCGACGCGCAGGATTGCCTTCATCGGCTTGTCGAGGCGATCGAAGCTCCACCCCGACGACAGCCGCGCCGCGATCAGCCGGTCGACCTCATCCAGCCGCGCGTGCGTGCCCGACACCAGATCGTCGAAGAAGGCGATGTCGGCGTCGGCATACTCGACATCCTCGATCGTCGCACCCAAGCGGTGGTGGTGGAATTCGGTCAGCAGTTGCGGGATCTTGGTCCCTTCCATCTCGTGCTGGTAGAGCGCCTGGACGGCGGCGAGGCGGGCGGCGGCGCGGGCGCGCGATCGGGCAGCGGTGCGGGACATAAGGGCGGCGATGTAGTCGCGCATGCGCCGTTCGTCACCCCTCAGCGGCGCTCGTCCTCTCGTCGGCACGGCTCGGCCGCAATTTGCCGTGACGGCGCAACGATTTGCCCGCACGCACCGTTGTCGGCTCATCAATCACGGGGGCGACGAACATGGGCCTTTTTAGCAAGGACATCAAAACCTTCGATGACCTGTTCCTGCACCAGTTGCAGGACGTCTATTACGCCGAGAACCAGATCACCAAGGCGCTGCCGAAGATGATCGACAAGGCGAGCGACGCGGGGTTGAAGGCGGGGTTCGAGCAACATCTGAGCGAGACGCGCGGGCAGATCGACCGGCTCGACCGCATCTTCGGTCTGATGGGCGAGAAGGCGGCGGGCGTAACCTGTCCCGCGATCGACGGCATCATCAAGGAAGCGAATGAGGTCGCGGGCGAGATCGCGGACAAGGCCGTGCTCGACGCCGCGCTGATCGCCGCGGCGCAGGCGGTCGAGCATTACGAGATCGCGCGCTACGGCACGCTGATCGCATGGGCCGAGCAGATGGGGCGCGGCGAGATCGCGTCGATCCTGAAAGAAACGTTGGCGGAGGAATATGCCACCGACGACAAGCTGACCGCGATGGCGACGAGCAAGGCCAATCGCGCAGCCGAGATGGCGTCGGCGGGGTAGCAGGAACACCTTCGTCGCCCCGGAGCGGTTTCGGGGCGACGAGTAGTTAGCGGTTGGTCCTGATCCTTAGCGCAACCGATTTGGCGTGCGCGGGCAGCCCCTCGGCATTGGCCAGCGCGACCGTCGCCGGGCCGAGTTCGTTGAGTGCGGTCTCATCGAGTTGCAGGAAGCTCGTCCGCTTCATGAAGTCGGTGACGCCGAGTCCGCTGGCAAAGCGCGCGCGGCGTCCGGTCGGCAGGACGTGGTTCGGCCCTGCGACATAATCCCCGATCGCCTCGGGCGTATGGCGGCCGAGAAAGGCGCTGCCCGCGTGGCGCAGCCGATCGAACAGCGCGCGCGGGTCGTCGCAGGCAAACTCGACGTGCTCGGGTGCTAGCCGGTCGACCAGCGGGATCGCGTCGGCGAGCGTCGGCACCACGACCACCGCGCCATTGTCTTCCCACGCGACACGCGCGGTAGCGGCGGTCGGCAGGTCGGCGAGTTGGCGCTCGACCGCTTCCTCGACGCGCGCGGCGAAGTTGGCATCGTCGGTCAGCAGGATCGACTGTGTCGTCACATCGTGCTCGGCCTGGCTGAGCAGGTCGGCGGCGATCCAGTCGGGGTCGTTCTGTCCGTCAGCAACCACGACGATCTCGCTCGGCCCCGCGACCATGTCGATCCCGACCACGCCGTAGACCTGCCGCTTCGCCTCCGCGACCCAGGCATTGCCCGGGCCGGTCACCACATCGACGCGCGCGATGCGGTCGGTGCCGTAGGCGAGTGCCGCGATCGCCTGCGCCCCGCCGAGGCGCCACACCTCGTTCGCGCCGACCAGATGCGCGGCGGCGAGGACGAGCGGATTGATCTCGCCTCCGGGCGTTGGAGTCACGACCACCAACCGCTCGACCCCGGCGACGCGCGCAGGGATCGCGTTCATCAGCAGCGTCGATGGGTAAGCTGCGCGTCCGCCGGGGACGTAGATGCCCGCCGCATCGACCGCGCGCCAGCGTGCGCCGAGCCGCACGCCCGCCGCATCGGTGAAGTCGGTATCTTCCGGCCGCTGCCGCTCGTGATAGGCGCGGATGCGCGCGGCGGCGAGTTCGAGCGCGGCGCGCAGTTCGGGCTCGAGTCCGTCGAACGCCGCGGCGCAGTCGGCGGCGTCGACCCGCCAGCCGGTCTCGTTCAGGTCGTGCCGGTCGAGCTTCTGTGTAAAGGCGTGGAGCGCCGCGTCGCCCTCGTCGCGCACCGCGCGGATGATCGTCGACACGTCACGCGCGACATCGACCGAGGTTTCGCGGCGATCATCGACCAATGCGTCGAACGCGGCGGTGAAATTCGCATCGGCGGCGTCGAGGCGGATCATGCCGCGATCTCTGTGCCGGCGGCGGCGCGGCGGAACGCCTCCACCAGCGGAAAGACGTGCGCGCGCGTCTTCATTGCGGCGCGGTTGACCACCAGCCGTGCGGACACGTCCATGATCGGCTCGACCTCGACCAGTCCGTTTTCCTTCAGCGTCCGCCCCGAGGAGACGAGATCGACGATGCGCGGCGCGAGGCTGAGCAGCGGAGCGAGCTCCATTGCACCGTTCAGCTTGATACATTCCGCCTGAACGCCGCGGCGCGCGAAATGCTGCGCGGTCAGGTGCGGGTATTTGGTCGCGACGCGCACGTGGCTCCACCCGCGCGGATCGTCGTGCTCGGCCAGCGACGCGGGCTCGGCCACCGACAGCCGGCAATGTCCGATGCCGAGATCGACCGGCGCGTAGAGTTCGGGATAGTCGAACTCGGCGAGCACGTCTGACCCGACGATGCCGAGCTGCGCCGCGCCGTGCGCGACGAAGGTGGCGACATCGAACGCGCGGACGCGGATCAGCGCGATGCGCGGGTCCTGCGTGGCGAAGCGCAGCGCGCGGCTGTTCTCGTCGGAAAAAGCAGGCTCCGGCACAACCCCGGCGCGCGCGAGCAGCGGCAGCGCCTCGGCGAGTATGCGGCCCTTGGGTACCGCGATGACGGTCACGTCTGTTTGGTCGGCTGGCGGCTGTTGGGCGGACATGCCGCGGGCTTTACGAGCGCGGGGGAAGGGGCGCAATGTCGGCGAGGAAAGGGAGAGGGCCGATGGCGAGCGAGGCGGAGAACCGGGCGGCGTTCGAGGTGCAGGCGCAATATTGCGATGCGATGGCCGCGCCGATCACCGCGCGCGTGTCGCGTTCGCTCGGGCGCGTGCTGACGCGCGACACGCAGATCGGGCAACGCGTGCTCGACTGGGTGGGCGAGCCGGTCGCGGACGCGGTCGTGTTGCGGCTGGTTGGCGGACTGCATGCGACGCACCGGCGCGGCGCGGATGCCGAGCTGTCGCGGGTACTTTCAGGTGTCGTCAGTAAGGAGGTCGAGGTCGATCACGCGCTGGCTGGCGCGGTGACGCGGCTCGACCAGGACTTGGTGACGTGGCTGGATGGTCCGCCACAGACCAACGAGGCGGCGCGGTCGGCGGGGTTGATGACCGGGTTGCTCCACGTTGCTGCGCGCTTCGGGCCACGCGTAGAGGTGCTGGAGATCGGGTCGAGCGCGGGGCTCAACCTGCTGATCGGGCGCATGCGCTTCGATCTGGGTGGCGTTGCGGCGGGGCCGTCCGGGTCGCCGCTGCTGATTCGTCCCGAATGGCGCGGCGCGCCTCCACCGGACGTGCCGATAGAGGTCGTATCCGCACGCGGCGTCGACATCGCGCCGGTCGATGTCGAGCAACCGGCGGCGGCGGAGCGGTTGCAGGGCTACGTCTGGGTCGATGCGGCCGAGCGGCAGGCGCGGCTCGACACTGCGATCGCGATGGTGCGCGCGCACGGCGTCGATCTGGTGCAGGGCGACGCGGCCGACTGGGTCGAGGCACGGCTGGCCGAGCCGCAGCCGGCGGGGGTCACGCGCGTGCTGATGCACTCGGTCATGTGGCAGTATCTGCCGCCCGAAGGTCGCTCGCGCATCCGCGACGCGATGGCCGCGGCCGGCACGCGGGCGAGAGCGGAGCGGCCGCTCGCCTGGGTGATGATGGAGCCGAACCGCGACCTTCACCGGCACGAGGTGCGGGTGCAATGCTGGCCGGGGACGACGCCGATGGAACTCGTCGCGCTCACGCACGCGCACGGCGCCTGGGTCGAGGGTTTGTCACCTCCGTACGAGACGCGCGACTATGTCATGCGTCGCGGCGCCTACGAGGCGGACTGACGCGGCAGGGCATGCAGGGCCTGGGTCGCGGGGCCGATCGCTGCCGCGCGCGCGATCATGCTCGCGGTCAGGAAGGTCGTACCCTGCGCAAGGAAACGGCGCGGCGTGGTGCCGAGAAAGGTATTGGCATCGCGCAGGAAGTGCGACGCGTCATAATAGCTGCTGTCGATCAGATGATAGCCCATCGGCTCGCCCGAGCGGAGCAGATTGACCAGCGAACGCAGGAAACGCGCGCGGCGCAGCAGCAGCTTTGGCGGCATGCCGAACGCCTGCATCGCGACCCGCCGCAACGTGGCGACGGTCAGTCCCAGTCGATCGGCCGTGTCCGCAATCTCGATCACGCCGTCGACCAGCATCAACCGCGTGAAGTCGCGGATGGCGTCCTCGTGCGGGTGGCGGCGGGAGAACAGCGGGGTCAATAGCGCGTCAAGCATCGGCGCGATCAGCGTCTCGTCGTGTATCGCCTCCAACGCGCCCAATAGCCGCTCCGCGATGCCGGCGGGCAGCACCTGATCGAGCGGGACGACGCGGTTGTGAAAGGCGGAGGCCGGTTGCGGGAACATCCGCACCCAGCCGAGCGCGGTCAGCCCGATGCCGACCTGGATACCGCCGCTCGTCGTCGCGCGAAATGCGCTGCCGGTTGCCCCGTACACGCTGACCGGCGCCGGCGTGAAACGATGGTTGCGGATCGCAATCCCGACCGGGCCGGCATCCAGCAGCACGCAGATCATCGGCGGCGCGGGCAGAAACCAGTTGACCATTTCGGCACGGTTGCTGTCGCCGTAGCTGGCGTAACCGCTGACGAGCTCGTGCAGGTCGGGTGCGGGCAGGTCGTAGCGGACGGCAAGTCCCGGCGGCATCGCGAAGGCCGATGCCGGCACGTCGGGGCGGTTGGTACCGCCGCGCAGGTCTTCCGCTTTCATGCCATCCTCACACGCAGGAGGCACGCTCACACGATCAGCCCCTTATGCTTGCTGTGATCTTTACGATGACATGGATCAAGAGGCGCGCGCCGTTTTCCCTTACGGATAACTGACCGTTTTCGGGACTTCGGGAAGCGGAATCCGTTCCTTGTCGTCACCGGGCACGTCTGCGAACTCGCCCGCCTTCCATGCGCGACGCGCCTCGCGGATGCGGTCGCGCGAGGAGGACACGAAATTCCACCACACGTGGCGCGGGGTAGAAAAGGCCGCGCCGCCCGCCAGCATCACGCGTCCGCCCGTCTCCGACCTGAGCGTCGCCGCGGTGCCCGGACGCAGCACGTACAATCGCTGCGGCTCGATCGTCATGCCGTCGAGCGTCGCCTGACCATGCGCCAGGTAGATCGCGCGCTCGTCGGTCGAATGGTCGACGGGCACGCTGCCGCCCGCATCGAGCGTTACGTCGGCGTAGATCGTGTCGGCATAGGTCGTCGTCGGCGCGCGCTCGCCCCAGAGCGACCCCATGATGACGCGCGCGCGGGCGCCGGCGTAGGCAATTTCGGGCAGCGCGTCGGCGGCGACATGCTCGAAGGCGGGATCATGCTCCTCCAGGTGATCGGGCAGTGCGAGCCAGGTCTGGATGCCGGCGAGGGCCGGGCCACCGGGGCGGACGTCCCGCGGCGACCGCTCCGAATGGACGATGCCCGAGCCTGCCGTCATCAGGTTCACCGCGCCCGGTGTGATCCGCACGTCGCTGCCGAGCGAATCGCGGTGCTGGAACGCGCCGTCGAACAGATAGGTGACGGTCGACAGCCCGATATGCGGGTGCGGGCGCACGTCGACGCCGTCGCCCGGCGGCAGGTGCGCCGGTCCCATCTGATCGAAGAACAGGAACGGGCCGACCATCGTCCGATCCTTGTGCGGCAGCGTGCGATAGACCTTGAACCCGCCGAGATCGTGCGTCGCGGGTGCGAGCGTCTGCAGGATCAGCGCGTCGCCGTCATTTGGGGGCGTGGACATCGGTTTCCTCCAGCATGGCAAGCAGATCGGCGGGATAGATCACTTCCGCCCAGTCGGCGAGTTCGTCGCGCGTGAACCAGCGCGCCTCCGCCATCAGTTCGCGTTCCTGATCGGTCAGTGCTGCGCCCGAGACATCGTGGCGCTCGACATCGACGCGGAACCAGCGTTCGTCCGCAGTCACCTCGACCCGGTCGAAGGTGAGGAAATCGACGACGCGGCGCGCGACCTGCGGCCCGCAGTCTCGGTCGAGCCCGGTCTCCTCCCACAGCTCGCGCCGCGCCGCCGCCTCGTAGCTCTCACCCGGGTCGACCGCACCGCCGGGCGTGCACCACAAGGGCGCGCGGTCGGCGGGCGTGAAGCGGAACAGCAGCACGCGGGCCTGCGCGTCAACCAGCAGGATGCGCGCCGCGGGCCGCGGGACGCGCCGCGTTACTGCGGACACGTCACTCGTCATCGAGTTCGGGATAATGGCGGAAGATGCCCTGTTCGTTGAACACGATGCGCCGATCGCTGGCGAGATAGCGCCTGATCCCCGGCAGATCGGCGACCAGCCCGTGGATTCGCGCGAGCGCGGGGTAATCGGGCGCGAGCGTCGCCATCCGGCGCGGGAACGCGTAGCGCAGTCCCTCGATCAGCTGGAACAACGACGTGTCGGCATAGGTCCAGCGGTGGTCGATCATCCACGGCCCGTCGTTGCACTCCGCCGCTTGCTCGAAATAGTCGAGGAACTTGGGCAGGCGTTCCTCGCGGAACTGGTGCGCCGCGCGTGCTGCCTCGGGCTTCTGATCGTCGTAATAGTCCATCACGGCGACGGGATGGTGGACGTTGTGCACCTCCGCGACCAAATCCGCGATCGTGAGCTGCAACTGGTGGACCCAGTAGCGATCGGCGATCCGCGATGGCGCCAAATCGTGGCGATCGCCCAGGTAGAGCAGGATGTCGGCGACCTGCGCGATCGTGAAGCCGTCGATGTCGAGATAGGGCGGCGCGAACGGTGCGCGGCCTTTGCGCGCATCAAGGTCGGCGATCAGCGCGTCGGCGCCGCTCACGCGCGCGCAATCCTCATACGCGATGCCGGCGGCTTCCAGCGCGAGCCGGATGAACTCGCCGCGGCCCTGAATCTCGGGCCAGTACCATAATTTCATCGTCACCGGACTGCCTCCGCCGGCGCGCGCGCCTCGATGGCGAGCGCGTGGATGTGGTCGGCGAGCAGGTCGGCGAGCGCGCGATTGACCAGCCGCTGCTGCGCGACGCGCGACTGACTGGCGAAGGCCGCGCTCTCGATCACGACGCGGAAGTGGCTCTCGCCCGATCCGTCGTCGCCCATGTGGCCGCGGTGCTGCGCGCTCTCGTTGATCACGCGCAGGTGGGTGGGGGACAGCGCGGCAGTCAGGCGCTCATTGATCGCGCGCTCGACAGGGCCGGGCGGAGTGACGGAAGCGGTGGCAGGGTCGGTCATCGGCCCCATATAGGTAGTTTTTGCGGGAAAGGCGCCAGGCTCAACCATCGTGTCGATCAGGAAGGACAGACCGCAGACGCGTTTCCACGGTCGCGTCGAGAATAGCCAGCGCGCGTGCGATCATCCGGGCTGCGCCGAGGCGGGCGAGTTCCGCGCGCCGCCGCTGGAGGGGCCCGGCAGCGGCGACGCGCCGCCGCGTTTCCGCTGGTTCTGCCTCGACCACGTCCGCGCGTTCAACGCGGGCTATAATTATTTCGAGGGGATGAGCGCCGACGAGATCCACCGTGCGCAGAGCCCGACCGCGGGGTGGGAGCGCGAGACCCGCGCCTTCGCACGTGCGGGCCAGGGCGACCAGCCGCCGCGCTGGGCCGATTACGCCGATCCGCTCGACGCGATCGGCGCGCGCTTTCGCCGCACGACTGCACCCGAGCGACGCGACGGCAAGCCTTTGTCGGTTGAGGATCGCCGCAGCCTCGACACACTCGGCCTCGCGCCCGATGCCGACCGCGCAGCCTTGCGCAAACGCTATTCCGAACTGGTGCGCGCATATCATCCCGACCGCAACGGCGGCGATCGCAGCCATGAGGAGCGGTTGACCAAGGTGATCGCGGCCTACCAGCAGTTGCGGCAGGCACCCGCCTTCGCGTGAGCGCGTTCAGCCGCCGGTCGTACCGGCGCCGGCATGGAACACCGTCTCGAACCCGCCGAAGATCATGCGCGCGCCGTCGAACGGCATGGACAGCGTCTGAAACCGCTCATCGCTGTGCATCGCGGCCTCGCAGCGTTCCGCGGTGTCGCGGTCGGGCCACAGCACCCAGCTGAACACGACCGTTTCGCCGTCCTGCAACGCGACGGCGCGTGCGAAGTCGGTGCGCGTGCCGGTCGGCACCTTGTCGCCCCAGTTTTCCATGATCTGGAGCGCGCCGTACTCTGCGAGCAACTGCCATCCCGCCTCTGCGGCGGCGACGTAAGCATCGCGCCCGTCGCTCGGCACCGGCGTCACGAACCCGTTGACGTAGGTCACTCGTCCATTCCCTCCTGCCTGCTGTCATCTATTTGCAGAGCCACCCGCGGCGCGCTCGCCTGCGCGTTGAAAATGCGGGGCAATTGCCTGGTAGAAGGCGGTGGAGCGCGCGACGTCGCTGACCGGCAAATTGACGAAGATCATCCGCGGCACAGGCACGGCCTCCCCCTAGCGAGTCGATCGTGGTGGCAGGATGCGCGAGATGTCGGCGAACGCAACCGCGTTATCGTCGGACAGGGGGCCACGGAGCGACGTTCGTCATTCGTGCGCATGAGCGACCACGCGGGCAACCTCGCGAACGCCGGGGCGTTATCCTCGCCGTTCCATCTGCCGGTGCATACCGGGCCGACACCCACGCGCGGGTTGACGCGAACGCGATCCCTTCGCACTGATTGCGGCAACTTCTAACAAGCGGCTCAAGCTCGATGAACGATCTCTCCAACACCCAGCCCGACAGCCGGGACAGCACGATCATGGACGCGCCCGACAAGATGGTCGGCGTGCGCGAGCTGTTCGGGATCGACAGCGACATGGAGGTGCCCGCCTTCTCCGAAGCCGACGAGCGCGTGCCCGACCTTGACCCTGCCTATGTGTTCGATCCCGACACGACGCTCGCGATCCTGGCGGGCTTCGCGCACAACCGCCGCGTGATGGTGCAGGGCTATCACGGCACCGGCAAGTCGAGCCATATCGAGCAGGTTGCGGCGCGGCTGAAATGGCCGTGCATCCGCATCAACCTCGACGCGCACATCAGCCGCATCGACCTGATCGGGCGCGACGCGATCGTGCTGCGCGAAGGCCAGCAGGTGACGGAGTTTCGCGAAGGCCTGCTGCCCTGGGCGTTGCAGACCCCGACCGCACTCGTGTTCGACGAATATGACGCGGGGCGCCCCGACGTCATGTTCGTGATCCAGCGCGTGCTGGAGACGGAAGGCAAGCTGACGCTGCTCGACCAGAATCGCGTGCTGCGTCCCAACCCGTATTTCCGACTGTTCGCGACCGCCAACACGGTGGGTCTGGGCGACACCAGCGGGCTGTACCACGGCACGCAGCAGATCAACCAGGGTCAGATGGACCGCTGGAATATCGTCGTCACGCTCAACTACCTGCCCGCCGCGACCGAGGCTAATATCGTGCTCGCCAAATCGGGTGAATACGACAAGCCCGAGGGCAAGAAGACGGTGGAGAACATGGTCCGGGTCGCCGACCTGACGCGCAAGGGCTTCATCAACGGCGATATCTCGACCGTGATGAGCCCGCGCACCGTCATCACCTGGGCGCAGAACACGCTCATCTTCAAGGACGTGGGCTTCGCGTTCCGCCTCTCGTTCCTCAACAAGTGCGACGATGCCGAACGTCCTTTGGTAGCGGAATATTACCAGCGCGTGTTCGGCAAGGACCTGCCCGAGAGCGTGGCCGCGAAGGCGTAAATGGCGAGCGACACGCCCCTCGACCGATTCAAGAACGTCCTCGGCGGCACCGCGCGCGCGTTGTCGGACGAGGCGGAGGTGGAGCTCGCCTTCACCGCCGACGCGCCGTCGCAGTCGGGCAAGCATATTCGCGTGCCGATGCCCGCGCGTTCGTTGCCCGCGGATCAGGTGGCGGAAGCGCGCGGGTTCGCCGACGCGTTCGCGCTCCGCCTGAAGCACCACGACACCGCGCTCCACGCGCGCGGTGCGCCGGCGGAAGCCGTGGCGCGTGCGGTCTACGACGCAGTCGAGACCGCGCGGGTCGAGGCGCTGGGCAGCCGCGGTTACGCGGGGATCGCCGACAATCTTGCCACCGCGCTCGACGTGCGGCTGCGCTCCGACCCGATCACGCGCGCGCGATCACAGAGCGAGGTGCCGCTGTCGACCGCGCTCGGATTGATGGTGCGTGAGGCGCTGACCGGGCTGCCGTCGCCGGTCGCGAGCGAGCCGGGCCTCGCGCTGGTGCGCGACTGGGTCGGGGAGCGCGTCGATCTGGACGCGCTCGCGCTCGTGCTCGACGACCAGCGCGCGTTCCAGGGGCTGACACGCAAGCTGCTCGAGGACCTCGAACTCGTCGAGGGTGAGCAGGTGCCCGAGGAGAGCGACGAGGAAGGCGGCGAGGACGAGGCCGGCGGCG
>NZ_CAJYVU010000045.1 GCF_913778135.1 uncultured Sphingomonas sp. | reverse complement strand
GAGTCAGCCGCAGCGCGAGCGCGCGCTTGCCTTGTTCAAGTCGGGCGAGGTGCCGATCCTGGTCGCGACCGATATCGCCGCGCGCGGCATCGACGTGTCGGGCGTCAGCCACGTGTTCAACTTCGAGCTGCCCAACGTGCCCGAGCAGTATGTCCACCGCATCGGCCGCACCGCGCGCGCTGGCGCCAGCGGCGAGGCGATCGCCTTTTGCGCCGATGACGAGCGGCCGTACCTGAAGGACATCGAGAAGGTGACGCGCCAGAAGATCCCGTCGGTGCCGCTGCCCGACGACTTCACCCGCCGCGCCGATCAGCTGAAGGCCGAGCGCGTCAAGGCGATCGGTGCCGATCCGGCACCCCGCGCCGACCGCCAGCGTGGCCCCGCACGACCGAAGGCGACGCACGCGCCGCGCCCCGCACACGGTTCGCGCCAGCACGAGCCGCAGGCACCCGCCCGCGCGCACGGTGGCGGTCATGGGGGCGGCGGTCGTCCGGCACACGGTGGCCAGCGCCCGGCGCAGGGTAGCGCACAGGGTGGCAACGGCGGCGCAGGCGCCAATACCGGCGGTCGCAACTACGCCAACGCGAGCGGCAACCGTCGTCGCGGTGGGCGCGGCCGCGGCGGCGCAGGTGGCGGGCGCAGCATCTCTGCCTGATCCTTCTCGCCGATCGTAAGCGGCCCGCGTGGCGCTCGCGCTCTGCCTTCGAGGCGAGCGCGGGAGCCGCGCGGGCCGTTTCGCGTTTGAGATGCAGGAGGTCGCATCATGCATGTATCCGTTACGCCGCTCGTCGAGCGTATCGCGCGTGCTCGCCGCGCAGCGCATCAGCGCGAACGGGCCGGACAAGAGGAATCGGCGGGCAGACTGATCGACGCGAACTGGCCCGACTATTGCGACGACGCGTTGGCGGTGCGCCACACACCGTGCGCGAACCTTCACGCGCGATGGCGGACGCTGGCGACACCGCGACCTGGGAGCGCGTAGTCCTCGTCACGCTCGACGAGGCCCCCCCCCCGGCCGATTAACGCGAGCCTATAGAGCGTCGACTTGGCACAATAGTACCCTACAAGGGTCGATGATGACCGCTCCGACCGCCACCCCGCCCCGACCGCTCGCCGGCCTGCGCGTGCTCGAACTCGCGCGCATTCTTGCGGGGCCGTGGTGCGGGCAGCTGCTCGCCGATCTCGGCGCAGACGTGATCAAGGTCGAGCGGCCGGGCGAGGGCGACGACACACGTCACTGGGGTCCGCCCTTCGTCACCGCCGACGACGGCACCGACCTGTCGGCGGCCTATTACCACGCCTGCAACCGCGGCAAGCGATCGGTCGCGATCGACATCGCGAGCGGCGAGGGCCAAGCCCGCGTCCGCACGCTCGCCGCTGGCGCCGACGTGGTGATCGAGAATTACAAGGTCGGTGGCCTTGCCAAATACGGGCTCGACGCCGCCACGCTGCGCGCGGCCAACCCGCGACTGATCGTCTGCTCGGTCACCGGGTTCGGTCAGACCGGCCCCTACGCGCACCGCGCCGGCTACGATTTCATCATCCAGGGCATGGGCGGGATCATGTCGCTGACCGGCGAGCCGGACGGCGACCCGCAGAAGAGCGGCGTCGCGATCGCCGACCTGTTCACCGGCGTCTACTCCGCGGTCGCGATCCTCGCCGCCCTGCGTGAGCGCGAGCGGACCGGCGTCGGCGCGCACATCGACATGGCGCTGCTCGACACGCAGGTCGGCGTGCTCGCCAATCAGGCGCTCAACTGGATGGCGAGCGGCGCCGTGCCCGGCCGCATGGGTAACGGCCACGCCAACCTCGCCCCGTACCAGAGCTTCCCGACGAGCGACGGCGACCTGATCGTCGCGGTCGGCAACGACCGGCAATTCGCCCGGCTGTGCGCTGTCCTCGGCGCGCCTGCACTCGCCGCCGACGAACGCTTCGCCACCAACCCCGCGCGGGTGCGCAACCGCGCCGCGCTGCTTCCGCTGATCGTCGCGGAGACGGTGAAGTGGGAGAGCGCACAGCT
Organism: uncultured Sphingomonas sp.; assembly: GCF_913778135.1. GTDB lineage: Bacteria > Pseudomonadota > Alphaproteobacteria > Sphingomonadales > Sphingomonadaceae > Sphingomonas. The sequence goes on along the minus strand of NZ_CAJYVU010000045.1, from coordinate 41,325 downwards.
GCTCGCCGCACTGGAGCAGGCCGGGGTACCGGTCGGCCCCGTCAACCGCATCGATCAGGTCTTCGCCGACCCGCAGGTGGTGGCCCGCGGCATGCAGATCAGCGTCGAAGGTCTGGCGGGCCTCGCCGCCCCGATCACGATCGACGGTCGCCGCGTCATCGCTGAACGTGCCAGTCCCAGGCTCGGCGAGCATGCCGACGCCGACTGGGCTTGATCGCGCTCTCGTTCACCTGCGCGACGTTGAGGCGTTCGGGTCGCCACGTGGCTAAGGGGGTCGCTTCCCGGCCACGAAAAATCGCATGATCCGCCCCACCCTCTCGCTCGCCCTGCTGCTCGGCAGTGCGCCCCCGGCCTTCGCCCAAACGCCCGCGCCAACCGACCCCACAGCGGGCGAGGACGTCGTCGTCACCGGCCGGGGCCTGAGCGATCGCCCCGGCGACGCCGCCGCCAGCGTGGTGACGATCACTGCCGAGCAGATCCGCAGCAACGCCGCCGACCGGCTCGAAAGCGTGCTCGCCGATGTGGCGGGGGTGCAGCAGTTCCGCCGCTCCGACTCTCGCTCGGCCAATCCGACCAGCCAGGGGATCTCGTTGCGCGGGATCGGCGGCAACGCGTCGAGCCGCGCGCTCCTGATCCTCGACGGCGTGCCGCAGGCTGACCCGTTCGGCGGCTGGGTGCCGTTTCCCGCCTACGCGACCGACCGTATCGGGCGCATTCGCGTGACCCGCGGCGGCGGCAGCGGTTACTTCGGCCCCGGCGCGCTCGCCGGCACGGTCGAACTGGAGAGCGCCACCCCGACGCAAGTGCCGCGCTATCTCGGCAGCGTCGCTTATGGCAGCCGCAACGCGCTCGACGCGCAAGGTTCCGCCACGCTCAGCAACGACGGCGGCTTCGCGACCCTGTCCGCCGCCTACGCGCGCGGTGACGGCTTCGCGCCGATCGTCGCGGAGGACCGCGGCTTCGTCGACGGTCGCGCACCCTACGAGCAGGCGTCGGGCGCGATACGCGGCGTGATCCGCACCGGCGCCGACAGCGAATTGCAGGCCAACGTCAGCGCCTTCACCGACCATCGCACGCGCGGGCTGCCGTTCACCGCCAACCGCAGCGAGGGCGCGGACGCGAGCCTGCGCCTGATCGGGCGCGGACACTGGGGCTATTCGGCGCTCGCCCACGTGCAGACCCGCGCCTTCGCGTCGCAGTTCGCCAGCGTCGACGCCGCGCGCACCACTGCGACGCCGACGCTCGACCAGTACAACACGCCCGCGACCGGGCTCGGCGCGCGGCTTGAGCTGGTGCCGCCGCTCGGCACGGGCGCGGACCTGCGGCTGGGCGTCGACTGGCGCGATGTCAGCGGGCGAACGCAGGAACTCTACAGCTACACAAACGGTCTTCCGACCAGGCGCCGCGTGGCGGGGGGCAGCAGCACGACGCTCGGGGCCTTCGCCGACGCGAGCCGGACACGCGGCCCGCTCACGCTGACGCTCGGCGGACGCGTCGATCGCTGGTGGATCACCGACGGGCGGCTGAACGAGCGCGCGCTCGCCGCCGCGACCGTCTTCACCGACGATCGCTTCGCCGACCGCGACGGCACCGAGGCGACCGGGCGCGCGGGCGTGGCGTACCGGCTGGGAGATGGCGTAACATTGCGCGCCTCGGGCTATCGCGGTTGGCGCCTGCCGACACTCAACGAGCTATACCGCCCGTTCCGCGTCGGTGCCGACGCGATCGCTGCCAACGCCGCGCTCTCACCCGAGCGGCTGACCGGCATCGACGGCGGCGTCACGATCACCCCTGCCGCACGCATGACGCTCGCCGCGACCATATTCTGGAACCGGCTGGAGGACGCGATTGCCAACGTGACGGTTGCGCGCGGGCCCGGCACCTTCCCCGGCGTCGGCTTTGTCTCGGCGGCGGGCGTGTACCGCGTGCGCCAGAACCTCGACGCGATCCGCTCGACCGGGCTCGAGCTCGACGCCGACTGGGATCTCGCGGGACCATTGTTCGCGCGCGCGTCGTGGAGCCACGTGTCGCCGCGGGTGGAGGCATCGGGCAGCGCCACAGCGCTCGATGGCTTGCGCCCTGCGCAGACGCCGCGTGACCTCGTCTCGGCGACGCTCGGCTGGCGACACGACGCGCTCACCGCGTCGGCGACGCTGCGCCACGCCGCGCGCCAGTTCGAGGATGACGCCAACACGCGCGCGCTGGCGCCCGCGACGACCGTCGACGGCTACCTGTCGCTGCCACTCACGCGCGCGCTGGCGCTGGAGGCGCGGGCCGAGAACCTGTTCGACGCGCGCGTGGAGGCAGGCATCAGCGGCGCCGACCTGGTCGAACGCGCCACGCCGCGTACGTTGTGGATCGGGCTTCGACTGCGCGGATCGTGAGGATGCTCGACTTTATCAAGTAACGCCACGCCGCGCGGAAGCGGTCAACTTCCACGACGCACAACAACGACCTTGATCGATATCAGTGTTCTTTTCCTGTTCACGGGCGAAACTACCGACTGTTCTTCCGGGTTGAAGGCGCATGTCGCGACCCCGTGCCGCGCCACCCATGTTGCTGTCCGACTAGGAGAGAAGAAAATGAAGACGCTTACTGGTCTCGCCGTCGCGCTGGCCTCGGCCACCGCCGCACTGCCCGCCGTCGCACAGACCCCGCCGCCCCCGCCGCCCGCCGAGGCGAAGTTGCAGGCGATGCCCTATGTCATGGCCTCGGGCATGAGCGACCTGTTTGAGATCAACTCCAGCCAAATCGCGCTGCAGAAGTCGCAGAACCCTGCGATCAAGCGTTTCGCGACGATGATGATTCGCGACCATCAAAAGACGACCGCCACCACGATGGCGGCGGCGAAGAAGGCCGGTCTCACGCCGACGCCACCGATGCTCGATGCCGGCGCGACCGCGTCGATCACCGAATTGCAGCAGGCCGCACCGGGCGACTTCGACCGCATCTATCTCGCGCAGCAGCTGCCCGCGCATAAGGTGGCGCTCGACCTGCAGCAGAGCTACGCCGCCGGCGGCGATCAGGCTGCGCTGCGTGCCAACGCGAAGGCCGCGGCCCCGATCGTCAAGCGCCACGTCGACATGGTAACGAAAATGCAGGCCGGAGAGATGGGTGCCGGGCACAAGATGTGACCCGCGCCGCTCGTGCACGACGCTGACCGATTGAACAGCATCGCGCAGGAGCGACTGCAAGCATGGCGGCGCTCGCTGGTCGACAGCGGGCGCCGCATGCCGTTGTTCGATCCCGCCGACGGCGGCGCGAGCGCGCGCCTGCTGATTTTGCTCGAGACACCCGGTCCCGGCGATGCAGGCGATCGTCAAGTGTCGCGCGACAATCAGACCGGTACGGCGCGCAACCTGACCCGCTTCCTCGATGAGGCCGCGATCGCGCGCCGCGACACGATCCTGTGGAACACCGTGCCGTGGATCGTCCACGAACCCGGCGCGCGCAATCGCCCGCTCCGTCGCGGCGAGATACGCGAAGGGCTCGCCACCCTGCCTGACTTCCTCGCCTTGCTCCCGCGCCTCTGCGTCGCCGTGCTCGCCGGCCGCGTTGCTGGCGAAGCCGCACCGGTGCTCGCCGGCTGCTGCCCTCGCGTAGCGATGCTGACGATGCCGCATCCCTCGCCCACGATCGTCTGCACCAGTCCGGACATCGCACGCACGATCCGAAATACGCTCATGCAAGCTGCCGGATTGCTGAACGACGCGAGGCTGTAGCTCGTGCGGCGGCAAAGTGCTCCAAAAACAGCGAAAACGGCCTCACGCTCCTTCCCGTTCTCGCGCGATTTGCTATGGTGCCAGCGATCTTCGCAGAAGGTTCCACAAGGCTAAGAAAATAATCGCGCGCCGCCGATCATGCCGGCGCGTGCGCGATCGCCAAACCCGCAAAGGACGCCATGTACCTGCCGACCGACGACTGCCGTACCGACCTCACCCTCTCCACGCACGCTCCCCTGCCCGCCTACGACGTCGTCATACCCTGCTACAATCGCGCGCACGTCGTCGCCGATGCGCTCGAGAGCGTGCTTGCGCAGGAGCACGCGCCGACGCGGGTCGTGCTGGTCGACGACGGATCGAGCGACAGCAGCGCCGCGGTGATCCGGCGGCTGGCGGCCATGCACGCGAACGTCGAGGCCGCGGTGCTGCCCCGCAACGGCGGCGCGTCGAACGCGCGCAACGTCGGCGTGTCGCTCTGCACCGCGCCCTGGGTCGCCTTTCTCGACAGCGACGACGTCTGGCTAGCAGGCGCGGCGCGCGCGCTGCTGGAGCGATCCGCGGGCCATGACATCGTCGTCGGGTTCTTCGCGCGGGTCGAAGGAAACGCCGTGCCGGATGAGCCCGAGTGCGGTTGGTCGGGTGGCGACATTCGCCGCGCGCTCGCCAGCGGCGGCGTGATCGGGCCGAGCTGGTCGATCGTGCGCCGCGCTACCGTGACGGCGGTCGCTGGCTTCGATCCCAGCTTCCACAATTGCAACGACTGGGATTTCTACACCCGCGCCGCCGCGGATGGCGCCCGCTTCGCGCGCATCGACCGCTGCGTCGCGCTGTACCGCACGGTCGCGGGCGCGCGGCTGGTCGATGACGAGGCGATCAACGCGGTCAACGCGCGCCGCGTCCGCGCGCATCCCTATCTGGCCGACCTGCTGCAACCAGCCTGAGGACCGATCGAGGAACAGCGGGATCAGGCAAGCCGCACCAGGCGTTCGCCCGGACGATGACGCGCTTCTTCACCGCCGACACCCATTTCGGCGATCACCGCACGATCAACATCCAGCGGCGCCCCTTCGCGTCGGTGGCGGATATGGACGCACTGCTCGTCGCGCGCTGGAACGATGTGGTCGGCGCAGGCGACGAGGTCTGGCACCTGGGCGATGTCGCACGCCGCGCCGCCGACGTGCCCGCGCTGCTCACCCGCCTGAACGGCACCAAGCATCTGATCCGCGGCAACAACGATCCCGACGCGACGCTCACCGCGCAGGGCTGGGCAAGCGTCGCCGACTATGCCGAACTGGAGGAGGACGGCCGCAAGCTCGTGCTCTGCCACTATCCGTTCCGCTCATGGAACGGGCAGGGGCGCGGCGCGATCAACCTGCACGGGCACAGCCACGGCCGGCTCAAACCGACGCCACGCCAGTTCGACGTCGGCGTCGACGCGCGCGATTTCGCGCCCGTCCGCCTCGCCGATCTGCTCGCGCCTTAGCCGCCTCCACGCAGCATCGGGATCGCGGCGATAAAGTTGGCGATCTCCAGCCGTCGCCGGTCATCGTGCGCGAACTCGTCGTCGACGCCCAGCTCCCAGCGTGCGGCGTGGTCGTCGGGGTCGCGCTGGATGCGATCGAGCAGCACGGCCCGCTGCTCCACCGCCTGCTCGTCACTTGCCAGCCCTTCCTCGACCAGCGAATTGCCTTGCGATCGGATTGCGGAGGCGATCTCACCCGGGCTCAGCTCCGGGTGATATTGCACGCCCCAGAACACGCCATTGCCGTGCCGGATTTCCACCGCCTGCACCCGCGTCACGCCGTTCGTCGCCAGCAGCAGCGCGCCCTCGGGCAGTTCCTCGACCTCGTCGCTATGCACCGATGCCGCATCCCACGCCGGCGCGCGTCCGGCGAGCAGCGGGTGGTCGCGCCCCGCCTCGGTCGCCGTGATCCGTCGGCCTACAGCTGCCTCCAGCCGCTCGGGCATCTTGCGGACGCGCCCGCCCGCCGCCGCGACCGCGACCTGCAATCCCGCGCACGAACCGAATGACGGCACCCCGCTGTCGAACACCGCGCGCATGAAGGCGATCTGCCGCTCGACCTCGGGCGCATCGTCGTAGACGTGAAGCGGCGATCCGGTCAGGAACACCGCGTCATAGGCGGCAATCTCGTCCGCGCTCAGGCGGTCACCGTCCGCGTCGGCCGGCTCGACGCGCGTAACTTCCGCACCCGGCGCCATCTGTTCCAGCGTCGCCTGGAAACTCTCGCCCGAACTCTTGCCCGCGCGCTTGCGCCGGTCGGCACGGTCCTGCGCAGTCTCGCTTTCCGCCACCAGAAATCTCACGCGCGTCCGATCGAATGATTGTTGTGAATGTGAGTGAACGCTTGGCGCTCCACGTCGTTCTCCCCTGCAACACATTGAAAGGAAGAAAGATGGCGATCTTCAACAAGGACATGGTCGAGCTCGCGAACAACAACGAGCTGTGGCAGAAGGAAGTGTTCCGCGACAACAAGGTGCAGGTGGTGCTGATGAGCATCCCGGCAGGCGAGGACATCGGGCTTGAGACGCACAACGCCGACCAGACCACCTTCATCGTCACCGGCGAGGCGCAGGTCACGATCGACGATCATCACACCAAGGCCGGCCCGAACCACATGGTCGTCGTGCCCAAGGGATCGAAGCACAACTTCACCAACAAGGGCTCGTCGGCGCTGAAGCTGTTCTCGGTCTACGCGCCGCCCGCCGAGCCCGAGGGTGCCGCGTTCAAGACCAAGGCGGAGGCCGAGGAAGCCGAGAAGGGCCTGCTCGCCAAGGCGACCGACGCGGTCAAGGACGCGATCGGCCGGTGAAAAAGCGATCCTCCAGCCTGCGGATCGTCATCACAGGCGCGTCGAGCGGGATCGGTGCCGCCACCGCGATCGCCTTCGCCAAAAAGGGTGCGCACCTCGTGCTCGTCGCGCGCGGTGAAGCGGGGCTGGAGGACATTGCCACGAAGGTACGCGCCGCGGGCGGCACCGCCGAGGTACGATCGGTCGACGTGACCGACGCCGCTGCGGTCGCCGCCTTCGCCGCCGAGGCGCAGGTGATCCTGGGCGAGATCGACCTGTGGTTCAGCAACGTCGGCGTCGGCGTGGTCGGCAAATACCACGACGTGCCGATGGCGGATCACGCCCGCGTCATCGACGCCAATCTGATCGGCCACATGAACGACGCGCACGCGGTCTGGCCGATCTTCCTCGCGCAGGACCGCGGCACCTGGGTCAATATGATCTCGGTCGGCGGCTTTGTCGCGACGCCCTACGCCGCCGCCTATGCCGCGAGCAAATTTGGCTTGCGTGGATTCAGCCAGGCACTGCGCGCCGAAGTGTCGAAGCACCCGCACATCCACGTCTGCGACGTCTACCCGACCTTCGTCGACACGCCGGGCATCGACCACGCGGGCAATTACACCGGTGCGACGCTGTCGCTGCCCCCCGGCGCGCTCGCGCCCGAGACGGTGGCGAAAGCAGTGGTGAAACTCGCCAAACGACCGCGCAACACGACTGTCGTCGGCGCGCCCGCCTGCGCGATGAAGCTCGGACAGTTCGCCGCGCCGAACCTCGGTGCCGCGATGATGAACGGCTTCATGGACGTGTGGTCCGACCGCGCCAAGCCCGGTGAAGACGACGCCGGCGCGCTCCACGAACCACCCGCCGCGCCCAGCGGGGTCGATGGTGGTCGTCGCCATCCCGAACGGCGACGCAAGGCCGGGCTAGTCGCCGGCGGTGTCGCCGCCGCGGGGCTGGCCGGGCTCGCCGCATTCTTCTGGCGGCGTCGCCACGACTGACCGCGCACCCGTCACGCCGGACGGCCGCTACCTCGTGGTACGCGGCCGTTTGTGGCGGCGGAGCAATCCTGCACTATCCGACAACGTGCGCGCCGGGCTGGTTGCCGAATTGATGGACGCGCGGCGGATCATCGGCAGCGCTGGCCGCACCGGCGACACCGAAGCAATCGCCGCGGCGCGCACCAGGGTTCACGCCGCCAAGGTCGCGCTCGGCGAGCGCGGCCCGGTCTGGTGGGATGACGGCGCCCCCGACCTCAACCGCCACATGGCGCGCAACACACCCTACGCCGACTGGTTCGCGTCGCTTGACCTATCCGCCAACCATCCCTCCTCGGGCGGGTCAGCAGGTTAGGTCTCAAACCAGGCCACTCAGACCGACACCGCCGCCTCGGCCCGCCCACCGTTACCGAAGATGCAAAGGTATCGTTCGATCTCTGCCGGATCGCCCGTCGCCTTCGACGGATTGTCCGACAGCTTGACCGCAGGTCGCCCGTTCGCCTCGATCACCTTGGCGACAAGCGAGATCGGCTCCAGCGCGTGTCCGCCTTGCGGATCGCAACCGCGGAAATCGTTGGTCAGGTTGGTGCCCCAGCCAAAGCTCATCCGCACCTGCCCGGCAAAGTGGCGGTACGTCGCCTCGATCGAGTCGACATCCATGCCGTCGGAAAAGATCAGCAGCTTGGCCCGAGGATCGCGGCCCCGCGCGCGCCACCAATCGATGATCTGCTCGCCCGCTTGGATCGGCGGCAAACTGTCGGGGCGAAATCCCGTCCAGTCGGCGACCCAGTCGGGCGCGTGTGCCAGGAACGCCGCGGTCCCGAACGCGTCGGGCAGCACCACGCGTAAATTGCCGCCGTAATGCGCCTGCCATTCCTCCAGCACCCGGTACGGCGCCGCGGCCACACCCGCATCGTCGTCGGCGAGCGCGGCCATCACCATCGGCAGCTCGTGCGCGTTGGTGCCGATCGCCTCCAGATCGTTATCCATCGCCAGCAGCACGTTGGACGATCCGATGAAGCGGCTGCCCAGCCCCTCCTTCAACGCCCTAACGCACCAGCGCTGCCACAGGAAGCTGTGCCGCCGCCGCGTACCGAAATCGGAGATGACGAGCTCGGGCAAGTATCGCAGCCGCTCGACCTTCTCCCACAATTTCGCCTTGGCGCGTGCGTACAGCACATCGAGCTCGAACCGCCCGCGCGCCCTGAGCGCCGCACGGCTGCGCAGTTCGTTGACGATCGCGAGCGCGGGGATCTCCCACATCGTCGTGTCGGTCCACGCGCCCTCGAAATGCAGTTCGTACTGCCCGTCAGCAACGCGCAGATCATAGTCGGGCAGGCGGAAGTCGGCGAGCCAGGCGAGAAAATCGGGCGCGAACATCCGCCGCTCGCCGTAAAAAGTATTGCCCGCCAGCCAGATCAGCTCCTTTTTCGCCAGCCTGACCCCGCGTGCGTGATCCAGCTGCTCGCGCAACTCGGCCTCGTCGACCACCTCCGCCAGCCGCACCGACTTCGTCCGATTGATCAGCGCGAAGGTCGCGCGCACGTCGCGGTGCTCGCGCCAGATCATCTGCAGCATCAGCAGCTTGTAAAAGTCGGTATCGAGCAGGCTGCGGACGATCGGGTCCAGCCGCCAGCTATGGTCGTATACGCGCGTGGCGATGTCGGTCACCGCCACGCGGAGTCCTCCTCAACAGGTCAGAGGAATGGCGTACCACCCGTCACCGGGATTGTCGCGCCCGAGATATAGCTCGCCTCGTCGCTCGCCAGCATGACGTAGGGCGGCGCCAGCTCGGCCGGCTGCGCTGCGCGCCCGATCGGCGTTTCCTGCCCGAACGACTTGACCTGATCGGCCGGCATCGTCGACGGGATCAGCGGCGTCCACACCGGACCCGGCGCGACTGCGTTGACGCGGATGCCGCGCTTGGCGAGCATCTGCGCCAGCCCGGCGGTGAAATTGTGGATCGCGCCCTTGGTGGTCGCATAGGCGAGCAAGGTCGGCAGCGGCTTGTCGGCGTTGATCGATGTCGTGTTGATGATCGACGAACCCTCGCGCATGTGCGGCACCGCGGCTTTCGACAGATAGAACATTGCGTGCATGTTGATCGCAAAGGTCTTCTCCCATTCCTCATCCGGAATGTCCTCGATCTCGGCGAAGGTGTGCTGGTAGGCCGCGTTGTTGACCAGCACGTCGACGCGCCCGAACGCCTCCACCGCCTTGGCGACCACCGCGCGCGCGTGTGCGGGATCGCTGATGTCGCCGGGCACCAGCACCGCCGTGCGCCCCGCGTCCTCGACCAGCCGCTTCGTCTCGGCCGCGTCGTCGTCCTCGTTCAGATAGCTGATCAGCACGTCCGCGCCTTCACGCGCGAAGGCGAGCGCGACCGCGCGTCCGATCCCGCTGTCGCCGCCGGTCACGATCGCCTTGCGGCTGTTCAATCGCCCGTAGCCGACGTAGCTGTCCTCACCGTGGTCCGGCCGCGGATCCATCTGCTCGGTGTCGCCGGGCACCTGTTGCTGCTGCTCGGCGAAAGGCGGTTCGGGGCGAAAGGTCATGCGTGGCTCCTGCATCTGCCGACGCACAAAGAACCGGGCCGCCGATGCGTTCCCGCACGAGGTCAGGCGATCGCGGCGACACCTTCCCCCTCGATCCGCGCCGCGACCATCGCACGGATATCGACCCGCGCCTTCAACCGCGCGGCGAGCAGCGCGGTGCCGCTGATCTTGCGCTGGACGAACAAGGTGTCGATCGGCGGGACGTGCCAGGTCGAACGGTCGCGCGCCATGTCGATCGCCTGTTCGCGCAGCACGCCGACGAAGGCGCGGTCGCCGAAATCGAACACGCCGGGCTGGTTGAGCTCGGACAGGATCACGTCGATCATTCGGTCGACCAGCGCGCGGTGCGCAGTCGCCGCCGCCTCGCCCATGAACCCCGCCGCGACCGCCGCCTCGCGCACCGCGTCGCGGTTGCCCGACAGCCCGGCGGCGAGCAGCCGGCGATAGCCCGCGCTCGTCTCCGCCGGCACACCGCGCGCCGCACCGAAATCGAGCAACACCAGCCTACCGGTCTCCGGCTGCCAGCGGTAATTGGCAAAATTGGGGTCGGTCTGCATCAACCCCCAGTCGAACAGCTCGCGCAGCACCAGCGCGATCAGCCGCGCCATCGCCGCGTCGCGCACCTCCCGGGCTCCGTCCTCCAGCGTCTCCACGGCCACGCCCGCGACGAAGTCCATCGCCAGCACGCGCTCGGTCGTCAGCACTGGCTCAAGCTTCGGCACGACGAAGCCGTCCTCGCCCGCCAGCAGCTCGCCGTAGCGCGTCAGCATCGCACCCTCGCGGCGGTAATCGGCCTCCTCGTGCAGCTGCCGCTTGGCTTCTTCCAGCAACGGCTTGATGTCGAGTTCGCGCGGCAGCAGCCCCGATACGCGCAGCAGCGTCGCGACATTGTCGACGTCGGCGTCGATGCTCTCTTTGACGCCCGGATATTGCACCTTGATCGCCAGTTCGCGCCCATCGGGCAGCCGCGCACGGTGGACTTGTCCGATCGAAGCGGCGGCGATCGGGTGCGCCTGGAAATGCGCGAAGCGGCGCCGCCAGCCCTGACCCCACTCGCGCACCAAAACCGCGTCCAATTGCTTGGGCGGCATGTGGTGCGCATTGTCGCGCAGCCGTGCCAGGATCTGGGTCAGTTCGGGCGGCAGCAGGTCGCCCGCATCCATCGACACCATCTGCCCCAGCTTCATCGCCGCGCCGCGTAGGTTGGCGAGCTGATCGGCGACACGCGTCGCATTCGCCGGGGTGAGCAGCAGGTCGCCCATCCGCGGGCGCTCACCGTTCGCCAGCCGACGCGCGCCCTCGGCAACGACGCCGCCTGCGACTCCGCCCGCCAGCCGCCCGAACGCGCTCACTCTCGCGATCCGTCCGCTCGGCACTGCGCGGCCGCCACCCGTCATCCGATCTTCGTCACTCACGCCCGCACTCCTTTGCGCGCTCAACGTTCGCTGATGACGAAGGCTGCGCGGGATACTGGCTGGCCGAGCGTGCTAAATGGGCGCCGCGTCAGCAGCGCCGCCTGGGTCCGCTCGGCAGGTAATCGCGCGCGTCGACGACGTTGAACGTGCCCGACTCGCTCGCATAGGCACGCAGCAACGGCGCGTGTCCCGCACCGAAGATCACCACCGTTCGGTCGCCCGGACGCCCCGCGACGCGCGCCAGATTGGCGTAGATCTTCAGGTTGCGTGCGTGCCATTGCCCAACCCAATTTGCGCCGGGGTTGTCGCGCGCGTCGCCCATCCGCGCGATGGTGTAGTAAGGTGCTTCGTTGAGCGCCACGTAATTGGGGTCGGCAAAATAACGTAGCCAGTCGCCGACCGAGCTACAGCGCTGCCGCGCACCGTTGGCGTCCGCTTGCGCCTGAGCCTGCCGCTGAAACGCCGCCCACTCGGTTGCGCGTCCGTGCGCCTTCATCCAGCCCACGAAATCGTAATCGCTGTCCTTGCCCGGCTTGTCACCCTGGAAATCGACGGCGTCGACGCGCGGCAGATTGAGCCTGGCCGCGAGCCGCAGGCCCAGCTGGTCGCTCTCATCGGCGGTCAGCTTGTAGCGGCCGGCGCGATAATCGGCGTAGCGCTTGTCGAGCTTCGCCTGGTCGGCAGTATCCCACTCGACCGCAACATGGTTGGGATGAAATCGCGCGAGCCGTTCCACCACCGCCTCGATCTCGCGCTGTCGGTCGGGTGCCAGCACGTTCTCGACCCGCGTGTTGCCGATGTCCTGTCCAGGATTGCCGAAATGGGCAGAGCCCACCACCAGCAACGCGGCGCGATTGCCTGAGAAGGAGACGCCCTGCGCCATGGCAGCACCAGCCGCCAGACCGACGCCGAGCGCGAGCAAACCTGCGCCAATCAACTTCTTCATCGCATCAACTCCCCGCCGTCACGACCTTGGTACACGGCGGGGAGGATGCTTCAACCCGTCAGGGTCGCGTGTTTCCTCAACCCGTCAGGATCGCGCGGTCACACCCGCGGCGGAATTCCTGCGCGCGCGGCCTTGCGACGGTCGTATGCCTTCTTGCCGAGGTACGCCGCGCTCGCCGCCATGCCGAGCGGCCCCATGCGCGACAGACCGCGCGTCAGCAGCCCGCCGATCACCGCACCCTTGACGCCGCTGCCGCGGCTGTTCTGGCTTACTTCGCGACCGACCAGCGCGCCCAAAATCGTCCTCAACATTACACAGCCTCCTTGATCCGGTCGCTCAGCACCGCGACGCCCTTCAACACGCCCCAGCCGATCGCGTGGGTAACCGCGATCGGCAGAACCACTTTCAGCACATTGGCCGTGACCGCTCCGATCAACGCGCCATCGGCGACGCTGTCGTCATCGCCCGACATCGCATCGATCGCACCGCCGATCAGCGCGCCCACGCTTGTTGCACCCATGAAATGATCTCCTTCGGCGGGGTAATGAGCGGAGGCGAGTTGCGGTTCCGGCGCGGACCTACTTAGCTCGGCCCTTACCTGCCGATCATCGTCTCCGGCCGCACGACACGGTCAAACGTCTCGGCATCGACCAGCCCGAGCGCCAGCCCCGCCTCGCGCAGCGTCAGCCCTTGCGCATGCGCGTGCTTGGCGATCTTGGCGGCATTGTCATAGCCGATCTCGGGCGCGAGCGCGGTGACGAGCATCAGCGAGCGGTCGAGCAACTCCGCGATCCGCCCCTCGTTCGGCACGATCCCGGCAACGCAACGCTCCTCGAACGCGCGCATTCCAATCGCCAGCAGGTCCATCGATCGGAGCACGTTGCTGCCTATCAGCGGCTTGAACACGTTGAGTTCCAGATGCCCCTGCATGCCCCCGACCGTCACCGCGACGTGGTTGCCCATCACCTGCGCCGCCACCATCGTCAGCATCTCGCACTGCGTCGGGTTGACCTTGCCCGGCATGATCGAACTGCCGGGCTCGTTCGCGGGCAGATCGATTTCGGCCAGGCCCGAGCGCGGACCCGAGGCGAGCAGGCGGATGTCGTTGGCGATCTTGGTCAAGGCGACCGCCAGCGTGTTGAGCGCGCCCGACAGCTGCACCAGCGCGTCGTTGCTCGCCAGCGCCTCGAACTTGTTGTCTGCGGGCACGAAGCGGATGCCGGTCAGCGCCGCGATCTCGGTCGCCATGTCACGGTCGAACTTGGCCGGCGCGTTCAGGCCCGTACCCACGGCCGTCCCGCCCTGCGCCAGCTTGTTGACGTCGATCAGCGCCGCATCGATCCGCGCACGGCAAGCGGCGAGTTGGGCTGCGTAGCCCGAAAACTCCTGTCCCAGCGTCAGCGGCGTCGCATCCTGCAAATGCGTGCGGCCGATCTTGACCCGATCGTCCCATTCGCGCGCCTTGGCATCGATCGTGTCGTGCAGGCTGGTCAACGCCGGCAGCAGCTCCGCCCCCGCCTTGATCGAGGCCGCGACGTGCAGCGCAGTCGGAAAGCTGTCGTTCGACGATTGCCCGCGATTGACGTCGTCATTGGGGTGGACCGGCACCTTGCCGCCGCGCGTACCCGACAGCGCCTCGTTGGCGCGGCCTGCGATCACCTCGTTCACGTTCATGTTCGACTGCGTGCCCGACCCCGTCTGCCAGATGACGAGCGGGAACTGGTCATCGAGGCGTCCGTCGATCACCTCGCGCGCCGCCGCCTCGATCGCCTCGGCCTTCTCCGTCTCCAGCCCGTGGCGCTTGTTAACCCGCGCCGCGGCCAGTTTGACGCAGGCGAGCGCGCGGACGATCTCGATCGGCATCCGCTCGCGCGCGCCGAACGGGAAATTCTCTAGGCTACGCTCGGTCTGCGCGCCCCAGTAAGCGTCGGCGGGGACCTTGATCGGTCCAATCGAATCGGTTTCGGTGCGTGTGTCGGCCATGCACGATCAAGCGCGCGGGCACGCAACTCGTTGCACGCACCCGCGGATCAACCGCGTGTGCGCCGCCTCACTTCTTGCGCTTGAAATCCACCGCGACGACGTTGCTGCCGTCCTGCTGCTCCGCGGTCGGCGTGCCGTCATTCTCCGCCGGATCGTGCCCGCCCGGACCGTCGCCCGGCCCCTCCTGCGCCTGGAAGCGCAGTTCGAAATTGACCGCCGGATCGTGGAAGCCCGTAATCGCCGAGTACGGGATCACCAGCTTCGACGGCACCTGGTTGAACGACAATCCGACCGAGAATTTCTGCTCGTCGACCAGCAGGTCCCAGAACCGGTTCTGCAGCACGATCGTCATCTCGTCGGGAAAACGCTCGATCAGCCGCTGCGGAATGTCGACGCCGGGCGCCTGCGTCTTGAACGTGATATAGAAATGGTGCTCGCCGGGCAGCCCGCCCGTTTCCGCCACGGTGTTAAGCACGCGGCCCACCACCGCACGCAGGGCTTCCTGCACGATCTCGTCGTACGGTATCAGGCTGTCGGGCATCTCGCTCATCGCGGCGCATGGGTAGCGTCGTGGCTGGCCCGGTCAAGAGTGCGCGGCAGGCACGAACTTGCTTGGCGCGGCGGCGGCGCTAAGGGAGCCTCCATGCGGACCGCGACCATCAAGCGCTCGACCAGCGAGACCAGCATCGAGGTTTCCGTCAACCTCGACGGCACCGGCGTCTACCATGTCGCAACCGGCGTCGGCTTCTTCGACCACATGCTCGAACAATTGTCGCGCCACTCGCTGATCGACTTGGACGTGAAGACGACGGGCGACCTCCACATCGACGCGCATCACACGGTCGAGGATACCGCACTGGCGCTGGGCAGCGCAGTCGCGCAGGCGCTCGGCGACAAGCGCGGCATCCGCCGCTACGGCGACGCGCTGTCGCCGATGGACGAGGTGCTGACGCGCGTGTCACTCGACATCTCGGGACGTCCGTGGCTGGTGTGGCGCGCACCGTTTGGTCAAGCGACGCTCGGGACGATGGACACCGAGTTGTTCGAGCATTTCTTCCACTCGTTCGCGCAGACCGCCGGCATCACGCTCCACGTCGAGCTGCTCCACGGCCACAACAACCACCATATCGCCGAGAGCGCGTTCAAGGGCCTGGCGCGTGCGCTGCGCACCGCAACCGAGATCGACCCCCGCAAGGCCGACGCGATCCCCTCGACCAAGGGGGTGTTGTGAGCAGGCGTGCTGTGAGCGCTCGCCCATGACGCTCGCGCTGATCGACTACGGCGCGGGCAATCTCCACTCGGTCGAGAACGCGCTCAGGGCAGCGGGCTGCACCGACCTGACGGTAACTGCGGACGCCGAAACGGTCGCGCGCGCCAATCGCGTCGTCCTGCCCGGCGTCGGCGCGTTCGGATCGTGCGCGACCGCGTTGCGCGGCGTGCCCGGCATGGTCGAGGCGCTGGAACAGCGCGTCCGGCGCGAGGGGGTGCCGTTCCTCGGCATCTGCGTCGGCATGCAGTTGATGGCGGAGGCGGGCGAGGAACTCGGCACGCACGCCGGCCTCGGCTGGGTCAACGGGCGCGTCCGGCTGATCGACGCCGCCGGCACCGACGCAAAGGTGCCGCACATGGGCTGGAACGACGTGGTACCGACCCGCCCCCACCCGCTGATCGTGCCGGGCGAGGCCTATTTCCTCCATAGCTTCGCCTGTCAGGGCGACGATACCGATGTGGTCGCCACCACCGACCACGCCGGTCCCGTCACCGCCGCCATGGCGCGCGACAACATGGTCGGCGTGCAATTCCACCCCGAGAAGAGCCAGCGCTACGGCCTCGCGCTCCTCGACCGTTTCCTGAAGTGGCGCCCATGAGTTTGATCGTCTTCCCCGCCATCGACCTGAAGGCCGGTCAGGTCGTCCGCCTCGCCGAAGGCGACATGGCGCGCGCCACCGTCTACGGCGACGATCCCGCTGCGCAGGCGACTAAGTTCGCCGACGCCGGTGCCGGCCACCTCCACGTCGTCGACCTCGACGGCGCGTTCGCAGGGGAGAGCGTCAACGGTGACGCGGTGCGCAGCATCGTCGCGACCTTCCCCGGCCACGTACAGCTCGGCGGCGGCATCCGCACGCCGAAGGCGGTCGCGGCGTGGTTCGACCTCGGCGTCGCGCGCGTCGTGATCGGCACCGCCGCGCTCGAGAATCCCGACTTCGTCCGCGACATGGCGCGCGACTATCCCGGCGGCATCGTCGTCGCGGTCGACGCCAAGGACGGTATGGTCGCGACCAAGGGCTGGGCCGACGTCTCGACCGTCTCGGCGACCGACCTAGCGCGCCGCTTCGAGGACGCGGGCGTCGCCGCCGTCCTGTTCACCGATGTCGGGCGCGACGGGATGCTCAAGGGCTGCAACGTCGAAGCGACGGTCGATCTCGCGCGCAGCGTCGACATTCCTGTGATCGCCAGCGGCGGGGTGAAGGGCATCGCCGACATCCATGTCCTGGCGCTCCACGCCCGCGACGGCGTCGAAGGCGTCATCACCGGCCGCGCGCTCTACGACGGCCGCCTCGACCTCGCCGCCGCGCTGTCGGTTGCATCCGCCGCATGACCGTCCGCGCGCGCGTCATCCCATGCCTCGACGTGGCGAACGGGCGCGTCGTGAAGGGGGTCAACTTCGTCGACCTGGTCGACGCGGGCGATCCGGTCGAGCAGGCGCGCGCGTATGACGCGGCGGGCGCCGACGAGCTCTGTTTCCTCGACATCACCGCCAGCCACGAGGCACGTGGTACGATCCTCGACGTGGTCCGCCGCACCGCCGCGGTCTGCTTCATGCCGCTGACCGTCGGCGGCGGGGTACGCACCGCGGAGGACGCGCGCGCGCTGCTGCTGGCGGGCGCGGACAAGGTCGCGGTCAATTCCGCCGCCGTGTCGCGGCCCGAGGTGGTCGCCGACATCGCCGAGCGCTTCGGCGCGCAATGTTGCGTTGCCAGCATCGACGCGCGCCGCGTCGAGAACGGCTGGGAGGTGTTCACCCACGGCGGGCGCCGCGCGACCGGCATCGACGCGGTCGCGCACGCGCTCCGCCTCGCCGAACTGGGCGCGGGCGAGCTGCTCGTCACCTCTATGGACCGCGACGGCACGCGCGGCGGCTACGACCTCGACCTCGTCCGCGCGATCGCCGACCGCACGAGCGTGCCCGTCGTCGCCTCGGGCGGCGTCGGTACGCTGGGCGACCTCGTCGCCGGCGTGACGCAGGGCCACGCATCCGCGGTGCTCGCCGCCTCGATCTTCCACTTCGGCGAGGCGACGATCGCCGACGCGCACGCCGCGCTGTTGGCGGCGGGCGTTCCGGTGCGCACGCACTGACGCCAACGTTTCAGTGACAATCGTCTGCTAGGGCCAAGACGATGAACCCGCGCCTGCTTGCCCTGCTGCTCGCCCCATTGCTCGTCGCGGCGAGCGGACACGACGGGCACCCGCGCCCGCGCACCGCACCCGAATTGTCGGACGTGGCGCTGTTCGTGTTCGCGGTCATCGCGGTGTGGCTCACGCGTCGTGCGCTGAGACGCCGCGCCGCAACCCGCAAGGATTGATCGGGAGCGTCGTCGCTAAGGATTGACCCGCGTCGCGGGCGGGGGCACCCCGCGCGACATGGCCGACGACATCCTCGATCGCCTTCAGGCGACGATCGCTGAACGAAAGGGTGCCGACGCGGGCGCCTCCTACACCGCCTCCTTGTTCCACAAGGGCCGCGCGCGGATCGCGCAGAAACTGGGCGAGGAAGCGACCGAGACGATCATCGCCGCGATGGGGGACAACCCGCACGCGATCGTGCCCGAGGCCGCCGACCTCATCTACCACCTGCTCGTCCTGCTCGCCGACGCCGGGCTCAGTCTCGGCGACGTGCGGATGGAGCTCGCGAAGCGCGAAGGACTGGGCGGTCTCGACGAAAAGGCCGCGCGCACCCCGGCCGGACTCCCCCTCTCCTTTCGCCCCTGATCCCGGAGCCGCGACCATGACCGTCGACGCCACCCAACCCTACGACGACAACAACATCTTCGCCCGCCTGCTGCGTGACGAGATCCCCTCGACGCGGGTGTACGAGGACGATTACGCGGTCGTGTTCCGCGACATCGCGCCCTGGGCGCCGACCCACTTGCTCGCGATCCCGCGCGGGGCCTACGTCAGCTGGGACGATTTCAGCGAACGCGCATCGGATGCGGAGATCGCCGGCTTAACCCGCGCAATCGGCCGTGTCGCGCGCGACGCCGGGCTGGTCGCCGGCGGCTATCGCCTGATCGCCAATATCGGCGGCGACGCGCACGCCGAGGTGCCGCACCTCCACGTCCACATCCTCGCCGGTCGCGCACTCGGACCGATGCTGGTAGCGAACGACAGCCAACGCTAGTAACAACGGCTACCAACGCAGCCCGCGTAAAACCGGGCCTACTTGTCACCGCGGGAGAGGTCGCTAGGCTCCCCGCTTTCGCATACCCGCCGGGAGGGGGCATTCCTTGATCTTTTTCGAACGCATGAAACCATTGGACGCCATCCTGGCGACCGCGGAGGAGAAATCGCTCCACCGCTCGCTCGGCTGGTTCCAGCTGATGCTGTTCGGCATCGGATGCGTCATCGGCGGCGGCATCTTCGTGCTGACCGCGGTCGGCGCGCAGAAGGCCGGGCCCGGCCTGATGCTCGCCTTTGCGATCGCGGGCGCGATCTGCATCGTGGCCGCACTCTGTTACGCCGAGATCGCGGCGATGATCCCGGTCGCGGGCAGCGCCTATACCTATAGCTACACCACCATCGGCGAGACGATCGCCTGGACGGTCGGCTGGGCGCTGATCCTCGAATATGCGGTCGCGGCGAGCGCGGTGGCGGTCAGCTGGTCGGGTTATTTCAACGGCACGATCCTGCAGCAATTCCTCGGCATCCATTTGCCTGCCTGGGCGAGCGCGGGTCCGCTGGCGCTGGGCGGCGCGCCGGGCGGCTTCGTCAATCTGCCTGCCGTGTTCATCTCGCTGCTGATGACGTGGCTGCTGATGGTCGGCACGTCGGAGAGCGCGAAGGTCAACGCGATCCTGGTCGCGATCAAGGTCGTCGCGCTGGTGATCTTCTGCTCGCTCACCCTGCCCAAGATCGACACCGCCAATTACAGCCCGTTCCTGCCCGCGGGCGTGTTCGGCGGGCTCGGTACCGGCGTCGGCGCGGTCGGCGCGGCGGCGACGATCTTCTTCGCCTATGTCGGCTTCGATGCGGTCTCAACCGCGGCGGAGGAAACCAAGAACCCGCAGCGCAACGTCCCCATCGGCCTGATCGGCTCGCTGCTGATCTGCACCGTCTTCTACATCGTCGTCTCTGCCGGCGCGATCGGGGCCATCGGCGGCCAGCCGGTGATGAACGCGCTGACCGGCATGCCGCTCGAGGCCGGCTCGCCCGAACTCGCGCGCCAGTGCGCGCTGCCGCAATACCGCGACGCGCTCGTCTGCTCGAACGAGGCGCTGGCACACGTGCTGCGCGTGGTCGGCTTCGGCAAGATCGGCAACCTGCTCGGGATCGCGGCGAACATCGCGCTGCCGTCGGTCATCCTGATCCTGCTGTTCGGCCAGACGCGCATCTTCTTCGTGATGAGCCGCGACGGCCTGCTGCCCGAGGCGCTCAGCCGTGTGCACCCGAAGTGGAAGACGCCATATATCGTAACCGCGCTCACCGGCATCGCGGTCGCGATCGCGGCGGCGTTCCTGCCCGTCGGCCAGCTCGCCGACTGGGCGAATGCGGGCACGCTCTATGCGTTCATGATGGTTGCGATCAACGTTATGCTGCTGCGTCGCCAGCAACCGAATGCCAAGCGCTCGTTCCGCACGCCCGCATTGTGGCTGGTCGGGCCGCTGACGATTGCGGGTTGTATCTTCCTGTTCGTCAACCTGCCGTGGCAGGCGATGCTGGTGTTCTTCGTCTGGGGCGCGATCGGCCTCGCCGTCTATTACGCCTACAGCCGCAAGACGAGCCATCTCGGCCGCGGCGTGGTGGTGACACCCGACGCGGGTCACTGACACCGTCTGACCGTGCAGACAGGGGCCGGGAGGAGCGATCCTTCCGGCCTTTTCTTTGGCACAAGCCATTTCATTTCACGTCTGACACCAATCCCCCTTCGCGCACGCCTTCACGTGTCCTATATGGCTGACACAGACCTAGGGAGTGAGCCGAGACGATGACCCACCGTGCCGTTGCCGCCGCGCTGATGGCGCTTCCGCTCGCCGCGTGCGGGCTCAACAGCGTTCCGACCGCCGAGGAGACTGCGAAGACGCGCTGGGCCGACGTCCAGAACGAGTATCAGCGCCGCGCCGACCTGATCCCCAATCTCGTCTCGACGGTGAAGGGCTATGCCAAGCAGGAGTCGGACGTGCTCACCCGCGTGACCGAGGCGCGCGCCAATGCCGGCCGTATCCAGCTGTCGGGCGACGACCTGAAGGATCCCGCCAAGGTGCAGCAATATGCCAATGCGCAGAACGGGTTGAGCGTCGCACTGACGCAGCTGCGCCCTTTGCAGGAGGCCTACCCCGACCTGAAAAGCAACGCCAACTTCATGGCGCTGCAATCGCAGCTTGAGGGCACGGAAAACCGCATCACGATCGCGCGGCGCGACTACAATTCGGCGGTGCAGGACTACAACACGCGCATCCGCACCTTCCCCGACGCGGTCGGCGCGAAGATTTTCTACGGTGCGAAGCCGATGGTGCCGTTCCAGGCGACCACGCCCAACGCGCAGACCGCGCCGACGGTGAACTTCGGCGCCTGAGCCAACACCCGTGTCGCGGCTGATCCGCTCGATCCTCGCGCTGCTGCTGGTCGTGTTCGCGCTGCCGGCCGCAGCGCAGACGTTCCCCAAGCTGACTGGCCGCGTCGTCGATGACGCGCACCTGCTCTCGCCCGAGCAGGTGCAGCAACTGACGCAGCTGAGCGCGGGCGTCGAGCAAGCCTCGACGCGACAGCTGGTGGTGGCGACGATCCCCGACCTGCAAGGCTACCCGATCGAGGATTACGGCTACCGTCTTGGTCGTGCCTGGGGTCTGGGGCAGAAGGACGCGAACAACGGCGTGATCCTGCTGGTCGCGCCCAAGGAGCGCAAGGTCAGGATCGAGGTCGGCTACGGGCTGGAGCCGATCGTCACCGACGCGCTGTCCAGCGTCATCATCAACCAGACGATCCTGCCGCGTTTTCGCGACGGCGACATGGCGGGTGGCATCGTCGCGGGCGCGAACGCGATCGCGGAGCAGCTGAAGCTCCCGCTCGAGGCCGCGGAGCAGCGCGCCAAGGCGGCGGGCGCCAAGCGCGCGCAGGCCGGCGGCAACAATCGCGGCGGCCTGATCGCGGTCTTCTGGATCATGGTGGTGCTGTTCTTCGTCGTGCCGCTGATCTTCCGCCGCGCGGGCGGCCGGCGCTTCGACGACGATGACGACGACGATCATGGCAGTGGCGGCGGCGGTGGTGGCCAGCGTCGTCGCAGCGGCGGCTTCGTGCCGCCGGTCGTGATCTGGGGCCCGGGCATGGGCGGCGGCTGGGGCGGTGGCGGCAGCGGCGGTGGGTTCGGTGGCTTCGGCGGCGGCGGTGGTGGCTTCGGTGGCGGCGGCGGATCGTTCGGCGGCGGCGGCGCGAGCGGGGGATGGTGATGGCGACCTTTTCCGACAGCGAGCGCGACGCGGTCGCCGCCGCGGTCACCGCAGCCGAGGCGACCACCGACGGCGAGATCGTGACGATCGTCGCGCAGCAGTCCGACGCCTATCACGACGTCGCGCTCCACTACGCGCTCGCCGCCGTCCTCGCGGTGACCGCAGTCGGTGCGATCAGGCCCGACTGGCTCACCCCGTTCGACAATGGCTGGGAGCATGAGCCGAGCATACACGGCATGCTGTTCACGCTGCTGATCGCGCAGGCAGTCGCATTCCTTCTTGTTCGGCTGCTGCTCGCCTATCGCCCGCTGCGGCTCGCGCTCACTCCTCCAGCGACCAAGGCACGCCGCGTTCGTCGCCGCGCGCTGGAAGCATTCCGCGTCGGCACCGAGCGCCGCACCGCAGGGCACGAGGGCGTGCTGCTCTACCTCTCGCTTGCAGAACACCGTGCCGAGATCGTCGCCGACGCCGCCGTCCACGCCCGCGTCGCACCCGAACGCTGGGGCAAGGCGATGACGACGCTCGTGTCCGCGATCCGCGCCGGCCGCACCGCCGACGGCCTTGCGGGCGCAGTCACCGCGATCGGCGTCGTGCTGGCCGAGGTGCTGCCCAAGACCGACGACAATCCCAACGAATTACCCGACCGGGTGATCGAGCTATGAGCGTCGAGGATGCCGACAAGCCTGTCGAGGTAATGTGGGAAGGCCGCTTCATCCGCGCGGTGCGCCGCGGACGGTGGGAATATGTCGGCCGCCGCGGCGGGATCGAGGCGGCGGTCATCTACGCCGATACGCCCGCGGGAGAGGTAATTCTGGTCGAGCAATATCGCGTCCCGCTCGGCCGTCGCAGCCTTGAACTACCCGCAGGCCTAGTAGGCGATGATACGGAGGGAGAAGGCGTGGCGAGCGCCGCCGCGCGCGAGCTGGAGGAAGAAACCGGCTACCGCGCCGGACGCATCGAGGAACTCGGCTTCTTCTACGCCTCCCCCGGCATGACCAGCGAAGGCTTCACGCTGGTGCGCGCACACGACGTGGAGAAGGTCGGCGACGGCGGCGGCGACGCGCAGGAAAATATCGAGGTCATCCTGGTCCCGCGTGCCAACCTGCCCGCCTTCGTTGCCGCAAAACGCACGGCCGGCGTCGCGATCGACGTCAAGATGCTGCTGCTACTCGGCGAGGCGTTGCTGTAGCGACGGGCTCTACTCGCGCGCGACCAGCACCATCTCGAACACGCGATCGGCGTCCTCCAGCAGCAGGAACTGCGGGATAGGATCCAGCGACGGCACCCAGTAGCTGACGCCCGACCGGCCGAAGCCGAACAGCGGGGTAGCAGCACCGAAGCGGATCGTCCCATGACCGCCCAGCTCGGTCGTCAGATGTACGTCGCCGACCGCCTGCAGGTCGACGATCGTGCGCACGCCGAACGGTCCCGCGCGCTCGATCGCCGCGCGTCGCCCGGTCAGGACATACCGCGTCCGGCCGCGTAGCCAGGCGTCGACGAAGAAGCGTCCGACAAAGAAAAACAACCCAATCAGCAGAAAGAGGAGGCCGAACAGTCTGAACGGCAACGGTGCACCGTCGCTATGACCCACGCCGATGTTCCAAAAGATGACGAAGCCGAGCCAGACCATGCTGAACGGCACCAGCATCAGGTCCCGCCGCGTCAGCCGCAACCCGCGCGCGGGTGCACCCTGCCACGCTATCCGCTCACCCGGCGCCAGTCTGGGCCAGGGTGTCGCGGACAGCGTCACCGGAAATTGTCGGCGTAGCTCTGCAGCTTCAGCTTCTTGGTCGGTGTCGGGATAACCGTATAGGCGAGCCCCTGATCCTCGGCGTAGGCAACCGCGGCGTCGCACGACGGAAAGCTCAGCTTCACCTGTTCGCGCACGTCGCCACTGCCGGCCCAGCCGGTCAGCGGGTCGGCACGCTTGGGCTCAGTGGGCTCGAACTCCAGCACCCAGTGTGTCGTGGCGAATCGACCCGACTGCATGGCGTTCTTCGGGCGCTGATAGATGCGGGCGTTGGCCATTAGGAAAACTCTCGAACCGGTCTCGTATGTTGCCAGATGCTCTAGCGCGCGCCGGCGTTCCGCGCATCCGCCTTTTTGGTCCTGAGCGTCGCGGTCGCGGCGGCGGGATCGTCGGGCCAGGGATGCTTGGGATAGCGCCCGCGCATCTCCTTCGCCACTGCCACCCATGACCCCGCCCAGAAGCCCGGCAGATTGCGCGTCGTCTGGATCGGGCGCCCCGCGGGCGAGGTGAGCGACAGCACCAGCGGAACGCAGGCCTCGCCGACGATTGGGTGCTCGGCCAGCCCGAACAGCGACTGCACCCGCAGCGCGACGGTTGGGCCGGCCTCGGCGGCGTAATCGATCGCGTGCGTGCTGCCCGCCGGCGTGGTGAAATCGGCTGGGGCGAGCCGGTCGATCTGGCGCTGCGCGTCCCAGCCGATCAGGTTCCGCAACGCGTCGGTGAGCGCACCCGGCGGGATCGCGTCCAATCGCCGACGCCCCTCGACCAGCGCGGGCAACCATTCGTCCAGCCGCTCGGTCAACGTCTCGTCGTCGAGCGCGACCCCCGCGAACGCTGCCCGCTGCCGAAGCGCGGTCGCCCCCTCGCCCCATGGCAGCAGCGCGACGCCGTGTAGGCGCACACCCTCGACCAGCGCGGCGGCGATCGTGTACGGCTCGGCGCGCGTGTCCGGCCCCGACGACAGCCGGATCGCCCCGAGCCGCCGCTCACGCACCGGCTGCACCGCCCCAGTATCGGGGTCGAAGGTCGCGCTGCGTACCGTCTCGATCCGGTCGGCGAACAGGTCCTCGACCTCGGCGAGCGTCAGCGGTGCCGCCGACAGGATGCGCGCGCCCGCCGCACTTCCCTGCGTTTCCGCCACCGCGAGCCATTCCGCGCGCGCGAGCGAGGCGGTCGAGTCGAGCCGGAACCCGCGCCCGCCGACCGAGGCCCAGCGCTCCCCGCTCGCATCGCGGCGGCGAGAAACGCGGTCGGGAAAGCCGAGCGCCAGCGTCGCGCCGATACTCGCCTCACCCTCTGCCCGTCCGGCCGAGCCGGTCCACCTCGCCGCCAGCTTGCGCGCGCCATCCGCTTTTTGCCCGCGCTCGCCGCGCCAGCGCCGCAGCCGCACCTCCAGATCGGCGTCGGGGCCACCAAGCCCGCGCTCCTGCAACAGCACCGCGATCTCGGCCGCGAGCCGCTTGTCGGTTGCCGAGAGCAGCATGTGCGCCAGCCGCGGCGCCATCGGCATCGCCGCGATCCGCCGGCCGTGCGGCGTCGGGCGCCCGTCCTCGCCCAGCGCGCCGAGCGTCGTCAGCCGCGCACGCGCCTCGGCAATCGCAGCCTCGGGCGGCGGGTCGATCCAGCGCAGCTCGCGCGGATCGGCGACGCCCCAGATCGCGGTGGCGAGCAGCAGCGCCGAAAGGTCCGCCTCCAAAATCTCGGGTGGGTCGAAGCGCGGCATCCCCGCAGTCGCCGCTTCCTCCCACAACCGGTACGCAGCCCCCGGCCCCTGCCGCGCCGCGCGCCCGGCGCGCTGCGTCGCCGCCGCCTGGCTCTCGCGCTCGGTCACCAGCCGCGTCATCCCCGCCGCACGGTCGTAGCGCGGGCGTCGCGCGAGCCCGGAGTCCACCACCACGCGGATGCCGTCGAGCGTCAGGCTCGTCTCCGCGATCGAGGTCGCGAGCACCAGCTTGCGTGCACCATCCGGCTCCGCACGAATGGCAGCGCGCTGCGCGGCGGGGTCGAGGCTGCCGTGCAGCCGGTGGAGCGTGACATTCGGCAGATCGCCGAGCACGGTCGCGGTGCGCTCGATCTCCGCAACGCCAGGCAGGAAGGCGAGCACGCCGCCCTCTTCCTCCGCCAGCGCCTGCCGGATCGCCCCGGCCATCGCCTGCTCGATCCGCTGCTCGCCCCCGCGACCGACGTGGCGGAGCACCAGAGGATAGCTGCGCCCCGCGCTCTCGATCATGGGCGCACCATCCATCAGCGCCGCGAAACGCGCGCCATCGAGCGTCGCCGACATCGCCACTACGCGCAGGTCCGGCCGCAACCCGGCTTGTGCGTCGAGTGCCAGCGCCAGCCCGAAATCACCGTCGAGGCTGCGTTCGTGCACCTCGTCGAAGAGGATCGCCGACACGCCCGACAGTTCGGGGTCGGCTTGTAACCGCGCGGTCAGAATGCCTTCAGTCACGACCGTCACGCGCGTCGCCGCCGACCGCTTGCTGTCGAGCCGCGTCGCATAGCCGAAGGTGCGCCCGACCGCCTCGTCCGCCAGCGCCGCCATCCGCTCCGCCGCCGCGCGCGCGGCGAGCCGGCGCGGGGACGTGACCAGCACCTCGCCCGTGCACCAATCCTCGCCCAGCAGCGCGGGCGCGACCGCGGTCGTCTTGCCCGCGCCCGGTGGCGCCACCAGCACTGCCGACGAGCCTGCACGCAGCGCCGCAAGCAGGTCGGGCAGGACGGCGTGGATCGGCAGCGCCGTCACTGGGCTAACCCGGTCAGAGCGCCTTCTGCGCCAGCTCCTTCAGGTCGGCGATCGGGCGGGCGCCGAAATGGCTGATGACCTCGGCCGCACACACCGCGCCGAGCGTCAGTGACTGCTCCAGCGTCTTGCCCCGTGCCTGACCGTGCAGGAAACCAGCGGCGAACAGATCGCCCGCGCCGGTCGTGTCGACCACCGCGTCGATCGGTTGCGCCGGCACCGTCACGCGCTCCTCGCCCGCCTGTGCCAGCGCCCCGCGCTCGCTCAGCGTCACGACGACCAGCGGCACCTTGTCCGACACGGCGGCGATCGCCGAGTCGACGTCCGCGGCCTGCGTCAGAAACACGATTTCCGCCTCGTTGGCGAACAGCACGTCGATCAGCCCCTGATCGATCAGTTCCTGGAACGCGGCGCGGTGGCGATCGATCACGAACTCCGCCGACAGCGTGAACGCGACCTTGCGCCCGGCCTTGCGCGCGATGTCGATCGCGGCACGCATCGCGGCGCGCGGCTCCTCCGGGTCCCACAAATAGCCTTCGAGATAGAGGTAGCGCGCGTCCTCGATCAGCTTGGCGTCGATCGACTCCGCCGGCAGGTAGTGCGACGCGCCCAGGAACGTGTTCATCGTTCGCTGCCCGTCGGGCGTCACGAAGATCAGGCAGCGCCCGGTGGTCGGCTGCCCCGCGCGCGCGGACACGTCGAAACGGATGCCCGCGGCATGAATGTCGTGTGCGAACACCTCGCCCAATTGGTCGTCGGCGACCTGCCCGATGAAGGCGCACTCGCTGCCCAGTGCCGCCATGCCCGCGATCGTGTTCGCGGCCGAACCGCCCGACACCTCCTGCCCCGGTCCCATCTTGGCGTAGAGCGCGTCGGCCTCCTCGGGTGAGAACATCAGCGCCATCGCGCCCTTGGTCATGCCGTTCTCGGCGACGAAGCCGTCGTCGGCGGGCGAGAGGACGTCGACGATGGCGTTGCCGATCGCGACCACATCGTAACGGGGTTCGGTCAAGAAGGTGCTCCAACAGGGGCGCGGGCATATCGGCCGGCGCGGATGGCGCTCGCGGTAGCCAAGCCGCCGGCACGCCGCAACCATTGACGCATACACCGCGGCCCGCGATCCTCGCGCTCATGTTCCACGCGCTGCTGCTCTCGCTCGGCCAACTCGGCGATCCTGCGATCCGGCGCGTGCTTGCCAGGTCGCTGGCGCTGACGCTCGCGATCTTCGCGGCGCTCGGTGCGGCGATCTGGTGGAGCCTCGACGCGGCGATGGCGGACTGGCGCTACCACAATGCGCTTGCGGGTGCGGCGGCGACGCTTGCGACGCTGCTCGCGCTGTGGCTGCTGTTCCGCGCGATCGCGGTGCTGGTGGTGGGCGTCTTCGCCGACGATGTCGTCGCCGCGGTCGAACGCAAACATTATCCGGCCGCATTGGCGAGCGCTCGTGCAGTCCCGCTTCATCGCTCGATGCAGATGGGTCTGGGCTCCGCTGTGCGGTTCCTCCTCGTCAACCTCCTCATGACGCCGGTGTACCTTGCGCTGCTGGTCACCGGTGTCGGCACCGCGGCGGCGTTCTTCGTGGTCAACGCGTGGCTGCTCGGACGCGACCTGTCGGACATGGTGGCGAGCAGGCATCTGTCGCGTGCGGCGATGCGCGACTGGCGCAAGGCGAATGCGGCCAAACGCTTCCTGCTGGGGCTTGCGGGCACGGGGTTGTTCGTGGTTCCGCTGTTCAACCTGCTCGCCCCCGTGCTCGGCGCGGCGATGGCGACCCATCTGTTCCACAGGACGCGACCATGATCCGCCGTTTGCTCCCGCTCACTCCCTTCGCCGCGCTGGCCGCCTGCGGACCGACCGGCGTCACCCCGCCGCCCGCGCTCAGCAGCGCGCCGTCGCAGGCCAATCTCGCGGTGATGGGACAGGATGCCGCCGGGCTCGTCCGCCTGTTCGGCAATCCCGACGCCGACGTGCGCGAAGGCACCGCGCGCAAGCTCCAGTTCGAAAGCGCGATCTGCGTCCTCGACGCGTACCTCTACCCCAAAGGCAGCGGCGATCCGCGCGTCACCTGGGTCGACGCCCGCCAGCGCGACGGTAGCCCGATCGACCGCGCCAGCTGCATCGCTGCCCTATCCCGCCGCGACGGCGGTAAGTAGCGCTTTCGGGACGCGGACCGGCGCGCTACCACCACCGGCGAACGACGGGGGTGAGTGCGTGGCAGGGGATTGGGCGGTCACCGCCGAGGGATTGGTCAAGCGCTTCGGCGAGCGCCGCGTCGTCGACGGCGTCGATCTGGCGGTGCCGACGGGCGCGATCTACGGCGTGCTCGGCCCGAACGGCGCGGGCAAGACGACGACGCTCAGGATGCTGCTCGGTATCATCGAACCTGACGCTGGATCCCGCACCCTGCTCGGCCACGCGCAGCCGCAGGATGCGAGCGACCAGGTCGGCTACCTGCCCGAGGAGCGCGGGCTCTATCCGGCGATGAAGGCGCGCGAGGCGATCGCCTTCATGGGCGCATTGCGCGGGCTCGACTGGCGCCTGGGACGCGCGCGCGCCGGCGAGATGCTTGAGGCCGCCGGGCTCGGCCACGCCGCCGATGAGAAGATCCGCAAGCTGTCGAAGGGCATGGCGCAGCTCGTCCAGCTGCTCGGCTCGGTCGTCCACCAGCCCGAAATGCTCGTGCTCGACGAACCCTTCTCCGGGCTCGACCCCGTCAACCAGGAACGGCTGGAGCGGCTGATCGTCGCCGAGCGCGACCGTGGCGCGACGATCCTGTTCTCCACCCACATCATGTCGCACGCGCAGCGCCTGTGCGACCGTCTCGCCGTGATCGCGGGCGGCAAGCGCCGCTTCGAGGGAACGGTCGAGGAGGCGCGCGCGCTGCTGCCGCAGCAGGTCCATTACGTGCCCAATCACCCCGGACCAGATATTGTCGCCGCGCTTCCCGCCGATGCGACGCGCGATGGCGAGGGCTGGCGCTTCACGCTGCCGCCCGACGGGATCGAGCGGACGCTGAAGCAGTTGATCGACGCCGGCCACGGCATCTCCGGCCTGTCGATCGAGCGGCCGGGCCTGCACGAGGCATTCGTCCACATCGTCGGCGCGCAGGCCGTGGAGACCGCACGATGACGCGCTTCCAACGCCAGCTCCGCCAGACGCTGACGATCGCGCGCCGCGACTTCATCGCGACCGTCTTCACGCCGATCTTCCTCCTGTTCCTGTTCGCGCCGTTGATCATGAGTTCGTTTGGCGCGATCGGTGGCCTCGGCGCGGCGAACGCCGCCGACGGGTCGTCCGACAAGCAGCGCATGGTGCTGGTCATGCCGCTCGACGAGGCACGGCTGGTGCGCGCGGCCGACGAGCAGTTGCGCGCGACCTTCCCGCGCGACGCGCGCCCTCCCGCGATCGTCGTCGTCGCCGATCCGGTCGATCCGCGCGGGCAGTTGCGCCGGCGCGACTTCGACGTGTCGGCGGTGATGCAGGGACCGCTCGACCGTCCCGCGATCTTCTACGCCGCGGGCAATCGCCGCGACGCGCGTTACTTAGCCGCCGTCGCCGACGTGGCGCTGCGCCGCCACGCCACCGGCGAGGCGCGGTTGTCGACGCCCAAGATCGAACGCGTCAGCATCTCCACCCCGTCGCAGGGCGGGCAGAAGACTGCCGCCTTCTTCGCCGTCTTCGGCATCTTCTTCCTGACCTTGTTCCTGTCGGGTCAGGTCGTCGGCACGATGGCGGAGGAGCGCAACAACAAGGTGATCGAGGTGCTCGCCGCCGCCGTGCCGCTCGAATCGGTGTTTCTCGGCAAGCTGCTCGGCATGTTCGGGGTCGCAGTGCTGTTCGTAGCCTTCTGGGGCACGATCATCGCGCAGGTGGGGCAGTTCCTCCCCGCCGATCTCGCCTTGCAGGCAGCGCAGCTCGTGCCCGCGGTCGGCCTCGGCTGGTTCGCGCTGCTGTTCGTCGCCTATTTCACCACCGCCTATCTGCTGCTCGGCGCGGTGTTCCTAGGCGTCGGCGCGCAGGCATCGACGATGCGCGAGATCCAGATGCTGTCGCTGCCGATCACCGTCGTACAGGTCGGCATGTTCGCGCTCTCCAGCGCTGCCGCATCGCGCCCGGGCACGTGGATCGCGACGCTGGCCGAGCTGTTCCCGCTCTCATCCCCCTTCGCGATGGCGGGGCATGCCGCCAATCGGCCCGAGCTGTGGCCGCACGCAGCGGCGCTCGCGTGGCAGCTCATGTGGGTGTCGATCTTCATCACCGTCGGGGCGCGGCTGTTCCGGCGCGGGGTGCTCCAGTCCGCCAGCAGCAAGCCGGCGTGGAAACGGCTTTTCGCGCGCGGCTGATCGCAACACTATTGACAGCAATGTCAGTTAGGTTTCTTCTCGCAACCAAATAGGAGAGAGAAGATGGCGACGCTTGCGCGAGACGCTGCCCCCGCGGTCGACCCGTTCGACGTCAGCCGGCCCGAACTCTACCGCGACGATACTTGGGGCGAGCCGTTCCGCCGCCTGCGCGCCGAGGCGCCGGTCCACAAGGTCGAGCATTCCGAGTTCGGACCCTATTGGTCGGCGTCCACCTACAAGCCGATCGTCGAGGTCGAGTCGCTCCCCGACCTCTACTCGTCCGAGGTCGGCGGTTTCACCATCGCGCCATTCGGGCCCGAGGGCAGCGAGGTACGCATGCCGATGTTCATCGGCCGCGATCGTCCCGTCCACACCGGTCAGCGCCGCACCGTCGCCCCAGCCTTCACGCCGAGCGAGATGGTCCGCATGACCGCCGACATCCGCCGCCGCACCGCCGAGATCCTCGACGCACTCCCCTATGGCGAGACCTTCGACTGGGTCGACCGCGTCTCGATCGAGCTGACGACGCAGATGCTTGCGATCCTGTTCGACTTTCCCTGGGCCGACCGGCGCAAGCTGACCGAATGGTCCGACTGGGCGGGCGATATCGAGATCATCAAGAACGATGCATTGCGCGAGCAGCGGCTGGGCAAGATCTACGAAATGGGCGCCTATTTCCAGGGTCTGTGGAACACCAAGCTCAATGCCGATCCCGCCCCCGACCTGATCAGCATGATGATCCACTCGGACGCAATGAGCCACATGGACGCGCACGAGTTCATGGGAAACCTGATCCTGCTGATCGTCGGCGGCAACGACACGACGCGCAACACGATGAGCGGGCTCGTCTACGCGCTCGACCGCTTCCCCGACCAGCGCGCAAAATTGGAGACCGACACCGGCCTGATCGCCAACGCGACCAGCGAGATTATCCGCTGGCAGACCCCGCTCGCGCACATGGCACGCACCGCCACCGCCGACACCGAACTCGCCGGACAAAGAATCGCGGCCGGAGACAAGGTCGTGATGTGGTATATTTCCGCCAACCGCGACGAGAGCGTGTTCGGCGACAATGCCGACGACTTCCAGGTCGACCGCGCCAATGCACGCCGTCACCTCGCCTTCGGCCACGGCATCCATCGCTGCGTCGGCGCGCGACTGGCAGAGTTGCAGGTGTCGATCCTGCTGGAAGAAATGGCGGCGCGGCGTATGCGCGTGAACGTGGTGGGCGAGCCATCACGCGTCGCTGCCTGCTTCGTTCACGGCTACCGTGCG
The DNA here is from genome assembly GCF_913778135.1 of uncultured Sphingomonas sp. Lineage (GTDB taxonomy): Bacteria > Pseudomonadota > Alphaproteobacteria > Sphingomonadales > Sphingomonadaceae > Sphingomonas. The sequence goes on along the minus strand of NZ_CAJYVU010000045.1, from coordinate 9,127 downwards.
CTGCCGGTCGAACTCTCGCGTTATTGAGGGCTTGAGCCTCCGCCGTTTGCGGCTAGCATCGCGACCGACAAGCGGGGGCTTCGACATGGTTGGTGAAATGGCAGCGGACGTGGTGACCGGCGGCGTGATCGCGCACGCGGTCGAGCCGCGCGCGGGCGGGCACGTGGCGGCGGGTCAGTTCGAACACGGCCTGTGCCTCAACTGCGGAACGGCTCTGATCGACGCCCACTGCCACCGCTGCGGACAGGCCGGCCACGTCCACCGCACCGCCGGCGCCTTCTTCCACGATGTGCTCCACGGCGTATTCCATTTCGAGGGCAAGGCGTGGCGCACGCTGCCGATGCTGGTGCTCCATCCCGGTGCATTGACGCGCCGCTACGTCGCGGGCGAACGCGCGCGCTTCGTCTCGCCGATCGCGCTGTTCCTGTTTTCGGTCTTCCTGCTGTTCGCGATCCTCGCGCAGCTGCCGATGTTCCATTTCGAGGGAGACTTCCTCAAGGGTGGAGGCGGCATCGCCACCCTGCAATCGACCGTCGCCGTCGAACGCGGCAAGATTGCGCGCGATCTCACCGACCTGCGCCGCGAATTGAGCGAGGAACGTGCGGCGTCCAAACCCGACGCGGCTCGCATCGTGAAACTGGAAAAGCGCATCAACGACGCGCGCACCGCGGTGAACGACCTCACCGCTGCCGAACGTGCGCTGCCCCGCGCTGTAGAACATAGCGCTTTCAACGCCGCCGCCCCAGGTTTCGAGAGCTGGGCGGCGGGCAAGTGGCAACATGCGACCGAGAACCCGAAGCTGCTGCTCTACAAGCTGAAGAGCAGTGGGTATAAATACAGCTGGGCGCTGATCCCCTTGTCGCTGCCGTTCCTGTGGCTGCTCTTCCCCTTCAGCCGCCGCTTCGGCTTCTACGATCACGCGGTGTTCGCGACCTATTCGCTCACCTTCATGTCGCTGCTGACGATCGCAACCGCGCTGCTGCTGACGGCGGGTGCCTCGTCGTCGGTGGTGATCGTCGCGCTCGTCGCCGCGATGGTCCACATCTACAAGCAATTGAAAGGCGCCTATTCGCTCGGCCGCGGCGGCGCGCTGATTCGCACGCTCGTTCTCTCCACCTTCATCTGCTGGGCGATCGTGCCCTTGTTCCTGACCGGTTTGCTCTACCTCGGCCTCGCCGACTGATCGCGCGCAACCTGTGGCAGGTGTTTGCGTTACGGCAACCACCAACCATGCACCGTTCACACAGGGAGAATTGTACCATGCGTAAATTCCTGCTCACGCTGGCCGCAGCCGGTCTCGCAGTGCCGACCGCCGCCGTTGTCGCCCCGACGCACAAGGCCGAAGCACGCGAGTATCACGGCAAGAGCTACAAGCATCGTCGCTACCGCGGCGCGCGTCGCTGCCGCTACTCGAGCGGTACGACCGGCCTGATCGCGGGCGGCGTCGGTGGCGCGGTACTCGGCAACGCCGTTGGCGGTGGTCTGCTCGGCACCGTCGCAGGTGGCGCAGCGGGTGCGCTTGGTGGTCGCGCGATCGACCGCACGATCACCGCGAAGCGTCGCTGCCGCTGATGTAATGCTCCTCCCGCTCATCTGGGCGGGAGGAAGCCACGCGACCGATCAGTAGCGGTCCTCGGAGTGGTCGCTTGCCGCTGTCGCACGATCGTCACCTGCACGACGCTCGATCAGGCTTCTGCTACTTAGAACTTGTGATGTTTACGCCCTTCGGCCGAGCGGCGGTGGCGTACGCGTCTGACGATCTTTTAGTGTGATCTACTTATCCCGCGCCGTTCGGCTCTTCTTCTAAATAGCCGTATTTCTTACCGATACGCCGACGATGACAGGTTCAGCCTGCTCCCAACGGCTTTTGATCGGCGTGAGGTCGCGCTGAAAGTGATCAGCGTACTCGCATCGCAGGTTGTCGTGACCCTTCCGGCGTATACGCGCACAGATGAGTTCAAGCAAAAAGGCCGCGGAAGGTAGCTCCTTCCACGGCCTTTTGCTGCTTCACGTCCGACGGCGTGTCAGGCGCCCGCGGGTGACGGGCTGCCGAACGGGCCGCTCGGCCGCTTGGTCTTGGGGATCGAGGTACCCGCGCTCGGCACCACCACGGTCTTCGCGCCCGGCTCGCTGCGGCCGATGTCGTCGCCCGCGATCAATCGCTTGATCTCCTCGCCGTTCAACGTCTCATACTCCAGCAGCGCACCTGCCAGCGAGTGAAGCTGGTCGATGTGATCGCTTAACACCTGCTTCGCACGCGACAGACCGCCCTCGACGATGCCCTTGATCTCGTCGTCGATCAGCTGCGCGGTCGCGTTCGACATGCGCACCGGCTGCGAAGAGGAGTAACCCAGGAAGCTTTCGCCCTCGGGCTGCGCATACTCAACCGGACCGACCTTGTCCGACATGCCCCATTTGGTGACCATGTCGCGCGCAAGACCCGTCGCATACTGGATGTCGCCCGACGCGCCCGACGACACCTTGTCGTAACCGAAAATGATCTCCTCGGCGACGCGGCCACCCATCGCGACGGCAAGGTTCGCGTACATCTTGTCGCGGTGATAGCTGTAGCTGTCGCGCTCGGGCAGTCGCATGACCATGCCAAGTGCGCGCCCGCGCGGTATGATCGTCGCCTTGTGGATCGGATCGGACGCGGGCTCGTGCATCGCGACGACGGCGTGGCCCGCCTCGTGATATGCAGTCATCCGCTTCTCGTCGTCGGTCATCACCATGCTGCGACGCTCGGCGCCCATCATGACCTTGTCCTTGGCTTCCTCGAACTCGGCCGAGGCAACCAGCCGCTTGCCCTTGCGCGCCGCCATCAGCGCAGCCTCGTTGACGAGATTGGCGAGGTCCGCGCCCGAGAAGCCCGGCGTACCGCGCGCGATCACGCGTGCGTCAACGTCGGGCGCCAGCGGCACCTTCTTCATGTGCACTTCCAGGATCTTGACGCGACCGTCGATGTCGGGACGCGGCACGACGACCTGGCGATCAAAGCGACCAGGGCGCAGTAGCGCAGGGTCGAGCACGTCGGGTCGGTTGGTCGCCGCGACGATGATGATCCCCTCGTTCGCCTCGAACCCGTCCATCTCGACCAACAGCTGGTTGAGAGTCTGTTCGCGCTCGTCGTTGCCGTTGCCCAGGCCCGCGCCACGGTGACGACCGACCGCGTCGATCTCGTCGATGAAGACGATGCACGGCGCCGACTTCTTCGCCTGCTCGAACATGTCGCGCACGCGGCTGGCGCCGACTCCGACGAACATCTCGACGAAGTCCGAACCCGATATGGTGAAGAACGGCACGCCCGCCTCACCCGCGATCGCGCGCGCGAGCAGCGTCTTGCCCGTACCCGGCGAGCCGACCAGCAGCGCGCCCTTCGGGATTTTGCCACCCAGTCGCGCGAACTTGGTCGGGTCCTTCAGAAACTCGACGATCTCGGTCAGCTCGGCGCGTGCCTCGTCGATGCCGGCGACGTCGTCGAACGTCACCTTGCCGTGCTTCTCGGTCAGCATCTTGGCGCGGCTCTTGCCGAAGCCCATCGCGCCGCCCGCGCCGCCACCCTTCTGCATCTGCCGCACGACAAAGAAAGCGATGCCAAGGAACAGCAGGAACGGCAGCGACTGGTAGAGCAGGACCATCCAGATCGACGGACCCTCTTCGGGCTTGCCCGCAACCTCGACACCCGCCTTGCGCAGCCGTTCGATCAGCCCGCTGTCCTGCACCGGATAGGTGCGGAACTTGTCGCCGGATGAGAACGTGCCGGTGATCATGTCGCGCGACACATTGACGGTCTTCACCGTGCCCTCATCAACCTTGTCGAGGAAGGTCGAGTAGGCAACCGTGTTGCCCTGCGCGCCGCCGGTGCGCCCGTCGAACATCGTCACGACGACCGCGAGCGCCAACAGGATGCCTACCCAGATCAGCAGGCTTTTCATCCACGGGTTCGGGCCACCGGGATTGCCGCCGCCGTCACCGTTGCCAGACTGCTTGTCGTTGTCGTTCATTCGGGAGCCTTTCGTCCGCGAATATGTAGGCGCGCCGGGGTTAATGGCAATGGAACAAGACCGTTCACGATGATCGACGCGACCGCGCCCGGACGAAGCGCCAGACCGGTTCGTCGCGCGCGTCGCGCGACGGCCGGCACAGCACCTCGCCCAGCGTCACCGTGGCGCCGCGGTCCAGCGCGGCAACGCCTCGCGCAATCGCGGACCCGCGCGGATCACCGGCCGGATCGACCGTCAGCACACAACGCGCGACGAGTCGGCGGCGCAGATCGAACGGCAGGTCCGCCGCGGCCATGACGATCCCGCCGTCCGCCTCTGAGCATCGCTCGTCCCACAAGCGCTGCGTTACCCACGCCAGCGCTTCGTCCGCGTCGGCCAACGCCGACGCGCTCCTCGACCATGCCGCTGCGTCGATCCAGCCCGCGCCTTCCAATGCCGCGCGCACCCGGGCCCGGGCGAAGCGCGCATCGCGGTTGCTCGGATCATCGACCGGCGTGATGCCGCACGCCGCCACGATCGCTGCCAGCTCATCACGCCGCCAACCGAGCAGCGGCCGGATCACGTCGCCGTTCCCCGCCCGCACCCCGGCAAGTCCCGACAGCCCGGCGCCGCGGTTCAGTCGCATGGCGATCGTCTCGACCTGATCGTCGGCGTGGTGCGCGGTCGCGATCGCCGCTGCCCCGACCTCACCCGCGTGTGCGCGCAGCAACGCGTAGCGCAGCGCCCGCGCGCGTGCCGACAGGTTGCGCGTGCCAGCCGCGCGCGTCGGTAACGCGCCCGTCAATACCGTATGCGGCACGCCGATGCCCGCGCATAGATCGGCGACCCATCTCGCCTCGTCTGCCGCCTCTTTGCGCAGACCATGATCGACCGTCGCCGCGACGCAGCCGTTACCGAGCACGTGGTGGGCCAGCAGCAGCAGCGCGACGCTGTCGGGTCCACCCGACACCGCGACCAGCAGCGGCGCGTCCGGCGTGAACGTCCGCCCGAGATCGTCCGCGAAGCGCGCCACCGCCGCGGGATCAATCGCGCCAGACCGGATCAGCGCAAGGTTACTTGCACTTGGCGGTGACACGCGCCTTCGCGATATCGGCCTTCATGCTGGCCGAGATCTTGTCGCCGTAGACGTCGGTCAGCTCACCGTAGACCTTGCACGCATCCGCCGGCTTGTTGAGTTTGGTTAGCGACTGGCCGAGATAATACAGGCTCTCCGGCGCGCGCTCACCTTCGGGGAACTTCTTGTAATTGTCATAGAAGGCGATCGAGGCGAGGCTCGGTTTGCCCTCATCCAGGTAGCTGCGGCCGAGCAGATTCTGCGCGTAGCTGGCACGGCGATGCTTCGGATAGGTCGCGACCACCTGCTTCAACTGCGCCTCTGCCTCCGCATATTTCTTCGCGGCGAACAGGCGATAGCCGTAGACATAGGCGTCCTCGCCCGCGTCACCCGTGCTCGGCTTCTCAATACCCGCGACACTGCCCGACGCAGTCGAACCCCGCGCCGGGGCAGCGTCATCCGGCGGGGTCAGCACACCGCCGCCGCGCGCGACCGGCTTGCCGCTCGCCGCCTCTGCTGCCGCCGCGCGTGGTGCGGATGGCACCGTCACCCCCGCCGCATCGACGTCGCGCGGCGCGCCGGCGGCTTGCCCGGCGAGCTTCGCGTCGGTCGCCTTCTTGTAGGCGGCGAACTGGTCCTCGATCTGGCGCAGGCGATATTGCGTCTGCTCGATCTGCCCGGTCATCGTCGCGATCTGCTGCTCGAGCGCGACGACGCGGTTGCTGAGGTCGGTGACCGGACTGGTCGCCGGGGTTCCCGCGGGCACCGCCACGCTCGTCTCGGGCGAGATCTGTGGCTCGACCATCGCGGCAGTGCCGTTCGGGAACACCTTGCGCTGCACCGCGCGCATCTCGCTTTCCAGTCGCCCGACGCGTCCCTCGACGTTCGACTGCGCGGTCGCGGGCGCGACGCCCGCCGCCAGCATCATCGCGCCGAGCGCACAACCCGTACCCAACCACAATCTGTTCATGCGTCGCCCCCGACCCTCGATCATCATGCGCCCCAACTCGCTCAACGCACCTGTCCTTACGCTGAAGCAGCCTATTGCGCGGCCGGCGTGGCTGTCGCGGCCGGCGTAGTACCCTGAGCGGCGGCACGGTTGGCACCCGCGGCGTCGTCCGCCGCCGGCGACGCGAACGCCGGCGGCAACGCGTTGCTGCGGCGCTGACCGGTGACACGCGCCGGCACCGCGCGCGACACGACCGGCGTCGATGCGCTCGCGCTCGGTGTCGGCGCGGGCGCCGTGCCCGTCGCACGATCGGCCAGCGCGCTCGCGCTGATGCGGATGTCCTTCAGCGGCCGGCTGCCGTCACCCAGCGGCGCGATGACGCGGTCGCCGACGGTGATCCGCAGCTTGTCGGGGCGGCCGACGTTGATCTTGGGATCGTTCGCGTTCGCGGGCACCTCGAACCGCTCGCCCGGCTTCATCGTGCCGATGTACAGCGTCTTGTCGGCGGCATCGTAGACGCGCAGCCACACGGAATCGGCGGCGGTCAGCACCACCGGACCGTTCGCGGCCGTCGTTGGCACCACCGTGGGCGCGGGCACCGCGGCGGTCACCCGCGCGTTCCCGATCGCCTCCGACCCGCTATCGCCGCCTCGAAACACGCCGGTCGCGAACCACAAAAGCGCCAGGATCAGCACCGCGAGCGCCAAGCCCAGCGCGACGATCACCACGGTGCGCGACGGCCCGCGCGCGGGGTCGGCGATCTCCTGCACGTGATGATGCTGCCGCTGCACCGCGCCGGGCGCGTTCATCTCGTCGCGGATCTCGCGGCCGATCACGACCTGGTCCATCCCGACCGCCCGTGCGTACGCCTTGGCGAAGCCGACCGCGTAGGTCGATGACGGCAGGTCCTGCGGCCGGCCGTTCTCGATCGCTTCCAGGAACCGCTGCGTCACCCGCGTGCGCGTCGCGACCTCGGGCAGCGACAGTCCCTGTGCCTCGCGCGCGGCGCGCAGCCGCTGACCGACCGTCGCCGGTTTCGCGCCCGCCATCTCGCCCAAGTCGCCGTCGCTCATCTTGTTCTCCAGCGCGCAGCCTTTCCCCGATCTGGGCCCCGATTGGCTGCAACCCGAACCTGCGTGTTTCAAACGGGCCGGTGAGTGTCAACCGGACCCGCGCGTAAGCGATCGCAGGATCACGCCAATTCGACGCCTTCGCCCGTCGCCCACGTCGAAAGTGCGCCGCGGAAGTCGCGCGGGGGCTGCGCCAGCAACGTCGCCATCCGCTCGGCAAGCTTAGCGCGGTCGATCGAGCGGATCATCGCTTTGATCGGCCCGACCGCCGCCGGGGTGATCGACAGCCGCTCGATACCCAGCCCGATCAGCGCCATCGCCTCCAGCGGACGCCCGCCCATCTCGCCGCACACCGCGACCGGTACGCCCGCCGCATGCGCCTGATCAGACACCAATTTCACGAACCGCAGGATCGAGGTCGACAGCCAGTCGTAGCGTTCGGCCAGCTTCGGGTTGGCACGATCGGCGGCGAACAGGAACTGCGTCAGGTCGTTGGTGCCGATCGACAGGAACTGCACGCGTGGCAGCAGCAGGTCGAGCTGATAGGCAAGGCTCGGCACCTCCAGCATCGCGCCATAGCGTATCTCATTCGGCAATCGCCGCCCGCGCGAGGCGATCCAGTCGCGCTGCGCCTCGAACAAGGCCTTGGCCTCGTCGAACTCCCATGCCTCGCTCACCATCGGGAACATGACGTTGAGCGTCCGGCCAGCCGCTGCTTCCAGTAGCGCGCGCGCCTGCGCCTTCATCAACCCGTCGCGTTCCAGCGCGAGGCGGAGCGCGCGCCACCCCATAGCCGGATTCTCCTCGTCCGGCGCATCGGACACGAGGTACGGCAGCGCCTTGTCCCCGCCGATGTCGACCGTGCGGAACACCACCGGCCGGTCGCCCGCGGCGTCGAGCACCTCGCGGTACAGCCGCTGCTGACGCTCGCGCTGCGGCAGCGTGGCGGAGACGAGAAACTGGAATTCGGTACGAAATAGCCCGATCCCGTCGGCACCCGTCACATCGAGCGCGGCCACATCGTCGCGCAGCCCCGCATTGACCATCACGGTGATACGCTGTCCGTCGCGCGTCTGCGGCGCCAGATCGCGCAGCGCAGCATAGGCGGCCTTGCGCTTCTGCCGCAGCACCAGCTTGGCGTCGAACGCTTCCTCCATCGGCAGCGTCGGTCGCACCAATACCGAGCCTTCGGTCACGTCGAGCAGCAGCAGGTCGCCTTCCGCGATCATCCGCCGCACGTCGCGCACGCGGCCCAGCACCGGCACGCCCATCGCGCGCGCCACGATCGTGACGTGCGCGGTCAGCGATCCTTCCTCCAGGATCACGCCCTTCAATCGCCGACGGTCATATTCCAGCAACTCCGCCGGACCAAGATTGCGCGCTATCAGGATCGTGTCCTGCCTCAGTCCCAGTTGCGCCGCGGTCCCCATCTGCCCCGACACGATCCGCAGCAACCGGTTGGACAGGTCCTCCAGATCGTGCATCCGGTCGGCGAGCAAAGGATCGTCGATCTGCCGCATCCGCTGGCGCGTGCGCTGCTGCACCCGCTCGATTGCGGCCTCGGCGGTCAGCCCTGAATCGATCGCTTCGTTGATCCGCCTTGCCCAGCCCTCGTCGTAGGCGAACATCTTGTAGGTGGCGATCACCTCCTGATGCTCATCGCCGACGCCGAACTCGGCCTCGCGCGCGATGCGGTCGATCTGCTCGCGCATCTTGTCGAACGCGGCGTAAACGCGGTGGCGCTCGGCCTCGGTATCCTCCGCGACCGTGTGCTCGATCGTGACGCGCGGCTGGTGGAAAATGGCATATCCCGCCGCCATGCCGTCGACCAGCTTCTGTCCGGCCATGCGCACGGTCGCGGTCGACTGCACCCGGTCCTTCGGCCCGCCCTGATCGATCAGCCCGGCATTGGCGATCAGCTCGGACAAGACCATCGCCACCGTCTGCAACGCCTCGATCTCAATATCGGCATAACGGCGCGGATCGGCGTGCTGCACCGCCAGCACGCCCACCGAACGCTCGCGCCTGACGATCGGCACACCCGCGAAGC
>NZ_CAJYVU010000044.1 GCF_913778135.1 uncultured Sphingomonas sp. | reverse complement strand
CCCGTTCACCTGCCTATAGCCGGAGCCTTTCCGTCGTTCTTGCGAGGCCGCGTCGCGCGCACATGAAATCGATCGACCGCTACATGGCCCGGCTGATCGCGCTGCCATTGTTCTCCACCCTGTTCATTGCCGCGATGCTGCTGATCCTTGATCGCATTCGCCGCCTGTTCGACTTCGTCGCAACCCAGGGCGGCCCGGTCAGCGTAGTGTGGAAGATGCTGGCCAACCTGCTGCCCGAGTATCTCGGCCTCGGTATACCGATCGGACTGATGCTGGGCGTGCTGCTCGCGTTCCGCCGCATCGCGACCTCGAGCGAGCTCGACGTGATGCGCGGCGTCGGCATGAGCTACGCGCGCCTGCTGCGCGTGCCGTACATGTACGCGATCGTGCTCGCAGCGGCTAACATCGCCATCGTCGGCTACATCCAGCCGATCGCGCGCTACAATTACGAGAAGCTCCGCTTCGAGCTGCGCACCGGCGCGCTCGGCGCCTCGGTCAAGGTTGGCGAGTTCACGCATCTGGGCGACCGCATGACGATGCGGATCGAGGGCAGCCGCGACAAGGGGCGCAAGCTGTCGGGCATCTTCGTCCACGCACAAACACCCAAGGGCGATTGGGTCGGCGTTACCGCCGAGGGTGGGCAGTTCCTCGCCACCGACGATCCCAACGTCATCATCTTTCGCCTGACGAACGGCACGCTGATCCACAATCGCGCGGATTTCACGACCCCGCGTACGCTCTCCTTCTCGTCGCACGATCTGCCGATCGATCTGCCGAAGTTCGAGAGTTTTCGCACACGCGGCGGCAAGAACCTGGAATACACGCTGCCTCAGCTCGCGAAGCTTGGTCACGCGAGCGGAACGGAGGCGCAGCGCGACAGCAGTCGCGCGGAATTCCATTTCCGCCTGGCCGAGGTCGTCTCGATGTTTCTGCTTCCGCTGCTCGCGGTCGCGCTAGGCGTGCCGCCCAAGCGATCCAGTTCGGCGCTCGGCGTGTTCCTGTCGATCGTGATGGTGGTGACCTACCACAAGGTGAACCAATATGCCGCCAGCGTCGGAGAGCGCGGCGCGATCGATCCGCTGATCGCGCTCTGGGTGCCGTTCCTCGTCTTCGCGGGGCTGATCGTGTGGATGTACTACACCGTCGCCTATGTTCCCGGCGGGCAGCCGATCGGCGCGCTGGAGCGGTTCTTCTCGAAAACATGGAAGCTGATCGTGCGCTATCTGCCAGGTCGCAATCGCCGCAAGGCCGCGGCATGAAGGGCTTTTTCCCGTCGCGCACCGTCGCGCTCTACATGGCGCGGCTGTTTCTCACCCGCACCTTCGGCATCCTCGCCGGCCTCGTGCTGGTGCTTCAGGCGCTCGACCTGCTGAGCGAATCGGGCAAGATTCTCGCCGTCAGCGGCAACGGCGACGCTGAGGTCTGGCGCTACGTCGGGCTGCGCCTGCCGCAGATCGTCTCGACCTTTCTGCCCTTCTCGGTGCTGCTCGGCACCATCCTGACGCTGATCACGATGAACGCCAACAGCGAAGTAATCGCGCTGAAAGCTGCGGGTCTTTCCGCGCACCAATTGCTCGCGCCGCTGATCCTCGCCAGCCTCGGCGTCGCCGCCGTCACCTTCGTCTTTACCGATCGGGTCGTCAGCCGATCGACCGCGACGCTGTCACAGTGGCAGCGCGTCAACTACGGCCCCCTCCCGGTGGACCGGGGCGAACGATCCAACGTCTGGGTATTGTCGGGGCAGGATCTGATCCAGGTCGACCAGATCAAGGGCCGCGGCGATCAGGCGCAGCTCGGCGGCGTCACGGTTTACCTGCGCTCGGCCACCGGGGGTTTACGCGGCCTGCTGACCGCGCCCAACGGCCGCCGCTCGGGCGATGGCTGGCTGATCCGGCCGACCAAGCAGTTCGACGTGGCGAGCGGGCGCGTCACGATGCTGGGCGAACAGATCATCGGGCGCGGCGTGCGCACCGACCAGTTCACGCTCGCGACTGTCGATGCCGACAGCCTGTCGTTCGGCGCGCTGCGCAATGCGATCAACGATCTCGAGGAAGCGGGTCGTCCGGTGAAGGCACTGGAAGGATCGCTGTGGCACAAGCTCTCGGCGCCGCTCTCGTCGGTGCTAATGCCGTTGCTGGGCGCCGTAGCCGCGTTCGGCATCGCGCGGTCGGGGCAGTTGTTCGTGCGCGCAGTAGTCGGCATGGCGCTAGGATTCGCCTATTTCGTCGCGGACAATTTCGCGTTGGCGATGGGTAATCTGGGAGCCTACCCGCCCTTCCTTGCCGCCTGGGCGCCGTTCCTGCTCTTCCTGCTGATCGGCGAGGCAGTGCTGCTGCGGACAGAGGAATGAAAAAGGGCGGCGCCTCGATCGGAGACGCCGCCCTTTTTACCCTACCGAAGGTTACGAGATCAGCGCGGCCGGATCGTCGCCACCGCCAGCTTGCCGACCAGCGCCGGCAAGCCCTTGTAGCTTGCCTTGTGGTACGGCGATGCGGGCTCCAGCACCTTCGACAACCGCCGATGCGCCTCCGCCAGTGAGTGGTATGGAAGACCCGGCAACAGGTGATGCAGCGCGTGGTAACGCAGTCCCACCGGCGCCCACAACACCGGCAGCAGCGCGGGCGGCGGCACGTTGACGGTATCGAGATACTGCGCCGTGACGCTCATCGCCTCGCCCTCATTCTCCCATAAATGCGCGACGAGCGTGCGGACCTGATTGATCAGTGCAACACCCGCACCCACCACCATGAAGATCGCGAATGCCTTGAACGGGATCACACCCACCGCAGTCAGCGCGACGAGCGCCATCGCCCATACCGCTGTCGCCGCCTCAAGCCGGACCCAACGCGCGCGCTCCTCACCCTCGGGCATGCGGCGGCGGAACGACGGATTGATCGACAGCGCCGAGTAGCGCGACACCACCGCAGTGCGCAGCCGCGGCAACAAGGCCGACAGCGGCGCCAGCACAGCATAGCGGATCAGCAGCCCGACCGGCGCCAGCATCGACACGATCACGAACACCGGCAACGTCCACGGCTTCATCAGCGCCAGCGGCAGATACTCCGGGTCTTCCGACGTGCCATAGCGCGTCTTGGCATGGTGCAGGTTGTGCACGCCTTCGTACATAAATGACGGGATCATCATCGGCACGCCGATCAACGTGTTCCAGCCAGCGCGAAAGCCACGGAGCTGCGCATGCTTCACGTGTGTCAATTCGTGGATCATGCTCATGCCGCGGTACAACGCCAGCATCGATACGACCCCGGCGACGATCATCACCGCGGTCGACGCCGTGGCGATCGCCAACGCCAGTGCGCCGTAGCCGACGACCGACGACGCGATCAGGTCGACCCAGTAAATGCCGGCACGCGGCTGCACGAGATCGCGCGTCAGTTCGGCGGCAGTCCGCAGCATCGCCTTGTCGTCGGGAATGCGCGCGCGAACGCCGGCAGCCGGGGCGGATGCACGGTCGAGGGTCATGCTAGTCATGGCTTGCTCCATGAACAGAATATAGTGGCGACACAGTGACCGTAACAGGCGCGCACCGTCACGATGCGGCGCAAATGCTCACTCGCCATGATCGATCGCGCCGGTTATTTCCGGTTTATGTCCGACACCCTCTGCATCACCCCGGTCACCAGCAAGCGCGATCTCAAGGCGTTCGTCGACCTGCCGTTCCGGCTGTACCGCGACGATCCCAACTGGGTGCCGCCATTGAAGGGTGAGGCGCTTGGCCTCATCACGCCGGAGAAGAATGGCTGGTACAGCCACGCCGACGTTCAACTATTCCTTGCCCACCGCGGGGATCGGGTGGTCGGGCGTATTTCCGCGCACATCGACACGCTCGCGCTCACCATGCCTGCGACGCAGGGCTTCGGCCCCGGCGTCGGCCAATGGGGGCTGATGGACGCGGAGGAAGAGGCCGTCTTCACCGCCCTGCTCGCCGCCGCCGAGGACTGGCTACGCGGCAAGGGCATGGTTCGCGCGCTCGGCCCGATCTCGCAATCGATCTGGGAGGAGCCGGGACTGCTGATCGAGGGATACGACCATCCACCGACAATCATGATGGGTCACGCGAAACGCGAATATCGCGGCTGGATCGAACGCGCCGGCTATTCGCCGGTCAAGCAACTGATCACCTATGACCTCGACATTACGCAGGAGTTCCCCAAGCTCGTCAAACGCATCATCAAATCGGGTGAGGCCAACCCCAGCATCGTCATCCGCGAGGTCGACAAGCGCAAGTTCGAGCAGGAAGCAGCGATCATCCTCGACATCCTGAACGACGCCTGGTCGGACAATTGGGGCTTCGTCCCCCTCACCCCGCCCGAGATCAAGGATGTCGGCGTCAAGCTCAAGCCGATCGTCTTCAACGACCTGATCCGCATCGCCGAACTGGAAGGAAAGCCGGTCGCGTTCATGATCACGCTTCCCGATCTGAACGAGGCGATCAAGCCTTTGAACGGTTCGCTGTTGCCCTTCGGCTGGGCCAAACTGCTGCTGTGGCTGCGCAAGCCCAAGGTCCACACGATGCGCGTGCCACTGATGGGTGTGCGCAAGGAACTGCAATCCTCGCGCCTCGCCAGCCAGCTCGCCTTCATGATGATCGAAGCAATCCGGAAGGCCTCCGTCGAGCATTACGGCGCCAGCCGAGGCGAAATCGGCTGGGTGCTCGATGATAATCAGGGCATGAACTCGATCGCGACCGCAATCGAGAGCAAGGTCAACAAGGTCTACCAGGTCTACGAGCGCGCCCTGTAAGCGGCGACGCGCTGCTGCGGCCAGCGTCCCTTTCAGACATCGCCGGCGCACCTCATCGGCGCGCCGGCCACGAACCTCACTGCTTCGCCGCGGCGAGGACGTCGACGTCGAGCGCCTTCCACTGCGCAACGGTGTGGCATTCGCGATGACGAATGCGCGAGCCGGTCATCTGGCTGTCGATGCAGTAACGCTGTTCGGGGCTGACGGCCTGCGTTGGTGCCGGCATCTCGGTCGCGGGCGGCGGCGGCGACTTGGGCTCTGCATGAGCGGCAGCACCGGTCAGTGAGGCAGCGAGCGCGGCGAGGATGATGGTCGACTTCATGGCACTTCTCCCGACGGCCCC